>JBGPSD010000005.1:0-75017 GCA_041489925.1 Candidatus Nanoarchaeia archaeon
AAAAAAAAAATACGCGCCGTTGGGCAACATTCCCAAACTTTCTGGCCTTTCACTCATTTATTTTAAAAGGGTCACAAACCACGAACCTTCAAGGCACTACCCCGGAAACCCTCAATTTTAAAACGGGGGGGGGGGGGGTCATATAATGCGATTAATACCAATAAAATAGGCACAGAAAAGAATAGCGCTGCTCTTTTTGCACGACCCATCCAAACTTTTTGTGGTGTAGCATTCACAATGATGTAATACACAGTCGCGGCTTTTTAAGCTTTAGTACGCATTTATTTTGTAGTCCACTTGTAGTCACAAACGCTTTTTTTCTTGTGGTTACATTGTCGCTACAATCCTGACGAAAAAATTAAATAGTTGCTATCATTTCCTTCCTAAAAATTGTTTTTGCGAGGCTAAAAGGGCTCGGAAAGCATCACCTCCCGGCGTGGGCGTTTATGATACGCTTAATAAGAAAAAGGACGTATTTTAACATCATATTTTGGGCAGCCGCAATAGGTGCAGTTGTCTCAGGATATGTCACAGCGACAAGCCCGCAGACCTGCAATCCTGCTGTGATTTCAGAAATATTCAAGTGCATGCCGCTTCTCAGCTTATTGGCTTGCGCATGGTTTGGCGCAATAGCAGGCACAGCAGTAATGGCGCTGAAATACGGCCGTTTCCTGGATGATTAATTGTACGCGCGCGTTCTTATTCCTTCAGCAATAATGCTATCAGCGCGAGCCAGATTGCGGGCAGGAATATCAGCAGACTGCCGACGTTTGCAAGCCCTGCGTACTCTACAGGAATAGGCCACCTGCGCGAGATAACGCCTGTAAACAGCTCGTAAACAGCCACGCTTCCAATACCAAAGCTCAGCAGCCCGATAAGCGCTGCGAGAACATTACGAATACTTGTTTTTTCCTCTTTAGCCATAAAAACCACCTCTGTTCGGGTGTGGGCTGTCGAGATATATAAATCTAGCCGCCAGAAGCTTTAAGAAACCCTTTGGTTTTTTCACGGTTATGCACGAATATCATAGTGCGCAGAGCTTTCCTGCTGACAACAGCTATGTGAAGCTGAAATTTAAAGGAGGGCCATTGGCGGTTCATGATTATCCTATTTTTGTGAAAGACCCGCGCCGCGCCCAGCAAAAAGTTCCTGTCAGCCCTTCGCTTGTTGAGAGCATTTACGCGATTATACAAAGCAGGCTGCCTGTTAAGACCAAGCTTGAGAAAAAAGGCAAAATGCCTGAGTGGAACCTGGGGGTAATTGTCCGCGGCGGCAGGGGCTCACACATGGTTTTCAGCGACGCGCCAAGGGGAAAAGAAATCATAGACGCGCTTGTTAAAGTAGGCTATGAGCTGCTTGAAGAAAAATGATAATTTGAGTTAAACAGAATATTTCTTGCAGAAGCAGACAACAATATCGCCCATACTGTTGGTTGATTCAGTGTCCTGCTCAGGGCATTCTGCTATTTCTGCTGCGATGCAGCCGTTTGCGCCCTCGTAGAAAAGGCTTTTGTTGCCGTCAGCAAGGCACCCGTCTATTGAATGGGCAATGCAGATTGGAAGATCTTTTTTGTCAACTTCTCCGCCCCTTTTTACAGTGATTTCAACTGTGAATTTGGTCCGATAAGGGCAGGTTTCAGCTACGCAAACGCCCCCTTTTGAAGTTTGCTTAAAATAATTCTTTCCGCCATTTGCGCAGTCTTCGCTGGTTGGTTTGGGCTTTTCAGGAACAATCTTGGGCATTACAGAGGATATTTCCCTGACTGGTTTTGCGGCGGGTTTCACAGGCGGCAAATCTGCTTTTGTTTCCTCATGAGGTCCTGCCACAACCATTTTTCGCGGCGCGCTTGGTTTTGTGTAAAGAAGGCACTTTAATTCATCGCCCTTATGTGCGCAGTCATACGCGCCCATACACATGCCTGAAGGCTGGTCAAAATACTGCCGTTCACACCCGCTTTCGGTTGGAATCCCCATATAGAACAATACTTCTCGGGCTTTTATAAATCTGCGTCAGAAATCAGACAGGCTTTGCATTAGTGTTCAGTTCGGGATTGTGCTTTTTGCAGGTGTAATATTTATACGCGCCATGTGCCGTTTCAACCCTGAATTCGCACGGATAACTGACACCACACGAGCGCTTTTCAGGATTGTAGAATATTCCGGTTTTCTTGCACAGCCCAACCCTGTCTATCCTTTTTGATTCGCTCAGCGCCCTGTCATCAATGCTGCCTTTTTCATCAGCCATGCGCGAAATTAGCAATTTGTTGTTTATAAAACTTTGTCAGAAACTGAGCATATCAGACGTTGAATCTCTCGCAGTAAGCGTACTCTTTGCCGTTTTCAACCAGAGGCATCATCAGTTCCAGCTGCTGGTGGGGGCACGCGGCAGTTCCTGTTGCGAGGCAAACCCCCTTGTGATAAAGAACCCTTGTTTCAGGGCACGCCTCCAAGTTGTATCTGATGCATTTCGCAAACTGTCTGCTCTTGAATTCAGGATTGCTGGACCTGCCAGTGAATCTCGCTTCAGTCTTGTATTTGCAGGACATTGAATCATCTGCAGTGCAGGCGCCTCCCAAAAGGAAAACCTTGCTTCCCAATGCGCACTGCTCAGGGGTTGGCTTGACTTGTGCAGCCTGCTCTGTTTTTCGTATCATCATTGTTTCGCCGCGTGGCCTTGGGCCGTGCTTCCTGCACTTGTTTCCTGCGTACTTGTGCGGGCATTTGGCATTAGTGTCGCAGACTTGGTTGTCAGGGTTGTAGAATACCTTGTCTGCCCAGCAATTTTTGACTGCCTCTTCAATGCCTGCCATATGAACCGATACAAATATTCCGCTTATAAAACTTCGGCAAAATCAGAACTTGATATGTCGGAAACACTTACGGGTGTTTCCGAGCACGCTCAAGAACCCTGATGGTTCTTGACGTTCCAGAAAGCCCTCTGCACAACTTCTGGCAGTGCAGGATGGACGTGGATTGCGTGCAAAATCCCATTAACGCCTAATTTCCCCTTCATTGCAACAACAACTTCGTGAATCAAAATTGAAGCATCAGAGCCAAGTATGTGGCAGCCAAGAATCGCTTTTGTTTTAGGATCAGCAAGAACCTTCACAAACCCGTCCTTGTCCTCAATTGACTTTCCATAGGCAGTGTCATAATGCCTGTATCTGCCCACAACATAAGGAATCTTTTTCTCCTTTAATTCCTCCTCTGTCATTCCAACACCTGCAATCTGGGGCGAGGAAAACACTGCGTGGGGCATTGCGTCATAAGGAACCCTGTGTTTTTGTTTTGGATTAAGCGCGTTTTCAACAGCAAAGGAAGCCTCAAGGTTGGCAGAGTGCTTGAACAAATACACCCCTGCAATGTCGCCAATAGCCCAAATGCCAGGGACATTTGTCTCCATAAACTCATTTGTCGTTATGAAGCCAGGCTTGTAAGTTAGCACTCCTGTCTTTGCAACGTCAAGGATGTCAGTGTTTGGAATCCTGCCTGTGGCGACAAGCAATTGCTCGCCTGCAACAATGCGCTTTTGCTTTCCAACAGAGTATTCTACCGCGATGTTTTTGCCTTGCTTGAAGACCCTTTTTGTTGTTGCGTTAAGTATGACATTGTGCTTTTTCGCAAAAACCCTGGTAAATGCCTGCGCAATCTCAGAATCCTCTGCTGTGACAAGCCAGCCGCTCCTCTGCAAAACAGTCACTTTTGTGCCCATAGAGCCAAAGAAGTGAGCCAGTTCTGCAGCAATGTAGCCGCCCCCTATTATTACAAGGCTTGCGGGCTGTTTTGGCAGCCTGAGAGCCTCGTCAGAAGTTATGTAATTTACCTTGTCCAAACCAGGAATCTGCGGTATTGAAGGCCTTGTTCCTGCGCAGATGAATATTTTGTCAGCTGTAATTACATCCTTTCCAACTTTTAGCTTTTTCTTTCCGACAAATTTTGCAGTTGTTTTGTAGACAGTGACGTTTTTTGCTTCCCTGTTTCCCTGCTCTATTTCCTTTGCCTCTGTGTCAACAGTTTCTGAAACGCGCTTAATTATCGCTTTCCAGTCAATGCCCTCCACCTTTGCTTTTATTCCGAGCAGTTGCGCGCGGTTTATCTCGTCCATCACATCTGCACTGCGGATAAGCATCTTTGAAGGCACACAACCGCGGTTCAAACAAGTGCCGCCAAAAGCACCCTGCTCAACAACTGCCACCTTTAACCCGCGCTCAGCAGCATAAGCGGAAATAATCAGCCCAGAACCCGCGCCTATTACGATTGCATCAAACCTCTTTTCCATGCCCCTGTTGGGGCATATATTGTATATAAATGCTTTTAAACATCAAAACGATACATTTATATACTGGAGTATATAGGTTGTATACAGCAGAGACAAAAGGTAGCACGGCACAAGAAAACTGGTGCTGTGTTGGAAGACTTGTTCTTCCTGGTCTATCACTTGACAAGCAGGGCTTGTCGAGTTCTTCGCCAATCGAGATTGGCGAGATTTTGTCAATGGCAAACAAAAGGTAGAAACCGGGTAACTTGGTTTCGGAGCAGAAACAATGAAATTTACAGAGATGAATTTGAAGCCTCACTTTATAGAGGCATTAAGCAAACAAAATATTACAGAGCCAACAAATGTCCAGGAAAAGACAATCCCTGTCATGATGACAGGAAAGGACATTATAGTCCGTTCCAAGACAGGCTCTGGAAAGACAATAGCATTCTTATTGCCAATAATGGAGCATTTGCACCCTCACGGCTTGCAGGCACTGATCCTCGCGCCCACAAGGGAGCTCGCATTGCAGACAGAGAAGGAAATCAGGAAGCTTGACAAAAACGTCACGTCCGTAACGATTTACGGCGGAGTCAGCATAAACCCGCAGATGGAGAAGCTTGAGCAGGGCGTCCAGATTGTCGTCGGAACTCCAGGAAGGATTCTTGACCACATGGAGCGCGGCACGATTGACTTTTCAAAGATTCGCTGGGTTGTCCTTGACGAGGCAGATAGAATGCTTGACATGGGATTCATAGAAGACGTTCACAGGATCCTGAGCGCGACCCCAAAGGACAGGCAGACAACAATGTTCTCGGCAACAATGCCTGCGGAAATCGTGATGCTTACAGAGGACTGCATGAAGCCTGACGCGAAAAGGATTATGCTCGAGCAGGACGAAATCACAGTCAAGAAAATCAGGCAGGTGTGCTACGGGCTTGACCAGAAGGAAAAGCTTGACACGCTCGTGAAGGTTTTGAGAAAGCCTGACGTGAAGAAATCCATAATTTTCTGCAACACAAAGAGCTGGGCGGACTCGCTCGGCAGAATCCTCAGAAACAAGGGATTCTGTGTCGGAAGTTTGCACTCAGCACTGAGCCAGCAGCGCAGGAACGTTGTAATCCAGGATTTCAAGGAAGGCAGGTTCAATATCCTCGTCGCCACAGACGTTGCGGCAAGGGGACTGCACATTGACGACGTCTCGCACGTCATCAACTACGACCTTCCGAAAAACCCAAAGGACTACATCCACCGTATCGGAAGAACCGGACGCGCTGGAGAGGAAGGCGACGCTATCAGCTTCTGCACCCAAAAAGACGAGCCAATGCTGAAAAACATTGAGCGCGAAATTCAGATGACTCTGGATTTGCAGACGCTCACAGGCGGAAAGCTGCAGCGCGTTGAAAGGCCGCAGGTAACTATGGCATCATCTGCGTCTGACGGCGACTGGGGCAATCTGCTCGATTAATTTTATTTTTTTCAAAATCTTTAAATACAGAGCAGAGGGAACGCTATCCTATTCGAGCCCGTAGTTTAGCGGTCATAACGCCTCGTTGACGTCGAGGAGGTCGCCAGTTCGAATCTGGCCGGGCTCATGAGCATCAGCGAATGAGCACGGACAGGCTCGTCAATCGCAATTGACCGCTGTCTGGCCGGGCTCATCAGGACTTTCTGAGGAATAAACGACTACAAATGGGGTGGCTCCGCCACAGAGACCAGCCATAGACCAAGTTATATGAAATTAGCTGCGCTGCCTGGTTCTTGTGCTTCTTTGGTTTCGTCCAATACGTTTGATGAGCTGGCGATGCGCTCCAGTGCCTGCTTGTGCTGGGGGTGCTGAAGCCTTTCAAGCGCAACTTTCTCAATCTGCCTGACACGCTCCCTTGTCACCTTCATTATTTCCCCGATTTCCTCGAGAGTCCTGCGCTGGACAAACCTTTCCCGAATTACTTGCAGCTGTTTTGGCTTGAGAATTTGCTCAAGATATCCCCAGAGCTCCTGGTTGTTCAGCGCCTCGCCAGCGCTTTCCAGCCTGGGGTCAAGCCGCCCAAGAAAATCGCCGATTACAGAGTCATCGTCCTCTGAAATTGCGTTGTCAATGGATGAAAACCTTTTTGCCCAGCCTCTGAGCTTGCACATCTGCCAGGGCGTCATGCCCATTCTTTCCGCAATTTCATTTATTGACGGCTCCTGGTAGTTGGTCTGGATAAATTTATCAACTTCCTGGAGATACTTTCCTAGTAGCGCCCTTATGTGAATAGGCCTTCGCAACCCAAGCCCCTGCACTTCGTCAATATATCTGGTGACGCTTTGCTTTATCCACCAGCTTGCGTATGTTGTCAGTTTTCCGAGTTCAGGGTCCCACTTGTCAACTGCAGTCATGGCGCCCAGGTTTGCGTGGCTTATCAGGTCAATCCAGCGGTCGGTGAAGCTGCCGTGCTTTCCCCTTGTCGCGTATTTCTTTGCCCAGAACGCGCTTAGCTTTGCAATCTGCAGGACAAGGGTGTCGCGCGATTCGCGGTAAATTGCGTAGCTCTTGATTGCCTCCCTGCGGCGGTCACGCGAACCAATATGCGGTTTGTCAGCGACGTATCTTGAGACAATAGGAATAAGGGTTCGCGGCCGGAACTTATTCATCCTGTAAATCTGCACAACCTCGTCCTCAAGCCGCTCGTACTCCTTCAGTAAACTCTCCCTGCTTTTGCCTGTTTTCTCTTTCAGCGCGTTCTCAAGATTCACAGCCCTTTGAGCGCGCAGTTCCAGCCTGGCTGTGACGCTTTTCCAGGCGCCCATCTTCGCGCTTGCCTTATACGCGTCGCACTCAAAAATGCTTGTTGACTGGCGCAAATCCCCTGACTCAATAAGCGAGAGAATCTCCTTTGCGACCGCAGCTGCGGCGTGGGGGTTCCTGAGCGTGAGATACATGAATTTTTCCCTGTGCTCATTCATCGTGTTGCAGATTTCCTTCTGCTTTTCCGCGCTCATTACCCTGGCATTTGCGACTTTCTTGAAATAATACGGGATTGCATCCTCCACCCTGTTCTTTGGGGGGTCGAGGTTGATTCCCTTTTTGATAATATCAAATACGTGGTCCACATCTATTTCAGAAACCTTCACCCCTACCTGCTCAAGCTGGTCCCTTACCTTTTCGATTTTCTCAAAGTCAGAATTGCCAACAACGCCGAGAACGGCTGTGTACGAAACAACCCCTGCAGCAACCCACTTGCTCAGCAATCCGTGCGGGATTGATTTGGCAAGCTCCCTTTCAACAGCCCTCTTGACAATGTTGCCCTCTTTTGCAAACCTTTGCTCGTCAATGAGTTTCTTCAGGTCTGCAAATTTGTAAAAGACGCGGTTGTTGCGCGTTATTGTCGCAACCTGGTGATATTCTGCCGCGTGCTTTATCCTGTGATAATCAAGATAAGGTTTTGTAGCCCTCAATGCCTTCCTTATCGGCAGGTATTCCTCGCCAGGCTCTCTCTGTTCCTCGATAAAAGCGAGGTTTCGGTAGCGCTGGCTTACAAGCCCTGAGCGCCTGTTCTTTGGAAGCAGGGCTGTTTCCTTGAGGTCTGTTGATATTGCGGTGTAAACATCCTTCAACAGGCTTATTGGAATCCCGCCCTTGACCCTGAAATATTCAGGCATTGCAATGCAATTAATCCGGAGGAATGGCAGCGATGCAACCTGGCCATTGTTTTCAGGATATGACTTGAAGATTTTTTCCCTTGCCTGCTCAACATACGCCTGAAAGTCTGCGATAAGGACTGATTTTGATGAGCCAAGGCTGTTTCCATACTTGCTTTTGAAAAACTCCTGGACAGGCGCCGTATCCGTGATGTCAAACGCGTTAGCCAGCTCCTCAAGGCTCAACCGCTGAAAAAGCCCAACATCATCGACGTGAATCATGTCCCTGAAAGTCTGGCTTTCCACGCCAAGTGTCCTGTTCAGGTTCCTGTGCCTTGAGAATCCCTCGTAAATGTCAACAGCGTCAACGCAGGGGAAAACCTGCGGCACTTCCATCGCGCAAAGGTATTCCTTGTCATAATCCGCTGCGGTAACAGCACCGTAGAACTTACCTTTGGGCATTACCAGTCACCATGCCGAGTGCGGCTTCAACATTTTCCAGAAGATACCCTGCAGTTTTCACGCCGCCCTGACTGCTCGTGACCACATTGCCAAGAGCCTTCTTGAACTTCTCATCCTGCAGGTAGGTGCGCATTTGCTCATATGACATTTTGCCCATCACCCTCACATCTTCGATAGTGAGGACTTTTCCGCTGACACTTGCGAGCCTTGGATGGATTGTGCTGTCCTTTTCCTGCCTCAAAAGCTCAACGAGTGCGTATGCCATACTGCCAGGATTTGCGACTTGCTGGCGTCTGCCTGTCTTTATGCTGTGTTTTGCAATGACATCCTTGTATTTTGCCCTGTATGACTGAACCCTTTCATTGTCAGGGACAAAGTTATAAACCTCAAACACAGCATTGCGGATAATCCTCGCAATGGTCATTTTCTTTTCAGAGGCGGCAGGAGTGCTCTCAACCCTTTGTTCAAGCCCTGCTGGCTTTTCAGCTCGTTCAATTCTCGGTGCAGGAGGTGAGTAATCTCTTGCAGGTTTTGGCTTCGCAATAGGCACTGGCGTTACTGCAGGCGCTGCTTCATAATGCATTTTTGGCTTTGCAACCGGCGCTGGTGTTACTGCAAGAACTGGCGTGTGATACTGCGTTTCAGGCTCTGGCTTTTTTACAGCGGGCTTTGCAGTGTAATGCATTTTTGGCTTGAAAACATAATGCCTTGCAGTTTTGCCTGCATACAGCGCAAGAGCCTTCCTGATGAAATCATCATCATTCAAAGGCGATGCAAGAATGGCAGCTGCAAGCAACTGCTTTGCAACATTCCTTCTCAGCCTTTTATCCTTGCTGTTAGCTATGCTGACAAGCCCCATCTCAAGAATACGCTCAAGGGAAATTTCAACCCGCCTTTCAAGTTTCTGCAAACCAGTCATCCACCCACCGTAAACAAGGTTAAATTCGCTCTTTATAAAGTTTTTACTTCTAGGGAATATGCTTCGAATATCGCAGCCCGCATTCTTAAAGCAACATTTATAAACCCTGTCGCGAACTAAGACGACGATGGCAACGCAGAGGTTTCCAAAAGACGGGGTGTTCAAGTACTTCTTCATAGGATTGTTTGTGTTGGTTGCAGCCCTCACATTCTGGGTTGCAAGGCCGTTCATCAATGCGCTGCTGGCAAGCGCGGTTGTAGCTTATGTCTTTTACCCGCTTTACGGCTGGCTGAACAAACACATCAAGTACAAGAACGTGTGCGCAGCGCTGGTTTCAGTACTCATACTGTTATTGTTCATCGGACCCTTGTTCCTTGTCGTCGAATCAGCAGCACCTGACGCAACATACACATATGTCAGGGCAAAGCAGAAAATAATGAGCGGCGAATTCATAGACATTGCGTGCCCTGCACAAAACGAGAACTTCCTCTGCAGCTTCCAAAGCAGAATCAAGGTCTATCTCCAGCAGCCTGACGTGAAATATTATGTCAGCGACACAATAAGCAAGGCAACAGGGTTCATAATGCAGAAAATCGCTGACATTGTTTTTGCCCTGCCATTAATTTTTATCAACCTCTTTGTCACTTTTTTCGCAGTCTTTTACCTGCTTAGGGATGGTAAAAGCCTTGTTGAGCACGTAAAAGACCTGCTGCCAATACATCCAAGGCACAGGGACCACATTTTCAAAAGGCTTCAGGACACTGCAAGGGCGGTCATATACGGCACTCTTGTGATTGCAGTCATACAGGGCATTGTCGGCGGGCTTGGATTTTGGCTCTTCGGAGTTTCATCGCCGCTGTTATGGGGCATGGCAATGGCATTATGCGCGCTTATCCCATTCATAGGAACAACAATAATCTGGATTCCTGCAGGAGTTGCGATGATTCTCGCAGGCTCTGCAGAAGGAAATCCAGCATCTGTCTGGAAAGGAATAGGGCTGCTGGTTTACGGATTCTTCATAATTTCAGGCATTGACAATGTGCTCAAGCCGACACTTATCGGCGACAGGGCAGGAGTCCACCCTGTGCTTATCCTGGTTGGAGTCATGGGCGGGCTTGCGGCATTCGGTGTCGCAGGATTTGTAATCGGACCGATAATCATGGCGGTCTTCAAGGTCTTCCTTGACATTTACAGGCAGGAATACGAAGAAGCATAAAAAAAGAGGAGCAGGGGATGAAGCTTAAAGTCAAAGACAATGAAAAAGCTGCGCTTTTTCAAGCCCTTAACTCTCAACCGAGTGATAACAAATGAAACTGAGAGTTAAGGATATGGACATAGCTACAGGCGACGTCCAGGTCGTAATTCTTAATGAGAAAGACGCAGATATGCTTGACCTGCACCACAATGACCGCATCTTCGTGAGGAAAGACAGGCGCCACACAATCGCAGTCCTTGACATCGGGGAAAGCGAAAAGGCAGTGCCGGCTGGCTCAATAGGGCTTTTTGAGGAAGTTCTTGACGCACTGTACGCAAAAGACGGAGACACTGTGTCAATCGAGCTCGCGAGAAAGCCAAAGAGCGTCGGCTACATAAGGAAAAAGCTCGACGGAAAAGAGCTGACCTACAGCGAAATCTATGAGGTCATAAAGGACATTGGCAAAAACCAGCTCACCGACATAGAGCTGGCGAGCTATGTGACTGCAAATTACATAACAGGAATGAGCGACAATGAAATCATAAACCTCACAAAGGCAATGATTTTCACAGGCACCAAGCTGAAAATTGCGAAAAAGCCTGTTGTTGACATCCACTGCATTGGCGGAGTGCCTGGCAACAGGACAACAATGATTGTCGTCCCAATCCTAATCGCTGCAGGGCTGACAGTGCCAAAGACAAGCTCAAGGGCAATAACATCTCCGGCAGGCACTGCAGACACAATGGAAGTCCTGTGCCCTGTTTCTTTGCCGATTTCAAAGCTTTACCAGATTCTCAACAGTGTCGGCGGCTTCATAATCTGGGGCGGCTCTGTCAACCTTGCGCCTGCAGATGACCGCATTATCAAAGTCGAGCACCCGCTAAGCATTGACGCAGAAGGCCAGATGCTTGCATCGATTATGGCGAAAAAGGCAAGCGTCAGCGCAACGCACCTGCTGATGGACATTCCTGTCGGCAAGGGCGCAAAAGTTGAGGACAGGAAGCAGGCAGTCCACCTTCAGGGCCACTTTGAGCGCCTTGGAAAGGAGCTCGGGATTCAGGTCTGCACGATTATAACGCAGGGCTCAGAGCCGATAGGAAACGGCATAGGGCCTGTCCTTGAGGCAAAAGACTGCCTTTGGGTCTTGAAGAATGATTCAAGGGCGCCTCAGGATTTGAGGAGAAAAAGCCTTGAAATGGCAGCAGTCGCGCTTGAATTTGCAGGAGCAGCAAAAAAAGGGCAGGGAATGCAGATGGCGACAGAAATCCTGAACAGCGGCAAGGCATACAAGGTGTTTGTTGACATGATTCGCGCGCAGGGCGGCAAAGATGTTGACCCTGAAAGCCTTAAGCCCTGCCCATTGCAGTACACCTATTCCGCGCCAAAGGCAGGACTGGTGAAATCCCTTGACAATATCTCAATCGCGCGCATAGCAAGGATGGCAGGGGCGCCAAGGGACCCTGACTCAGGAATACTTCTCCACCGCCACTGCGGAGATTCTGTGAAAAAAGGGGAGCCGATAATGACAATTTACGCGCACACAAAAGAAAAGCTCGGCTATGCAATAGATATCCTGAAAGACCTTGACGGCATTATTGTTCAGTAACCTTCCTTGTGCTCTTTGGTGTGCTCGTTGTGTATCGCGACCATTGCCCTGTGCGAGGCATAAAGCCTTCCTTTCATCACCCTGAGAACGTTTTGCCCGCCACGTAATCCCCTTGCAGTAATCCTTGCCTCCTTTGCAAGCAGTTCAGCCTCTTTTGCAATCCTTGTTTCCATTGCGAGCTTTTCCGCTTCCTGTATAAGCCTTGCCTCCCTGAGCAGGACTGCCTCGTGCGCGACTTTCTGGCCGCTCTCTGCAACCTGCTCACCGACTGCGAAAATCGCAGCCACCTGCTCATAAGCCCTGAATGCAAGATAGAACGGGAACACTGCAATCATGTCAAGCCAGTACAGCTTGAAAAACTTCCTGACATTTTTTGTCTTGAACCACTTGAAAACAAGGTCAACAACAAAGAAGAAAACAATTATGTAGTCAAATATGGTCATCCACGGCCCGTGTTCGCTGATTGGATACAGAGTCCAGAACGGGTTTTCAACAATGAGCACGAGGGCAAGGATGATAACCAGAAAAGGGATTATGTGGTCAGTAAAGTGCTCAAACTCATGAGTAAACCTCTGCCACAAACTCCTCTTTTTTTCCATACGCCGACGGCAGGACAGCGGTCAACTTCGCTGATGCTCGTTGACCAGCCATGTCCGTGCCCTGATGAGCACGGCCAGACAGCGGTCAACTTGCGAGTTGACGAGCCCTGCCTGAACCTCACATATGTTACCTACTATATATTTATACGCCGACGGCAGGATTTGAACCTACAATTCCTTTCGGAACCCGCTCTCAAGGCGGGCGCACTACCGGGTTATGCGACGTCGGCATTATACCTTGCGATTACTTGCCTCCGTCACAAGACCTCTCGTTCTGCGGAACTTCAAGGTTATGCGACGTCGGCATTATACACTGCGATTACTGGCCGACCTCGCTGGATCCTTTGCTCTGCGGAGCTGCAGGATATGCGACGTCGGCATTATACCGTGCGATTATGTTACTCATAATCAAATACATACTTTAAAAAACATGCGGTTCCAAGCGGTGTTTTATGGCTGCGCACAGCATTGAAGACCTTAAGAGCATTTCTTACTGGGACATTATCCGCAGGAAAAAACAAACCCCATTCATAGTATTCATCTCTTTTGTGCTTTCCTTTGCAGTATCACGGCTTACAGTAACATACGGCCCTGAGTGGCTCAGGCTGTACATCAGGACTTACCACATACACCACTTTTACTATGGGTTTGCACTGCTCGCGATTGCAAACTGGATTGCGCTTACAACAAACAGGGAGCACATGTTCAAGCTCTCAGCAGTGCTTTTTGGTGTGGGAATGGGATTGTTTGTTGACGAGTTCGGGCTGTTGTTAACCTGCACAACACCGCCAATGGGCTGCGATTACTGGGCAAGGCAGAGCTATGACGTATTCATGATAATCGCAGGCATACTCCTTGCTGTGCTTTACTCAAAGCCTGTTCTTTCAAGAGTAGGGAGAATTATCAAATCAACTGTTGGCTTCTTCAGGACCAAATAAAAAAGTATATAAATGAGCTCATTCGCAGCCACGGATATGCTAAACCGGGAAAGAATGCTTTTGATGGCTTCACTTTTCAGCCTTGTTGTGCTTCTTGCACTCGGTACATTTGTTTTTCAGATTATAGAAGGCTGGCACTTTATTGACTCATTCTATTTCACAGGAATGACAATGCTGACTGTCGGCTATGGCGACATAGCTCCAAAAACATACGCAGGCAAAATCGTTGCGGTTATTTTCGCGTTCGTCTCGGTCGGAATAGCGCTGTATTCTGTAAACCTGCTTGCAAGGCACGCATTCAGGCACGGAATTGAAGAAACCAGCTGGCTGAAGAAGAAATAATTCTAAGGCTGAGGCAGCATAACAGGAATACCGTTCTTTACAGGATATTCCTTTTTGCATCTTGTGCAGACAAGCGCAGTGCTGTCTTTTTTCATTTTCAGCTCTGCCTTGTCTTCAGGGCATGCAAGAACTTCCAATAACTCCTTTGGAACAACATCCACCATGCTCCTCTAAAAGAACCGCAACGCTTAAAAGTCTTTCTATGCGAAGTATATTCTAGAGAGAATAAATCTTTATAAACCGCCTGCTTGGAGAAGTATAAATACATTGTGGTGGTAGTTCCTCTACATTACGAATTATAGTTCGGATGTGAGGGGATAAAGCTAAAAGTTGGGGGAGTGCACAAAGTGTACTACATAAAAAAGTGCCCTGAATGCGCGGGCATTAATCTTTTCGTAAACCGTGAAAAAGGGGAGATAATCTGCAAGGACTGCGGTCTTGTCGTCGAAGACAAGATGGTTGAGTTCGGGCAGGAGTGGCGCGAATTTGAGAGCGAGGGCTCTGGAGAACAGAGGCACCGCCGCACAGGCGCGCCAATGACCTACACGCAGTACGACCAGGGCTTGGGAACAGAAGTCGGCCAGAAGGCAGACCTTTTCCAGCTCGGCTCAAAAGACAGGAACAAGTTCTTCAGGTTGAGAAAATGGCAGTACAGGATAAGCACTGCAATTGAAAGAAACCTCAAATTAGCCCTTGCCGAATTAAAGAGGGTTTCAAGCTATTTGAAGCTGCCAAAGTCAGTCGAGGAAGAGGCAGCAATGATTTACACCCAGGCAGTCCAGCGCGGGCTTGTCAGGGGCAGAAGCATGGAATCAGTTGTCTCAGGCGCGCTTTATGCAGCCTGCAGGCGCCACGAGGTTCCAAGGACTCTTGACGAGCTCTCAGAGGCGTCAAGCATTGAAAAGAAGGAAATCGGAAGGACATACCGCTTCGTGACAAGGGAACTCGGCATAACCATCCTGCCAAGCAATCCAGCTGACTACATCGCAAGGTTTGCAAGCTCACTGAAATTATCGCCAGAGACGCAGTCCAAGGCAGTTGAAATCCTTGAGCAGGCACAGCACGAGGAATTAACCTCTGGAAGAGGACCGACTGGCATTGCAGCAGCGTCATTGTACGTTGCAGCGCTGATGCATGGCGAGAAAAGGACGCAAAGGGAAGTTGCAGATGTCGCAGGAGTAACAGAAGTCACAATCAGGAACCGCTACAAGGAGCTTCTTGACGAGCTCAACCTTGAGCGCGAGATAAAGAAGACCAAGAAAAAGAAGCGCTAAACAGCGTGCTTTAAAAAGGGCATTCTGGTTATTATTCTTATTGTGTGGGTGAAGGGAATGCATGGCTCTAACCGAAGCAGAAGCACTCAAGAGTTTGGAAGCTTTGACAGCAGCGCTCAGGGTCACTCACGGTACTGATTACCGCTATCGCGTTATAGCAATCATTTCAGATGTGCATGCAAATCTCGAAGCTTTGATGGCAGTGCTTAAGGACATTGAATCAAGGGCTGATTCTTTTGGCGGAATTGACCAGATTGCCTGCATTGGGGACATTGTCGGCTATGGCCCAAACCCAAATGAAGTCCTTTATTTTTTCCGCAAGCACAAAATTATTGCGCTGAAAGGCAACCATGACGAGGTTGTCACCAACCCTGACAGCCCGCTTGTCGAAAACACCAACAAATATGCGCTTGAATCATTTGCATGGACAAGAAAACAGCTCAGCAAGAGGAAAATGGACTATCTAATAAACCTGCCCTGGCAGCTTGACGACGAAAATGAGATGTATGTCCACGGCGCGCCGTGCAGCAAAATAATCCCAGAATTCCACAGCGTTTTCTTTGAAGGCAATGATGAGGTTAACATTGATTATGCCAAGATGATGCAGTACTGTGACAGGGAATTGAGCATGGAACTGCACGACAAAAAAAAGATGGACATACAGCTAAACCACAGCTTTGAAACCCTGATTCAGATGAAAAAGCAAATAGGTTTTGTTGGTCATTCCCATTTTCCGAAAGCGTACCAATACTCAAAAGACCCTAAAACACCGCACCTTGAATTTCCTTTTTGCGGCGACAGCGAGCCGTCAAGGGATGAGCAGATGTTTGAGAGCACTGTGTGGGAATTGAGGTTAATGCCAGACCATGTCTACATAATCAATCCAGGGGCAGTGGGGCAGCCAAGGGACGGCGACAGGAGAGCAAGCTATGGCATTCTTGACAGAACGCCAGACCCTGAAAACGGCTCAGTTGGAACTTTCTATAATATCCGGGTGCCTTACAATCAGATGAAAACCATTAGAAAGATGCTGAAGGCAGGCATTTCATACAAGCTTGCTTACAGGCTGATATTTGGCAAGTGATGTCAGAACCTGAAAAGCTTTTTTTCAAAGCCGGCAACTTTGCCGTCTTTTACAATAACGCCCTCTTTCTTGAGCAATGCAATCTTCTGTGCAAGCTTTTTCCCTGACTTTGCGCCCTTGTAGCCGCCAATCCTTCCGTCAGAGCAGACAACCCTGTGGCACGGAACGCGGGGAGCATAAGGATTGTTCTTCAATGCGACTCCAACAGCGCGGTAAACCTGTCCATAGCCGCCCAGCGCATTGCCTATCTCGCGGTAAGTGGAGACTTTGCCTTTTGGAATGCGCTTGCAGATAGAATAAACTTTTTCTGAGAATGATTTCATACCGGAACAAGCGCAGGCTGCAGGCGCTTTGGAAGCTCAGTCGGAAGGTAAAGGCAGTTTGGTGAGATGTTCTGAAGCAGTTTTTTTGATTGATAGTTTACCCAGTGGTATATCTCAGGGTGCCTTGTAGTGATAAAAATCTGGTCGCTGAATGCAGGGTCAGTGCTGTAATGCCCGAGCATTTTGACAGCTTCATCATCAATTTTACGCATATTATCCAGCGTCACAAGCAGGTTGTTTTTCTTGTCAACCATTGGCGATATCAGCTTCATCGCAAAGGCCTCATCAAGATGTGACGGTGCGTCCTTTACCAAGACATTGCGCCTGAACATCCTCTGGAGCCAGCTGTAAACCTTTCCTGTTGCAGAAGCAGGGTCAATCTTTGTAATGCCATTTAGCTCTGTAATCCAGTATTCTGCGCCTCCTGCGACAAACCAGTGCATTTGAGGGCTCATTAAAAGCACTTTTCTGTCCAGTGTCGGCATTGTGAAGTTGAATTCAACATCTTCAATCCCTGCTTTTGTTGAGAACTTGAGAATTTCATCAAGCCGCTTCTTGCTCGGTCCTGTGTCAAGCTCCATCCTGTTAAACGTGTCAAGCTGGCGGTAGCTGTACTCCATCTTCGTGAGCGCTTCAGGGTTTGCGTATTCCAGTTTGTAATCCCTGAAGATTAATGTCGGAATGCTGCTTTGCTCAAGCTGTTTTGCGACTCTGGAGAATAAAGGTGTTTGGAGAAGCTGGGTTCGCCTGTGTTCATACATGCGCTGGCGTCGCTCCTCAATCCTCTCCTTCCTCTCGCTGTGGTTCATCTAAACACTCTATTATGAATTGCCCCTTTATAAGTTAATACCTTTTAAAAGCGCCTTAAAGTTGCCTTTTGTCGGGCTGTGCTTGTAGTGCTTTGCCCAGTGCTTTATGTCCTTAAATGGGGCAATCCTTTGCTTTGCTGCGAATGAGCAAAGCTGAGTTACATTCCTTTGCTTTTTCACCATGTGAGTCCTTTCAAAGTCAATCAGGACAATTTTTCCTTTCGGTGTCAGTATCGCGTTCTTCAAAGGTCTTAGCATTTCCTCTTTTGCAAGCCCTGCGCTGTCAAGTGTGAATGCCTGCTCAAACAATTGCCTGAATATTTTCCTTTTCAGGGCTTTGCCTGCTGTGTCAAGAACATCCTCGACATACCTTCCAGGGATGTATTCGTAAACCACAAAATCCCTTTCAGCAGCAAAGAGTTTTGGACCCAGCCCGAGTTTGTTAACAACATTCAGCACTTTTCCCTCTTTTGCAGGCGAGTTCACAGCAGAATCAGGGCGCTTTACCTTGACAACGCAATCTTTTCCGCAGTATTTTCCCTTGTAAACCCAGCTGCGCTTGCCCCTTGAAAAGTAGGTTGTGCCCTTTGCCCCTGATTTTTCAATCTTTTTCAGCAATGCAGACTTTGTAATCCTGTAAACAAACAGGTCCTCAAAGAAAATGTGAAGCCTGCCAAGCTCCCTGAACTCGAAAAGGTTCTGCCTTATTGACTGCTCAATGTGGTCTTTTCCGCTAAGCGAGGAAAACAGGAGCAAAATCACTCCATCAGCCGAAAGAAACGCGTTTGCGCTTTTCAAAAACCGCACAATTGTCTCATATCCTTTCTTTCCGCCTTCAAGCGCAACGTCCCTTTCAGGCAGCGCCGACCTGCTGGTCGGCTGGTCTGAGCTCGCTGATGCTCGCTCAGGCAGTTCCTGCGGAAGATAAGGGGGATTAAAAATTATTGTGTCAAATTCGCCCTTTACTTTTGAAAACAAATTGCTCTGCAGGCATTTTATCTTTTTGTTCCTGATATTCTTTTTGCAATGTGAGACAACAGCAGGATTGATATCGACGGCAAGCACTGACGTTGCCTTTTTTGCAGCAGCCAGCGCCTGTATTCCTGAGCCAGTGCCCATGTCAAGGGCTCTGCCTTTTGCAAGCCTCTTGACGTGCTTTTCAAGCAATAAGGAGTCCTCTTTTGGCGGGTAAATCATGGTAAAGCGTCGCAGATAAAGCCTGTCAACAGGTAGTCGTTGATATTGCCCTTGAAGTATTCGTGATACATTATCCAGCTCTGGCCGTCAAAAATGACAGGCAGTTTCCTGAACCTTGTGCAGAACAGGAAGACATTGAATGCCTTTGATGTGGTTTCGAAGTCTTTTGGATTTTCGCACTTGAAATCATTCTGCTGGACATTGCTTACCAGCGTGATTGCTGTCGGACCGTAATTGACAGTTTCTTTCAGCCCGTACATCGGGCCGCTCAGGGATGAAAGCAGGCTGTAGCGCCAGTAGCCAATCACAATGTAATCATCCTGCCGCCTTATCATCCCAAGCCTGCCCTCGTCATCATAGCGCATGTCTGTCTCAATCCTGTTCTTGTACATTGCCTTTGTGCGGTTAAGCGTGTCATACTCAAACTCTGTTGATGCGCCGCTGTCCCTTGTGACACTGCTGAGCCTTCCTTTTGAGTCATAAGTGACCCCAACCCTTTCGCCGTCTTCCATTGTAATCAGGTTGCCCTTGGAGTTGTACGTGAACAGCCACTTCCTAATCCCCTGTTCAGCGCGTGAAAGCCGCATATTGCCGTCATAATAAAACCTGATTGGCTTCACTCCGTTATCAATTGAAAGCAGCTTGTGGTCCAGATATTCAAGGACGATTGTTTTTTCAGAGGTGTTGAGCAGAACAAGGTCGCCTATTTCGTTATAGCCCCAGACAATCTGCTCAACCCCGCGCGTCTGCAGGACTGTTGTTGCAGGAACAGGAATAACGCGCTCTGGTGTCGCGTTAATCACAGGCGCCTGATTTTGCTTTACCTTCTGGACAATTGTCGGTGGTGCCTGGTATTCTGGCACGCAGGCAACAAGAAGCAACACTGCCAGCAATATGCAGAGCTTTTTCATATTAGAAAGGCTTGAACAGCCAGAACCATATCCTGCGGAAGAATCCTGTGGGCTTGTACTTTATTGTGCCGTCCTCAAGCATTGTGACAATTGTTTCTGTGCGCTTGTCAGACGCCTTTATCTTTCCAAGGGTTTCCTCTGAAATCCACATTTCCATTGAGGTGTCATTAAGCGGATAAGGATGAACTTCCTGCACAACCGTCTCCCTTGTGACAACGCTCGCAACATATTCATTGCTATCAGCCATCGTGATGTAAACATTGATGTCCTCTGCGTCAAAGTACTCCAGCTGTTCAGGAATGACCTCGCCAATGTAATCTTCAAGGACAAATCCTGCCAGTTCTGTCTTTGCGCCATTCCTTGTTATGTCCTCAAGCGTTGGAACAGACAAATTGTCAGTTGTAACATTATACTGCACAGGAGTCAGGTTCAAATCAGTTTCCAGCCTGATGCAGCTGCAGTTCTGGCAAACCCGCCCCTTGGGGCAGTCATCATCAGCCTCGCAGTCCTCATTTCCCTCAACCTTTTTATCGCCGCACGTTGAAAGCTTGATTATCGGCCCTGTCGGAATGCAGTCGCAGGTCTTGTTGTCGCATCTCAGGTCAATCCCGATAGCCATTGAAATGTTCGGGCAGAAGTCAATTGGCGCCTCCTTTTTTCCAGGGTCGCACATCTCAACACCCTCCCTTATTCCATTGCCGCAGTCTTTTGCACTGCGGTCAGGAAGGCAGTTGCAGGTCTTTTCATTGCAGACCAGCGCTATCTTGAGAATTTTTCCTATTGCAGGGCAGAGGTCATAAGCAGTCTCAGGCTCGCAGACCTCATATCCCTCCCTGATTCCATTCCCGCACTTCTGCTCTGTCAATGAAGAAGGGATAATGCTTGCTGATGCCGCAAGAGCAAGCACTGTGAATGCCAAAATCATTATTGCCGCGAGTTTCATTTTAACCAAACCAGCTTCCAATCCATCTGAAGAACCGCTTTACAGCGTTAGATATTCCCCTTGTTATCCCCACACCATTTGAATTGTCAAGGTCCTCTGTAGGCAATGGCGCCCTGTCTTCAGGAGCCTGTTCAGCAGGCGGTGTTGTTGGAGCAGGAGGCTGTACTGCAGGAGGAGGTGTTGCGGGCTGTGCTGGCGGAGGGGTTGCTGGCGGTGTTGTTGTCGTCTGAGTCACGTTCTGCACAGGCGTTGTTTCCTCAACCTTTGCCGTGCTGCCCAATGCCTTGCACTGGCATCCTCCAAATCCCTGGTCATTTGGCCTTGTGCACTGCCCTATGTTGCTGTTGGCATCATAACAAATCTTGTCAGGGGGGTCGCACTGCTCTCCTGCGTTAACTTTATGGTCTCCGCACCTTGGAGGCTCAACTACATTTGCCTTTGTCGCATTTGCCCCTGTGCCTGCCTTTCCAATGCACTCTCCATCCTCGCACTTTGTGTAGCCATAGCGCGTACAGTCATAATCCTTGTACTTACGCAGGACAATGCTATTTTCAGTTACACAATAATACTCGCGCACCCATGGGCTTGTCGCGATGTGGTAGCCGTCTTCTCCGCTGACACACTCGTCAAACTTTTCCGTAAGCCCGTAAGTCACAGAGCCTTTTTCGCCTATGTACGGCTCTGCCTCTGAGCCTCCGCTGTCAGAGTCAGTGCAGTCAACCGCAAAGGCAGGAATAGAACAAACCAGGAGGAATAATACTGTGATTACAGGCAGTTTTCTCATATCCCCTGCCGAGAACACAGCAGTATAAATATTTTACTTAAAGCGCAAGAACAAGCCCTGTGATTGCAACGACAACAACAGCGCCGACAACTGCGGCGATAATGTGCCAGTCTGCCTTTTTCCTCTTCTCAAGAAGCTCCTCTATCTCCTTCATCGTTGACTTCCTGACGCGGACATACTCCATTGTCATAAGTGTGTTAAGAATAATGTCTTTCACTCATATCCCTCTTTTTGTCATCAATTGGTTACGCTGTGGTCCTTCATGAGCAAATAACTTGCTTTTAAGTATTGTTGTTCTCTAATATATATTTCACAACATTTAAATAGCATGTTTATGTCTCTATTATAATGGTATTCCCGCATAAAATTATGCCTCAGATGAAAAAAGCGATTAGCGCCCTTCAGGCAAAGCCAGACTTGTGGGGGGGAGACGGGAGCAACAGGAAGCTTAATGTCGAGGTTCTTGAGGAGATTGCGGCAAACCATCTTTTCGATAAATTGCATGATTTGTTGGGAATAACTGAGCGTAATGGGTTGTGCATCATGGCATATTTTCAGGATGTAAGTGCACGCTCATATCAATTTGTTGTTGACCTGCACAAGGCATTTCCATCCCTTGCAAATGAAAGGCAAGAGTATGTGAGCCGCGTTAATTATTACAGGTCGCTTCACCGCCTGCCTCAGGTGAATTTGCCCACTGAAAAAAGGCCTGTGATGAAGCGCGCCGACTAACCGCAACGTTTTGCTGAAGGTTTATAATGACCCTGCTTTTTGTGAAATTTCTATGGGGGAGAATCCAGTATTGCAGTCAACAAAAGGGATTGTTGAGAATGCACACTATATACAAATCCATTATAAAAAGCTAGCAGAAACTGCCCAAATGTTTGCCCAGGAAGAATTAAAAATACCGGCCTGGGAGGAGCCTGTATATCTCGAAGGCAAAGATGAACGGGTTATTGACTTCTTCCTGCTGGGCAACTCAATGAATTTTGCATTTACTGACTTTACCACTTTTGAAAAATTCAAAACCACTTACAAAGGGCAGGAATGGCGCGGCTCAATGGGAATGTGGGCATGCCTGACGCGGGCCATAGAAAAAGGCTGGCCTGTTTTAGACGCGCACTATCTCAAACAAGTGTCTTACAATGATGTATCACGCATTATTTTCGAAGGAAACACACCAATTCCGTTATTGGAAGAACGAACACGCATCTTCCGAGAGGTGGGCAGGGTATTGCTGGAAAAATATGACGGCCATTTTCACAATCTTGTTGCAAAGTCAAAAAACCGGCTGTTTAATCGTGGAGAAGGCATTGTTGAGCGATTAACCAATGATTTTCTGTCCTTTGATGATTCTGTCATGTACCAAGGAAAGCAGGTGCATTTTAACAAGAGGGCGCAATTGGCGCCTGCAATGCTTTATGGCAGGTTCCAAAATCAAAGCCCCTTCAGAGTCGATGACATTGGTGAACTGACAGTTTTTGCTGATTATGTTCTTCCGCAAAGCCTGAGGCATTTGGGAATTTTTGAATATGCCCCCTCACTTGCGCAAAAAGTTGACCAGCAAAAGCTAATTCCTGCAAACTCGCAGGAAGAACTTGAACTAAGGGCCTGCACTATCCACGCTGCTGATTTTCTTGTAAAGAGAATTAACCAGATACGGCCTGATAAAAAAGTCAATGCATTGCACATTGATTACCAATTGTGGGCTAACAGGGGCAAAGGAAACCATCATTTAACTGTCACAACAGCCTATTAAGCCTTGTCAAAGTGTATTGAGAACTCTTTGTCCTTGACTGTTTCCTCGCTTGTGTGCGCGTGCTTCCTTGAAAGCGGAAGGTCTGTGAGCTTCAATGCCTTTGCGCCGACTTTTTCCTTTATCGCAGACTCCCATGGCTGGAGCATCGCGAGGAAATTCTTGTCTGCATGGATGACCAGCATTATCTGGTCGCGCTTGTCCAGTCCAGCGTCCTTTCTCAAAGACTGCACGCGCCTCATTATCTCCCTTGCAAATCCTTCGGCTTCCAGCTGCTCATTCCTTGTTGTGTCCAGGTAAACAATGAAGTCCTTTGCCTCCATTGCAACAATGTGCTTTGGAACCTGCCTTTCAACAATTATGTGCTCTGGATTCAGGTCAAACTTTTCAGCGCCTACTTTCAAAGTGAACTTTTTGTCCTTTGACATTGCGTTCAGGATGCTCTGGCTGCTTTCCTCTGCCAGCTTTGCGATTATGTGCGGCGCTTTCGCGGCAAATGCCTTTCCAAGCGCTCCCTGATTTGCCTTTACTATCTCTTTTATCTCCTCAAATGAAGCTTCAGCGTGGATTTCCTTTGCATTGACCTGTGTCTTTATGATTGGCTTGAGCGCCTCTGCTGCCTTCAAAATGTCCTCGTTTGAGCTGACAATGTGGATGCATTTGACAGGCCATCTGAGTGAAATCTTTGCCTTTTCGCGCGCTGCCAAAGCTGCTTCTATGATTTTGCCTGCTGTCTGCATGCTGCTTTCAAGTGGCGCATTGATTTTCTTCCTGTCTGCAGAAGGCCAGGGGCACAGGTGGACTGATTCCTCTGGCAGCTTGAACGCAGCCCTCATATCCTGATACATCTGCTCTGTGATGAACGGAACAACAGGAGCCAAAATCTTCAAAGTCTCAAGCATTATGTGGTAAAGAGTGTACAAAACAACTTCCTTGTCATTGTCATTTCCAACAGCCGCCTTGTCGCGGACCAGCTGCACATAAGTCCTGCTGAGCCCAAGGAACAGCTCTTCAATCAGCCCAGGAATCTCGTTAAGATGATATTTTTCAAACTTGTCTGTGACAGCGAGTATTGTGCTGTTCAGCTTTGACATTATGTACCTTTCCTCGTCAGCGAACATTGCTTCCATAACTTTCGGGTCTGAATCAGCAGGATTTTTGCCCTGTGTCTTTGCCAAATCAACCAGGAAATTGTGAAGGTTCCACAAAATTATCAGGTTCTTGTACTTTAGCTTTGCATCCTCATGGTTGTAATTCAGGTCAAGCCCGGGGTTTGCAGCGCCAATCATGTAGAAGCGGAATGTGTCAGCGCCATACTGGTCAACAATTTCCTTCGGTTCAATGTAATTTCCAAGGGACTTTGACATCTTCCTGCCAAGCGCGTCCTGGATGAAGCCGTGCATGTAAACATTCTTGTAGCTCTGCCTGTCTAATGCAATAACGCCTGCGACCATGAGCATGTTAAACCAGCCGCGAATCTGGTCCTTGCCTTCCAAAATAAACTCTGCAGGGAACAAATTGTCAAACAAGTCCTTTCTTTTTGGATAATAAAGGCAGTTCCAGCTTACTGTGCCTGCGTCAACCCAGACGTCAAGAATGTCAGGAATGCGCTGCATCTTCTGGCCGCACTTGCACGGTATTTCATGCCTGTCAATCCAGGGGCGGTGGAGCTCAACTATTTTCTTGTTTGACTTTTTCTCAAGCTCTTCAACAGTTGAAATTACCTCATACTCGCCGCAGGCAGGGCACTTCCAAATCGGAACAGGCGTCCCCCAGTAGTTCTGCTTTGTGATGCTGTTGTCTCTTAAGTTTTTCAGCCAGGAATCAAATGCATTGTACGCAGCCTGAGGCACCCAATTTGTCTTGTTGTTAATCTCAATCATCTTTGGCTTTAGGTCTTCCACCTTGAAGAACCACTGATTTGTCGTGCGGAAGACAACAGGATTATGGCACCTCTGGCAGTGCGCGTATTCGTGCTCAACAGGAGCCTGGTCAATCAGTGCTCCGCGCTTTTTCAATGCATCAACAAACTTTTTGTCATCTTTTTTCGCTATGAGCCCTGCGAATTCGCCCATGCTTTCGGGGAACTTTCCATGCTCGTCAATGTTGTTCCACGCCGGAATCTTGTTCCTGTGGCCGACTTCATAGTCTTCTGGGCCGCAGCCAGGAGCGCAGTGGACCAATCCTGAGCCTGCGCTTGTGTCAACATACTCAGATGAGAGAAGGATTGTGTGAGTCTTTGGCGATTCTGCCTCGATTTTCTTGTATTCCGCGATTATGTCCTCGAACGGATGGATGTATTTCACTCCCTCAAGCCTTGTGCCCTTGAAAGTCTCAAGTATTTTCGGGAAAACATTGGCTATCCCCTGCACAATCACGTTTGCCAGAGCCTTTGCGAGAATCCAGACATCATTGTTGACCTGCACACGAACGTAATCAAGGTCAGGGTTTACCATCACTGCAAGATTGAAAGGGATTGTCCACGGAGTTGTTGTCCAGATTACAAGGTATTCATTCGGCTTGTCTTTGATTCTGAACTTGACAAAGATTGAGTTTTCCTTTACATTTTCATATTCCAGCTCGTGCTTTGCCAGGTTTGTCTCGCAGCTGGCGCACCAGGGCATTGTCCTCAAGCCCTGGTAGAGCCTTCCCTGCTCTTCTGCCTTCTTGATAAGCATCCATTCGCCTTCAATAAACTCCCTGCTTATCGGTATGTACGCCTGGTCAAAGTCCATCCAGACTCCAAGGCGCTCAAATGTCTTGTTCATCTGCTGCATTTTTTCAACAGCAAACTCTTCGCATTCCTTGTTGTACTTTTCAAGCCCAAACGCTTCAATATCCCTTTTCAGTACAAGATTGTGCTTTTTCCTGATGTTGTTCTCTGTCGGCAGGCCGTGCATGTCATAGCCTGCGCGGTCCCAGACATCAAAGCCCTTCATCCTCTTGTAGCGCAGGACAAGGTCTTTCATTGCCTTGTTCCGCGCTGTGCCGATGTGCACAGTCCCTGATGTGTAAGGCGGGCCGTCAAGGAAATAGTATTTTTTCTTGCCTTCACCGCGCTTTTTTGCCTTTTCGTAAACCTGCTCGCGCTCCCAGAACTTCATTATTTCAGGCTCGCTCTTGACAGGGTTATAAGCATCAGTTGCCATAATCAGGATGCCATCAACAGGGATATAAAAAGGTTGCCTGCTTTTTTCAGTTAATGCCTGGAGATGCAAGCAACTTGTCCTTCAGTAATTGTGCCTTTGCACCATTTTAATGCAGAACAATCACAAGTGTCCCCATACACCGTAATCACCTTTTTGCCTATTCCCGCACTACAACCACTTTCTAACATGGAGCAAGTGGGAATAATCGGAAGAGCATATTTTTGTTGGAGGATTTTTGCTTGTTCAACTATCTCTTGATTTTCTAATTGTGTGAGTGCTAATTCTTCCCTCACAGTGGGTTCATCACAAACATACTGATTTCCCCCTTGTTTCACATATCTTAGTAAATATACTCTTGGGGAACAGTATTCTTGTTGTCTCGCTTTTTTGGAAGCATAAGCAACTGCTCCTTCTAAATCCTGCTTATTTGTTCTCAATGGAACAAATCCAAAAGAAAAAGGAATTCCTGCTTTGATTACTTCATCAATCGTTGTATCGAGATGTTGAAAAACACCCTCTATCCCAACAACTTCTTCATGCGTCTGTTTAGAACCATACAGTGAGAAATTAATATTATCTACAATTCCTTTACATGCCTGAATTTTTTCTTCAGGGATTGGCTGATACTCGTTCCCATTCCTGTAAACACCGCAGGTCAGTATTGTGATTTTTCTGTTTTTCAACTTTGCTGCTCTTAGAAATTCAATAATCCCTGGATGCATAAATGGTTCTCCCCCAGAAAGTCTTATTTCAGAAAAGTCTCGGTTTTGTTTTAAAATCTGCTTGAATTCTTCTACAGGCATTAAAATATCGTCTCTGTCCCAAGCACCATAAGTCGAACAATGCCTGCAAGCCAAGGGGCATTTATCTGTTATCTCAACTGTAAGATTCTTCATAAACACTAAGAAGTTGATTATACTTTATATTAATTAACGAACCATTTGCCCTGTCTGCTGCTTTGGGGCAGGCATCGGTGCAGGTTTTACAGGCACAGGCTGTGGCGCAGAAGGTGCTTTTGGAACTGCAGGCTTCGGAGCAACAGGCTTGACTTCAGCGGGCTTTGCCGCTGCTGGCTTGACTTCAGCTGGTTTTGCAGGCAGCGCCGACTTCGTCGGCTGGTCTGCACTCGCCCCTGCTCGTGCAGGCGCTTCAGGCTTCTTCTCGCCAGGCTTTGCGCCCTTCTTCGGCTTCTCTTCTTTCTTTTTCTCAACAGGAGCGCCGACAATTTCAGCCCTTACAATGCCCTTGTCGTCCTTTATAACATTGACCTTGACCCTTGAAGGCGGATTCTTGATGCCGTGGCTCCAGAGAATCAGGTTGAGGTATTTGCCGAGCTTTATGTTGTCCATTTCCTCAACTTTCATGTGGCGCATCAGGAATTCGCGTATAGCTCGCACTGCCTTTTTCGCGCGCTTGTACTTGACTGATTTCAGCCATTCCCTGCGCAAGGGTATTGTGTAAGTGCGTTCAATGTTTGCCATTTTAGACCTTTAACTTCTGCCTGCGCCACGAGCGCTTGACAAATGTGTGCCTTCCAGGGTGCACTCTGCGTCCTTTGCCGTATTTCTTTGGCACTGTCCAGAAAGGAGCCCATCTGGTCTGCCTTCCCCTCTTTGCCAAACGCTTTTTCCTTGCAGGATGCTTGTGTGGTCCCATGTTCATTCACTCTTGGGCGTGTCAAGAACCTTTCGAGGTTCTTGAGCATGCTCGGAAACCTTCCTGGTTTCCGACACTTCAGGGGCTGCTGCCGGAGCAGGTGCTGCTTCTGGTGCAGGCAAAACCGCCTGAGTTTCAACTTTTTTCCTTGGCGCGCGCTTTCTCTTTGGCGCTGCCTCAACTGGCGCAGCAGGCGCACCTTCAGCCGGAGCGCTTTCAACAGGCGCTTCGCCTTCTTCAGGTGCAACTTTCTTCCTTACGCGCGCTTTCTTTGCAGGTTTCTCCTTTGGAAGCTCTGTGATATTGAGTTCTCCGCCTGGATTCTTTGGAAGGACAATGTTCTTTTCCTTCATGTAAGCGTCTGCAATCTTGCCGAGGAATGAAAGTCCCTGGGGGGTTATCGCGCGGCCCTTGTGCAGGCCTTTGTCAATCTTCTTCGCGAATCCCGCTTTCTCAAGCTGCTGGAGAACTTTTCTCAAAATGTTTCCTGAGCCCGGGTAGAACCGCTCAGGTGCGTGGCCGCAGTTTTTCTTGCCGCCGTAAATCGTGCGGAGCTTTTGCACTCCGATAGGACCTTCAACATCGCTGAGCCTTCTCAGGACTGCTGCTGCGCGTACAAACCACCAGTCATCCCGCATCGGCTGTCTTTGCTTTGACATTCCTGTCTTGACAAAAATCGACCACTGCGGCGGCTGTATGGCTGTGACTTTCTGCAGTTCCTTTGACGCCCTTTCAATGAGCTCTGTCTTTGGAATTTCGTATATACCCATTGTTTCCCTCTACGATGGCCTTGCGGCCTACTTTGGACATCACGTGGATATCCAGAATAATGAATGAGGAAAGGGGGCTGTTTAAAAAGGTTACTAATTTTGGCAAGTTATCCTGTTCCGGAAATTCCAAAAAGTTTTTGCCTGGTTTATAAGCCTGCCAAAAAATATTCTGGCACAGCTGTTATTTCTTACAGCCAATCCGGAAAGTTTACGGATTTTCCGACGAAAAACTTATATTCCACCTTCACTTTCAGTCGGTTATGCGAAAGAAACCGACTGATTTCCTGGACTGGGTTATGCTGGCAATGATTTTTGTGCTGGCAATCTGGTTTGTAACAATGCTTATCCGGGGTGCTGCGTGAAATTGTGGGAAAAGGCAGTTTATTGGATGGTGCTTTTGTTTGCGGTATACTTGATTTTTGAGATTATAAGAAAGCTTCTTGGCGGCAGCCTTGGATTTGAAGAGATAATAATCGGCCTGCTTATTGCAAATATTGGTTATTCATTCCACATAAACTCAAAACTTTCTGAGCACATTGGGTGGCATAGGGGAATGGGTGCAAAGCAGTGATTACCTGCTGCAAGGATACCTTTTTATACCGCCCTTCTCAACGCAATAATTATGCCGTCTGTTGTAGTGAATGGCAAGAAAAAGCAGTATGACAAGCCTGTAACTGGGCTTGAGATTGTCAAGGACGCAAAGCGCGAGGGAAAAGCCCTTGCGATGAAAGTAAATGGCGAGCTCAAGGACCTTTCCGCAGTTGTTGACAAGGACTCTGAAATACAGCTCCTGATGTTTGACGACAAGGAAGGAAAGGAGATTTTCTGGCACACTGCAGCGCACATTTTTGCTTACGCAATCAAGGAATTGTATCCTGAGGCATTGAACACAATCGGGCCTGCTGTTGAGGACGGCTTCTATTATGATTTTGACAATTTGAAAATTGCTGCGAATGACTTTGAGAAGATAGAGAAGAAAATGCAGGAAATCGCGGCAAAGAAGATTCCAATCGAGCGAAAGGAAATGACTCTTGACGAGATAAAGAAGCTTTTCGCAAAGAATCCTTACAAAATAGAAATGGCAAATGAGTTTGCGTCAGGCGGAAAAAAGCTCACTGTTTACACCATGGGGCCCGGCTTCCTTGACCTTTGCGAAGGACCGCATGTTCCTGACACTGGCTTTGTGAAGGCAATGAAGCTGATGAACATTGCGTCAGCATTCTGGCGCGGAGACCAGAAGAACAAGCAGTTGACAAGGGTTTACGGCACTGCGTTTCCGAATGATGACTTCCTGAAAAAGCACCTCGCGTTCCTCAAAGAGCTTGAAATGCGCGACCACAGGAAGATTGGAAAGGATTTGGAGCTGTTTATGTTCCATGAATGGAGCCCTGGCTCGCCGTTTTTGCTGCCAAAGGGCACTATCATTTACAATGCGCTTCAGGAATTCATCCGCGAGGAATACAAAAAGCGCGGATACCAGGAAGTCATAACGCCCCAGATGTTCAACAAGGCATTGTGGGAGAAAAGCGGCCACTGGGAGCACTACAAGGATAATATGTTCATTATGAAAGTTGACGGCGAGGAGTTCTCCTTGAAGCCCATGAACTGCCCGTCACACTGCCTGATTTACCAGTTGAAGAACCACTCTTACCGTGAACTGCCATTGAGGATTGCTGATTTCTGCTTCCTTCACAGAAATGAAATTCGCGGAGCGCTTGGCGGAATGACAAGAGTCAGGAAAATGAGCCAGGACGACGCGCATATTTACTGCGCGCCTGACCAGATACAGGCAGAGATGAAGAGCCTGCTTGACTTTGTCAATTACATTTACAAGGATATTTTCAAAATGCCTTTCCACGCAAGGCTGAGCACAAAGCCAACTGACGCCATGGGAGACCCCCCGCTCTGGGAGCAGGCAGAGGCAGCGCTGAAGAAGGCGCTTGACGACTCGGGAATGAAATATGAAATCAAGCCAGGCGAAGGAGCGTTTTACGGGCCAAAGATTGACTTTGATGTCAAGGACGCGCTTAACCGCGACTGGCAGTGTGCCACAATCCAGCTTGACTTCCAGATGCCATTGCGCTTTGAACTGAAATACATGGCTCCTGACAACACTTTGAAGACACCTGTGATGATTCACCGCGCAATTGTCGGCTCAATGGAGCGCTTTATTGGAGTTATCACAGAGCATTTCGCAGGAAAATTCCCATTGTGGCTCTCTCCTGTGCAGGTCCGCGTGATTCCTGTCGCAGAGGCATTCATTGACTACGCGCGCTCAATTGGCGCAAATTACCAAAAGGCAGGAATACGCGTTGAGGTTGATGAAACACAGGAAACCCTGAACAAGAAAATCAGGAACGCAGAGCTTGACAAGATTAATTACATACTTGTTGTCGGCGGAAAGGAAAAGGAAAACAACTCAATCAATGTCAGGACGCGGGAAAACAAGGTCGAAGGCGAGAAAAAGATTGACGAGTTCCTCGCCCGCATGAAACAGGAAATCTCTGAAAAGAAATAATTATATACGAGTTCTTTAATTGATGAAATTGTGGGAGGAGTTGTGAGAGGGCTGGCATTTATTGCGCTTTTGATAGCCATAATACTCTTTGGCGCCACTGCTTTCCTGCTTCTTGAGCAATTGCAGCCGCGCGAGGAATATGCGCTTTCTTCTGAGTCTCCAACAGGAATGATGCCTTTTGACAGAATCCAAAAAGAGCAGATAGAGGTTTACTCTGACAGGGCAATAATTGATGTCCGCGGACTGCTGTGGGCAAACTTTTCAACAACAGGCTCAATGCTTCCTGTGCTTGGGCCAAGCGCGCACGCACTGCAGATAATCCCCAAGTCAGCAGGCGAGATACAGGTTGGTGACATTGTCTCTTACCGGATTGACAGCCGTGTGATAATACACCGCGTTATCAAGAAAGGAGCTGATGAAAACGGCGATTATTTCATAACAAAGGGCGACAATAATGCAGAGCAAGACCCGTTCCCAGTGAGGTTCTCGCAGATTGACCGGGTTGTTGTGGGCATTCTTTACTGATTTTTGACATCCGGAAACTTTCCGATATCGTCGGAAATCTTTACAAAAAGAATATAAACAAGAGCCACTTTGTGATACTTTATGGAGTTCAAAAAGATTGTTGCGTGGCTGGAAAATCCTGTTGATTATGGCATGATTGTAATGTTGTGGGTCGTACTTATGCTGATGCTCGTCTGGCTTTTTCGCGGAGGCACATGATGGATTTCTGGCGTATGAGCGGCATTGTATCAAAGATTTTATTTTATGCGCTCGGAATCCTTCTTATTTACTGGCTTCTGCTAAAGATTACAGGTCATAGCCCAACATCTGACCAGATTCTTATCATGGTATTTTCATTTGGTTTGACCGCGATATGGGGCATTGTCGTTGTTCTTTTCAAAATAGTGGGGGAACTTCGGGAGCTTCGCGGCGAATTTAGGCAGTTCACAAAGAGTACGGAATCAGAATTTTCGCATGTCAACAAGGAACTTAATCGCATTAGTGTGCGTCTTGACAGGCAATAAGCTTTTATACTTCTTTAAGAGAATTTTTCTTATGGCAGAATACAAGCAGGTCATACTTGTCAGGCACGACCTGAAGCTGACAAAGGGAAAGATGGCAGCGCAGGTGAGCCACGCTTCTGTTGAATCGCTTTTGAAGTCGCACGCTGATGACCGCGATGCTTGGCGCGCGCAGGGAATGAAAAAAGTTGTCCTGAAAGTTGCTGATTTGAAAGAGCTTCTCGAATACAAAAGAAAAGCAGAAGACGCGGGCTTGGTTGTAGCATTGATTGTTGACGCAGGCCACACACAGGTTGCCCCTGGCACAGTCACCTGCCTGGGCATAGGTCCTGACAAGGAAGAAAAGATTGATACGGTGACAGGAAGTTTGCAGTTAATAAGCTGATTCATCAAGCAATAATAACATTTATAAACACCTTCTCGATTTTTGGACATCATGGTAAGTTTCAAGCTTGTAATCGGCACAAAGGAAGGCAAATGCCTGCAAAAGGAAGTTGCAGAGCCAGATGCCAACTCATTCCTTGGAAAAAAGGTCGGCGACAAGGTAACTGGCGAGGCAATCGGCTTCACAGGCTACGAATTCGAGATTACAGGCGGCTCTGACTATGCCGGCTTCCCTATGAGAAAGGACATTCAGGGTGTAGGAAGGAAGAAAATTCTCGCTGTTGAGGGCGTTGGGTTGAAGAAAATCGCAAAGGGAATCCGTGTCAGGAAGACTGTGTGCGGAAACACAATCCATCCCAAGATAACCCAGATAAACCTCAAAGTCACAAAGGCAGGTGCAACACCATTGCCAATGCCTGAGCCAAAGCCAAAGGAAGTCAAGGAAGAAAAGAAGTAATTTTTTAAAGACCTTTTCTAATTAACTGATTATGCCAGTGCTCAGGGTGCTTGTTGCAGAGGATTATGAATCATCCCGTGAATCTACAATTGAGGTTATAAGGGGCGCGCTTTCAGCTGCAAGCGTAATCGAGGCGGCAACAGGCGCTGCAGCGCTTGAGGCATTATTGCAGAGCGTGCCGGAAATAGCGGTTCTTGATTTTAACATGCCGTTAATCAATGGCGCAGATGTGATAATACATTACCGCAAGCAACGGCCTGAAGCAAGAACCTGCTTTTTGCTTTATTCATGCGTCCACACGAATAGCGAGCACGCAGACAGGATTGGAGTGCCTTTCCTGTCCAAGCCTTTTGACATCAATGACCTGCGCGCGTATATGCGCCAGTTTGTAGAACAAATACTGCGGGCAAACCCTGAACAAGCTTTATAAACCAGCTTCTCGTCGTATTGCTTTATGGTTGTGGTGCAGTTCTATCCTGTTGACGCGACTTACAAGGTTGTCAACGGCAAGGCGCAGATTTACCTATTCGGCAGGACAATCGCAGGAGAGCAGGTATGTGTCATTGACCCGCACATTGAGCCGTACTTCTACGTGATTCCATCGCAGGGCCAGGACCCGACTCAGGATTTGCTCAAGCTAAGGAAGATGCAGCACGAGGACACTTACTCAATTGTGCGCGTGGAGCCTGTGCAGAAGAAATTTCTTGAGCAGCCTGTAAGCGCGCTAAAGGTTTTCACAAACATCCCCAAGGCAGTGGCTGAGCTGAAAGACGAAGTTCGCAACATCCCAGGAGTCCGCGCAATCCACGAATATGACATTCCTTTTGTAAGGCGGTACATGATTGACAAGGGAATAACGCCGATGACTCTTGTGACCGCAGAAGGCGAGCAGGCAATGGAAAAAATGAGGGTTCCTGCAATCCGCGCTTCAAAAATAGAGCAGGCAGGAGAGGCAACCCTTGCCAAGCCAAGGGTTTTGACAGTTGACATTGAGACATACAACCCTGACGGCAAGCACGTGACAGCTGACAAGCACCCGATACTGATGATTGGGCTCGCAGGCGACAAGTTCAAAAAAGTCCTGACGTGGAAAAAGTTTGACAATCCTGCCCCTTATGTTGAGTTTTTGCCCTCAGAGGCAGACGTGCTTGACAGGTTTGCTGACCTTGTGCAGGAATACAAGCCAGATATCCTCGCAGGGTATTACTCTGACGGCTTTGACCTGCCTTACATCCGCGTGCGGGCGACAAAGAACAGGATTCCAATGGAGCTTGGGCTTGACTATTCTGAATTAAGGATTGAGGGAAGGGCTAAAACAACAGCGAAAATCACAGGCATAGCCCATATTGACATACTCAGGATTGTCAGGAAACTGCTTGTGAAAGTGATGGAGACTGATGTATTCACATTGGATGCTGTTGCAAAGGAATTATTGGGCAAAGGAAAGCATCCTGTCGAAATTGAAAAGCTCGCTGGCGCGTGGGATTCCGGCGACAGCAAGCTGCTAAAGGAGTTCACAGAGTATAACCTGCAGGACGCTGAGCTGACTTATGAGCTTGCGCAGCTGACAATGCCAAACCTGATTGAAATGGTCAAAATAGTCGGGCAACTGCCGTATGACATCAACAGGATGGGATTTTCCCAGCTGGTTGAATGGTTCGCGATGAGGCAGGCATATCCTTTGGATGAGATTGCGCCGAACAAACCAGGCTACCACGAGCAGGCAAAAAGGTTCCACGACAGGATAAAAGGGGCATTTGTTTACGAGCCAAAGCCGGGATTGTACGAAAAGATTGCAGTTTGCGACTACAGGTCGCTTTATCCGACAATTATTGCCTCGCATAACATTTCCCCAGGAATGAGAAACTGCTCCTGCTGCCCTGACGCTCCGCAAATAAAGACAGACCGCGGGACATTCTGGTACTGCCAGAAAAGAAAAGGCTTTGTCAGCGGAATAATTGAGGATTTGATTACAAGGCGCGCGAGAATCAAGGATATTTTGCGAAAAGGAGACAAGGACCAGCTATTGCACGCGAGAAGCTGGGCATTAAAGGATTTGGCAAACTCATTCTACGGCTATCTCGCGTTCTCTGTCGCCAGGTGGTATTGCATTGAATGCGCAGAAAGCACAACAGCGTGGGAAAGGCAGTACATACACGGCGTGATTGACAATGCAAAGAAAGAAGGCTATGCAGTGCTCTATTCTGACACTGACTCTGTGTTTTTAGGGCTCGGCGAGAAGACTCAGGATGATGTCAGGGCTTTTGTTGAAAGGATAAACAGCACTTTGCCCAAGCCAATGGAGCTTGAGTTTGAAGCATATTATCCTGCAGGGCTTTTTGTCTCTGTCAAGGCAAGCGAGGCAGGGGCAAAGAAAAAATACGCGATGATTAACACGAAAGGCCAGCTGAAGATTGTGGGCTTTGAGACTGTGCGCAGGAACTGGAGCCCGATTGCGAGAGAAACCCAGAAAAAAGTTCTTGAGCTCTTATTATCCACAAAAAAGCCGGAAGAGGCGCTGGAGTATGTCAAGAAAGTGGTTGAAGACCTTAAGCAGAACAAGTGCCCGATTTCAGCAGTCGCGATTCACACAGCATTAAGCAAGGACATTGCAGATTATGAAAACACAGGGCCGCACGTTGCAGCCGCGCAAAGGATGCAGGCATTGGGACAGCAGGTTGGCCCTGGAGTAATGATACGTTATGTGGTTGTAAAAGGCAAGGGAAAAATCCGCGACAAGGTAAAACTGCAGGAGGAAACCTCGCAGGAGGAATATGACGGAGATTATTATGTTGACAACCAGGTCATTCCAGGCGTTGAAAGGATATTTGACGTCTTTGGGATAAAGATTGCAGACTACTTCTCTGGCAAAGAGCAGAGCAACCTGAGCAAGTTCTTCTGATTTTCATCAAGTGCCTGTTAAATGAAATAATAAACAGAGCTCGTTAAGATTTTTACTTGTGTTTTTTTGAGAAAGTAGAAATAAGAAATATGAATATTGCTGCAAATAAGAAAAGAGGCCAATTTGCATTTTGAAGGGCAGCTAACAATATTGCTCCCGCACCAAGTATTGTTGCTAATCCTCCACCCCATGCGCTTATTTTTATTGCCATAATACTGTTATACTGTGTCCAGTATTTATAGTTATGCGCAGGTATTATTCGTTAAGTTTTTAATATGAATCAGTTTCCCATAGCGTATGGAAGACTTGTTCAAGTGGTCAATCATAACCGCGTTTGTTGTTTCGCTTGTGACTTTCATACTTAACTTTGTCACAAAGGGAATTGGAATAAAGCTCATTGTCGCGATTGTTCTGACTATAATTGCAATCATTTATTTCATGAAGAAGTACGGAGTGCCTGGCTCAAGCTTTGACGCAGGCGGAATTATCGGGCTGGCTGCAATGACCGGGCTTGCCGTAGTGATGACAACTGACATTCTGGAATATATCCTCACTCTTTCCCTATTCGTAATTGCATACTTCCTTGGCGGGTTTATCGGAAAGTGGGCATTTGGCGGACAGTCAGAGCCAAGGAAAAAGCGCGAGGAAAAAGAGGAGAAGGAGCCAGAAGAAATAGAGGAAAATGAAGTTTCTGGCGAATAATTAAGTTTTATATAAAAACATATATATAGACCGCTCCTATAGTAGTGTACATACGTTTCTGTGAACAGGGTGAAACAAGCATAATTTGTAAACTGAAACTAAAATGGAGCCAATAAACTTTTTTAACTCAACATCCTACCTGGAACCCAAGTGCCCGAAGTGCGAGCACAAGATAGAGTACGGGCTAACCACAGTCTGGGATGACCAGAAGCAGGCTCACACATGCAAGAACTGCGGGACTGTAATAGAGTAGATTTCTGCATTAGTTTTAAATAGCAAGCAAGCGGGCGCAATATCATGCAATCGCTTCCATTTGAGAGAAGAAGGGCAAAAATACTTGAGAAAAGGCACGCTGAAACAGACCCTGCAGTGGGGTGCTTTCCAGAGAAAAGGCCTGCTGATGTTCTTTTTGATTACGGCATTGTTAATTTGAACAAGCCAGCAGGACCGACAAGCCACCAGGTATCTGATTACCTGCAAAGAATCCTGCACATTGAGAAAGCAGGGCACTCAGGAACATTAGACCCTGGTGTGACTGGCGTTCTTCCTGTTGCTCTCGGACGCGCAACAAGGATTGTGCAAATGCTTTTGACTGCTGGCAAGGAATATGTCGGAGTGATGCACCTGCACGACGAAGTGCCGACAAAAGAATTAGAAGCTGCAATCAAGAAGTTTACAGGCAAGATAATGCAATTGCCGCCATTAAGGTCTGCAATCAAAAGGCAGTTAAGGCAAAGGGAAATTTATTATTTTGACGTTCTCGAAGTGAGCGGCAAGGACATTCTCTTCAAAGTCGGCTGCGAGGCAGGAACATACATAAGAAAACTCTGCCACGATTTGGGGCTGGCTTTGAAAACAGGAGCGCACATGGCAAAACTGCACCGCACAAAAGCAGGACCATTCACAGACGAGGATTATGTCACAATGCAGGATTTGGAAGACGCATACTGGTACTGGAAGAATGAAAACAATGACAAATTACTTCGCGCTTGCATCAAGCCTGTTGAGTCAGGAGTTGCGCATCTGCCAAAAGTTTACGTGCAGGACTCAGCAGTTGACACAATCTGCCACGGAGCAACACTGAAAGTGCCTGGCATTGTAAAGCTCGACGCAGATGTTGCAAAAGGAGTCCATGTCGCGATAATGACGCTAAAATGCGAGCTGATTGCCCTTGGAGAAGCACAGCAAAGCGCAGAAGAAATCCTCAAAGCAGAACGCGGAGAAGCAGTAAAGACGCACAAAGTCTTCATGCTGCCAGGAACTTATCCGAAAAAAGCGGCGGAATAGTCTGCTCATTCTGACCGGAATGGATTGACAACCTTAATCCCTGGAATCCTGCTGAAGTCCTTTTCGTTCTCTGTGTAAATCGTGAAGATTGAGTTCTCAAGCATTACCGCGGCTATCATCGCGTCCCAGAACGGGATTTTATAGAGCTGCGCAAGGCTCATTGCGTATTCAACTGTGTTGTTGTCAGCAGGATAGCAGGGGAATTTCGCAAGCAAATCCTCTGCGAGCGCGGCAGCATCGCGGGCAGGGCGGTGCGCTTTTGAGGTGATGTTAACAAAGAACTCATTCACATTCTGCAATGCCAGGGCAAAATCCTGTTTGCCCAGTATTCCGCCTGCAACAATGCGCTTTGCAGTCTCGTGCTTATCTTTCTCAGCAGGGTCAAAGGCATAAACCAATATGTTTGAGTCAAGAAACGCCCTACCTTTCATGGAGCTCTTCCCTTGTGACGCGCTTTGCGCCGATTATTGTGGTCTCATCCATCCGCCTTAAGAGCCTTTCTGCGGCCTCGTCGCGCCCCTCTTTATCGTGCATATTCGCAACTGCCTCGGTAAGCTTTTTACCAAGCTTTCCCTTTCCCTTGCCTGCAGTTTTGCGAAGCCACTGCTCTGCCTCGTCTGAAATCGTGACAGTTATTGTTCCCATATGATGTACGTAGATGAAGCGATTATTTAAATATATCGCAGAAACGCACAAAGTGTTCATGCTGACAGGGACTTATCCGGCAAAGGAAAAGCCAGCACAGAATTCTTAGCGCTATTGAAAATAATTCAGTCTTGTGAGTGGAACCGAAACGCTTATTAATGACCTCGATGGAATCGCGGGGCTTCGCATAATATTTTGGTGAGAAGAAACAAAGGTGAGAGAAGATGAATGAAATATACACGGCAAACAAGGCGCCGCACTATCCTTTAACGCTCAACGCAACATACACGTGCTGCACAGGAAAGCACAGCTTCTGGTATGCGGATATAACCGCAGAAAGAAGAATAGACTATTCAATGCACATGAGCATAGAGGAAGCGCTAAAAGAATTCTGCCAGAACAGGCTTGGCATAGGCGGAAAGCTTGTGCTCGGAACAGACCCGATAACAGCGAGGAAAATAGGAGACGCATTCAGCGGAAAAATAAGCAAGGAAAGAAAAATAGCACTTGCACAGCGAGTCATTGAACTCGAGCCATTGCAAGTGGTTAACGAAGCTGCCTAGCAGGGCTCTTCCCAGACTCTCAGGCATTTCTGCTTCAGTTCGCACCAGGAATAGCCTGCAGAGCCAATGCATCCATGCACGTCACGGTCATTTCCGACGAGCTGTTCTGAAGGCGCTGTGCTGTTGCACTCGCCCTGATACGTAATCTCAACATCCCCTGCCGAGCACTTGTTGCCGTATGTCTTTCCATCAACACCGCACACAGGCGCGTATTCCATTGTGCAGAACCTGTGCTGCGGTTCTATTGACGGCGGCACCTTCTTGTTTGTGACAATCGGGCCGCAGGCTGCAACAACCAAAAGCCCTAAAACCATAATCGCAATAATTGTTGTTTTCATATTGAATACCTCCTGAGAAACAGCAAGCGCAGGTGGTATATAAACAATATCTGTTACCGAGCCTCAGGGATAACAAAACCATAAGCTTTATAAACCCCCTACCTTCACCGCCTTTCCTCTTCGTGAGGGAGATGAATACATGATATCGACATACCAGAAGACAAGTAAAGCTACACAGCGTCCTAATGTGCTGAATGTTGAATACTCAATGAACGGAACGCACAATTTCGCATACACAGACGCTAAGGGAACTCAGCGCTCAGTCCATTATCCAATTGACCAGAAGCTTGCTGATGTTTGCGAGCTCTTTTGCAAGAGCCACCTTGCGCCAAAGGGAACACTGGTTCTCAGCGGGTATGGCACTTCAGTCGCTGACAAGCTCCACGCGGTTCCTGCTAATGAAATGCCGGGCGAAGCAGTAAAGCCTGCAAACGGAAACAAGCTTGATCTTGGCGATTATGTGGTTGAGTTCCAATCTGAACGCGCAGCCTGATTTTCTTTCTTTTTTATTCTATTATTTAGATAACAGAAATGCTTAAATAGGGATACCAGTATACATAAATGTATATGGCACTATTTGGCATCGTCGATATAGGCAGTTCTGCAGGATTATGGGCGCTTCTATTCCTGGTTCCACTGATACTCATCTATCTTATAAGGCCCAAACCCAAGCAGATGACTATCCCGAGCCTTATGTTCTTCATGAAGAGCGCAGGGGCAACAAAGCTAACAAGCTTCCTGCGCCAATTCCTGAGAGACTGGCTGTTTCTTCTGCAGTTCCTTATTGTCTTCCTTCTGGCATCAACAATCGCACAGCCATATGTCAATTATTTCCACGACATAACATCAGAGAACACGGTTATAGTTATCGACGTTTCAGCGAGCTCGCAGACAATGGAAGACGGCAAAACAAGGTTTGACATTGCAGTTGACAAGGCGCGGGCATTGCTCGGCTCAAAAAACACAATAATACTTGCAAAAGACGTGGCGCAGATAGGCGTCCAGGATGTGGATGTTGCTGACACAATAGAATACCTGAACTCCCTGAGGCCAAAAGACACTGCAAGCAGGATTGGCGACGCAGTAATCTTAGGCGGCGAAGTGCTGGCAGGAAGAGAAGGAAGGGTTATTGTCCTAAGTGATTTCATCAACACAGCAGGGCAGGACGCCCACATCGCAAAAGCAGTTGTTGAAACCAGGGGAGTCACTGTTGACTTCATCAACACCGCAACAGGCGACCACAGAAGCAACATAGGCATTGTTGACCTGCTTGTGGAGCCTACAACCACAACAGTTTACGTCAAGAACTACGAGCCGTCCCAGCAAAAAGTCAAGGTCGCAATCGGAAACGGCGCAAAAGAGCTCACGCTCGCAGCGCACTCAATAGAGACTTTCTCAATCATCACCCCTCCTGACACAACAAAAATCCAGCTCAATGTGCAGGATGATCTCCCTGTTGACAACACCGTGTATGTTTGCAGCCCGGGCGAAGCAAGGACAAAGGCGCTGTTAATCGCAAACAATGCGAGCATTTTCCTCAGGAACGCCCTGCTTGCTTCAGGCGAGATAGAGCTTACTGTCGCAGAGCCGCCAATCATCCCCAAGGACAAGTTTGACGTCTACATAATCCACAATGTCGCAAAGGGCAGCATTTTGCCTGGAACATTTGAGGACCTTGGCAGGAGGGTTGAGGAAGGTGCAAGCGTTATCGTCGCGGCACAGGAAGACACTGACAAAATGGACTACAAGGGGCTGAGCCCGATTGACATCGGTGGAAGGGCAGAGGGAGGATTCATAACTGTTGAACAGCTCAACAGGTTCACAAAGAACATTGAATTTGGTGCTGTTGATTATTATTTCAGCACAACGCCAAAGGAAAGCGCGCTGACAGTCCTCTCTGTGAACGGAAAGCCGCTGGTTGCCGTGGGAAGGCGCGGAAAGGGCAAGATTGCGTATTACGGAGTACTTGAGAAGGCGTCTGACTTCCCGTACTCGCCCGGCTACCCGATATTCTGGACAGAGTTCATGCGCTTTGTGACAGACCAGCAGGATGTGCGCAACCTGAACTTCAGGACAGGGGACACAATGATACTTGACGCGATGCAGCGGATTGAGACGCCCACAAAGGTGCTCAAGAAGTCAGCATTAATCTTTGAGGAAGCGGGAATTTACAAGTTTGAGGACGGCAGGACGCTTGCGGTAAACCTGCTCAACGAGCGCGAGAGCGACATAAACGCAAACACCTCAATGGGCGCAAAGAGCACTGAGTTCGAGCTAACACCTGTGAAAGAAAAGAGGGAGTTTGACTTTGAGCTTCCGTTTGTAATGCTTGGATTAATCATACTTTTCATTGAACTGCTTTATGTAAAGCTGTGTGGTATAATATGAGCATATCAACATTTGTCAAGCTGGCTTACAACTATTTTGAACAGCCGTTTGTGCTGCTGCTTGCAATACCGCTCGTACTGCTTGCTCTCTGGCTCCTCAGGAAGGATTTCATCAAGCTCAAGGAAGACCCTGATATTGTGAAGCAGAAAAAGCGCGCGAGACGGGTGATGGTTGTCACGCGCACGATAATTATCATCTGCCTCTGCATAGCCCTGGCGTCTCCGTACATACAGCACGAGAAAATAATTGAGGGCGACCCGTTCATCAAGCTCATGGTAGACAACTCGACAAGCATGGAACTTTTCGAAACCATTGCCCCTGACCTTGCCGCAAAGCTTGAGAAACGCCTGACTGTTGAAACAAAGACAATTGCGACAGAAGAACGCTCAGACATTGGCGACGCAATACTAAACAACCTTGAGCCAGGGCAAAGCGTCCTGCTTGTAACAGACGGCAACAGCAACTTTGGCGCAGACCTTGGGGATGTGGCGCTGTTCGCAGGCAAGCTGAACGCCACAATCAACGCAATCCAGCTCACCCCGAAGGAAAACGATGTTGGAATCGCAATCCTAGGACCGTCAAAGACAATGGCAGATGTTGACAACACATTCACGATTGTCATCAACCATGTCGGAAAGAAAGACCCTGTGCATGTTGTTGTGACACTGGACGGCGCGACGCTCCTTGACGAAATCACCGCAGACCCAGTAAAGGAAATCACGCAGAAGCTGTCCGAAGGCTACCACAAGATGACTGCGATGATTGATACAAAGGACTACTTCCAGCAGAACAATGTATTCTACAAGACAATAAAGGTCGTTCCAAAGCCGCGAATACTGTTTGTCTCAGACAAGGAATCGCCGATGAGGACCCTGCTCAATGAGCTTTATGTTGTTGACGGGCTTTCATCAGTGCCGGCTGACCTCAAGGACTATTACGCAATCGCAATCAATGACATTCCAGCTGACAACCTGAAAGACGCGACAGACCGCATAAACGAATTTGTGTCTGACGGCAATGGAATGGTCGTAATGGGCGGCAAGAACTCATTTGACAATGGCGGATACAAGGACTCAATGTTCGAGACCATGCTTCCTGCCTTTGTCTCAACGCCGGGCAAGAAGCCAGGCGAGATAAGCGTGGCTGTTGTGGTTGACATCTCCGGAAGCACAGGGGCGCCTTTCGGAAGGTTCACAAGCACTGCGGAGTTTGAGAAGTCAGCCGCAATAGGAATCTACAAGGATTTGAGGATGGACATCAGGCTCGCGGTAGTGGCATTCAACACGCAGGCATACCTTATTTCAGAGCCAAGCCAGGTATTTGAAAAAGTCGGGCTTGAGGATCGCATAGGAAGGCTCAAGTTCGGCGGCGGGACACTGATGCAGGCAGGAATGCTCAAGGCAGTCGCAATGCTCTCCCAGATGGGCGGAAGCAAGAACATAATCATAATGAGCGACGGAAAGACACAGAGCGAGAGCGCGGCAATTGAGTCTGCAAAGCTCGCGGCAAACGAGGGAATAAAGATTTACACAGTCGGAGTCGGGCCCACAACAAACGAGAACCTTATGATGCAGATGGCTGAAATAGGAAACGGAATCTACTTCCGCGCAACAGAGGAAACCAAGCTCAGGATTATTTTCGGGGATGTTGAGGAAAATAAGCAGAAAGAAGGGACAATGGGGCTTGTTGTCCTCAATGCAAACCACTTTATCACAGAAGGCTATGATCCAAAGGCAGACCTGCACGGCTTCAACCAGGCAGTGCCAAAGACAACAGCAAGGCTCCTGCTGACAACAACAACAGGAGAGCCAATACTCACTGTGTGGCGCGTCGGGCTCGGAAGGGTCGCTGCGTGGACAACAGACGACGGCACAGAATGGGCTGGCGATGTCCTGAACAAGATTAACAGCAGGATTTTCGCAAGAATGTTCAACTGGGCAATAGGAGACCCTGACAGGAAGGCAGAGAGCTATATTGACGCAAAAGACACGATTGTGAATGAGCCCGCAGAGATTACGATAAAGTCACCCACGCCGCCAGAGGCAAAGGGAGTTACATTCTACAAGATAGATGAGGATTTGTATTCAGCGGCAATAACCCCGCCAACAGTCGGCTTCCAGGAAGTCTCAGGTGCATTGTTCGCGGCAAACTACGCCCGCGAGTATGGCGGGCTTGGCTTTAACGAGGAGCTAAGCAGGATTGTGATGAGCACAGGAGGAAAAGTATTTGACGCAAATGACATCGACGGCATAGTGCAGTACACAAAGGCAAGGGCGCGGCGCATTATCAACACAAAAGACCGCCTTGGCTGGCCGTTTGTCCTGCTTGCAGTCATAATTTTCCTCATCGAAATATTTATAAGGAGACTTGTCAGGAGGGAATGACATGGCATACATAACCAGAAACGCAAACATCGTCCTTTTGTTCCTGATTTTAATAAGCGCAGGAGCCCTTGTGGCGGCAACAGTGTTCTTTCAGGAGAACTTTGACCGCATAAACACCGCATACAACTCAAAGCTCAGCCAGCTAACGCAGGTAACGGCAGACCTTACGGACAAGCAGGCAGCGCTTGACCAGATAAAGAGCGAGCTTACGCTCAAGGCAGCCCGCGAGGAGCAGTTCTCACAGCAGTACTCAACTGTCAAAACAGAAAAAACCCAGCTTGAGGGCGAGAAAAAGCAGCTCACGCAGGTGAAGGTGAGCCTGGAAAACGAGCTTGAGAGCACTGAAAACCAGCTTGTGACAACCAAGAACTCGCTTGAGGCATTCAAAGGGGAGAACTTGCTTTTGAAGGTAGACCTTGCAGAAGCGAATGCAGCTGTTGTGGTATTAAACAAGAAGATTGACGATTACAAGGACAGCATAGACGCCCTGCAGTCAAAGATATCCTGCCTGCAGACACAGCTCGCAAAGCCTGACGCAGAGGAGGGAACCTGCTGATGGTGATGAAGCCGATAATCGCGGCATTGAAGGAATTGCGCAGCGCGATTTCGCAGATAACAATCTTCACAGCACTGCTTGATACCCTTGTGGTTTTCCTGATTTGCGCACTTGTGCTGATACTGATATCGCTTCCGTGGTGGTACGGGCTTGTGCCTGCGCTCATTTACGGCGCCGTACACCTGTACAGGAACATAAGGAAATACAAGAACCTCGCGTATGTTGAGGAAAAGGTGCCTGAGCTTCAGGAGCAGCTGATAACAGTCGCTGACAACACAGACAAGGAAAACGCGATTGTCACAAGCCTCCAGCAGGATGTGCTGAGGGGGATGAGGGCTATCAAGACATCATATTTCCTCAGCTTCGGAAGGCTTGCGCGAGAGCTTATCACTCTCGCAGTCGTGAGCATACTGATTATAACAGTCTCTGCGCACGGCGTGAAATTCCTTGACTTTAATGATGTGCTCAAGGACCTTGGCAAGCTTGGGCAGGGTGCAGGAGCATATGACCTTTCAAACATGAGCCTTGAGTTCCTTGAGAACATGAGCGAGGACATTTACGGCAACAAGAGCATTGAGGAGCTTGGCAATGACGAAATCCAGATGCAGCTCTCGCCTGTGCTTAGCGACATTGACATCAGCAAGGTAAGCCCGCCAGAGAGCAAGGAGTTCAAGAGCTCATTGCCGCAGGAAATCAAGGCGACAACAGACGTCTCGTTCCAGGAAAGCATCCCGAAGGGATACCAGAGGATTGTCAAATCATATTTCCGTGAAATCGCAAAAACTTCATAATAAAGGAGGATGAAAAATATGAGATTGGAAGACACCAAGAAAACATTTGACCACCTGCTCCACGAGATGAACAGGGTGATCGTCGGAATGGACGAGGTGCTTAAGCAGATGGTAGTGTCCCTGCTTACGAACTCGCACGCAATACTGGAAGGTTATCCGGGGCTGGCAAAGACGCTCAGCATCAAGACAATGGCGCAGCTTCTGAGCCTCAAGTTCTCGCGTATCCAAAACACGCCTGACCTTATGCCATCGGACATCACAGGAACGTACATCATTGAGGAGACAACAGGCGGCAAGAGGAGTTTCAAGTTCCAGCCCGGCCCTGTCTTCGCAAACGTCATCCTGGCAGACGAAATCAACCGTGCAACCCCAAAGACGCAGTCGGCTTTGCTTGAGGCAATGCAGGAAAAGCAGGTCACTGTCGGAAACAGCACTTTCAAGCTCGAGGAGCCGTTCTTCGTGCTTGCAACGCAGAACCCGATTGAACAGGAAGGAACATATCCCCTGCCTGAAGCACAGAGCGACCGTTTCCTGTTCAAAATCAGGACAGAGTACCCGACATTTGACCAGGAGCTGGAGATTGTCAACAGGTATGCGGAAGAGGAAAAGCGCGTTACATTGAAGCCGGTGCTGAGCCGCGATGAGCTTATGTTCCTGCAAAGCCTCACAAGGCAGGTGCCAATCGCTGCAGACATCAAGAAGTACGCTGTCTCGCTTGTCACTGCGACAAGGCAGAAAAAAGACCTGATTGAATACGGCGCTTCACCGCGTGCATCAATCGGAATTGTGCTTGCTGCAAAGGGAAGGGCGCTGCTTGAGGGAAGGAAGTACGTGTCAAAGCAGGACATTAACCTGATGGCGCTTCCAGTGCTGAGGCACAGGATTATCCTTAGCTTTGAGGCAGAAAGGCAAAACCTCCACGAAGACGACGTAATCAAGCAGTTCCTTAAGTGAGTCTATGGCAATTGACCTAAGCTTCCTGCACCAGCTGGACAGGATGTCGCTGATTATCAACAAGCGGCTTACATCCAACTATGTGGGAGAGCGAAGGGCTGTTGCGACAGGCCGCGGGCTCATTTTCAAGGACCACGCGATTTACACGCCAGGGGATGACTTCAGGGCAATTGACTGGAAAGTGCTTGCCCGGCTTGACAAGCTGTTTATCAAGCGCTTTGAGGAGGAAAGAAACCTCACAGTCCACGTCATCATTGACTATTCCGGCTCCATGGGATTTGGCCAGAAAGTCAAGAAAGTGGATTATGCAGACATGCTCGGGCTCGGATTCTGCTATATGGCAATGAAGCACAATGAAAGGTTTGTCGTAAGCACTTTTGCTGACCGCCTTGAGGTTTTCAAGCCAAAAAGAGGCAGGACAAACCTGATGAGGGCGCTTGACTACCTGAATGAAAGGAAGCCAAAAGGGCTGAGCAAGTTTGAGGCGTCTCTTGCTGCTTACAAAAAAAGAATCAACACAAGGTCTTTTGTTGTTATAATGTCAGACTTCCTGTATGACCCTGCAGAGATAAAGAGCGCGATAAAGCGCTACAGGGACCACCACGTTGTGCTTATACAGGTGCTTGACAAGACAGAGGCAGAGATGAACATTGAGGGCGACTTCAAGCTTGTTGACGCAGAAACAGATGACACGCTCAGGACTTTTATCTCGCCGTACGCAAGGAAGAATTATTTGCAGCAGATGGCAGAGCACCAGGCGAAGATAAGGCAGGCATGCGATGAAATCGGCGCGAAATTCTTTGTCTTCAGCACAGATTACCCGATATTTGACGCATTCTACACTGTTTTGAATGAGTGATTACCATTTAAACTTCCTGTGCCACTTTGCAACTTCCTTGTTCAGGTCCCTTGCTTCCAGGATTGCGTCATCAATAGTGGTTTCCAGTGGGCGCAGTGAAATCACTTCTGTCCTGAACCCCTTTCCGTGCTTTTTGCGCTCAGCTGTCGCGATAAATATTGCCCTCTGATTCTGCCTGTAAGCGTTTATGGCATACTGAGGAATCCAGATTGAGAGCCCGTTCCTTGAATAGCTCCATGCCTCAATCGCATCTGGAAGGAATTCCCTCTTGAATTTGCTTTCCGGAAAAGGAAGCCCCTGCCAGACCTCCCAGTAGTAAGTCTTGAATGGCTTTTTCTCTGGTGAGTATTTTAGGTAGTCTTTTCCCATCACGAATCAGAAATGCTGCCTTCGCGCGGCTTATAAAGTTTATTGAAGTCCAAAGTCAAGCGAAGGCTCGCGCTTTATCGGCTTTGAAAAATCAAGCTCAAGGACTGCTGGCTCAAAGCTGTCTTCAAGGTATTTCAGCTCTGTATCTGTCAAAGGAGTGAGCGTCATCTCCGGCTCAGAAGGCTTGTCCCAGATGAAGTCAAGGACTGGCTCTGCCTTTGGCGCAGGTGCTGTTGGCGCTGGCAGCATTGAAGGCGCCTCTGCGAATGCCCTTGCTATCTGTGTGGCAGCGTCATTAGCCTGTGTAACTGCGTCATTTACTGCCTCAGGCGCTTTTGTAAAGTAGCTTACGAATTTGTTTGCAGCTCCAAAAAGTGAAAAGCGCTTTGCTTCCGGCATAGTGACTGGTGCTTCCTGTTTTGGTATAGCAACCTGTGCTTCCTGCTTCAGAGGCTCTTCTTTCCTTGTGCCAGCCTGCTCTTCCTGCTTCTGAGGCTCTTCTTTGTTAATGCCCACAAGATAGTCAAGCCCAAACATCCCGCCAATTGTCACAGCAGCAGCTGTTGCAGTTGCGGCAAGGAATTTTCTGAATCCGCTTACTGGTTTCTTTACGTGCCTGCGGATTGTCCTGGTTTCGTAGTCTTTCCTGCCTGAATAAGGAACTATGTTCTGGAATTTCTTCATCATTGCCCAGTTTTCAGCGCTGTCATTAGCATAAACCTGCTTTTTAAGCGACATCAGGATTCCGGGTTTGCTTCTGAGCGCTTCCTCAAGCTCGAGGCTGTTCTCGTTTTTGAGCGCATTAAGCGCAGCAACCTTTGCCCTTGCATCCCCTTCCTTTGCAGCTTCAGAGATGTCGCCGAGCACGCTGTCGTATGTAATCATGTAGTCAATCATTTTCTCCCTTAATTTATCCAGCCTTTGTTTGCGCCTCTCAGATGCAGAGTCTTTTGCTGCCAGGTATTTTGCACGCAATTGCAGGTCAGCAAATTGCCTGCGTGATTCCGGATTGAATTTGCAGTCAGTTATTTCGCGCTCAAGATTGTAAAGCGTTTTTTCCAGCTCATCAAATGACATTGGTTTGATTTGAGGGGCATAAGTGATTTCCTCTTGCGTTTCAATTGGTTCAGTTATTTCAACAGGTTCAAGCACAATATCAAGTACTGGCGCAGACTGGCTTTTCAATGCATAATCAGCAGCATTCTGGATACGTGCATAAAGCCCGATAAAGCGTGCGTCTGGCTTGTCCATCGTAATTGAGTATTCATCAGCAGCCTTTAATGCCTGCTCAAGCAGGTGGTATGTGTTTTTGTCAAAAGTATTGCCGCGTATGCTCTGCATTATCTCATCAACCTGGCCTTCAAGGTGTGTGTATGGTGCAGGGCTTTCGCCTTTCTTTGAAGAGTCAGAAACTATGTCTGAGAACTGGAGGACCAGGTGGTAGTCTTTTGCAGCCATGCCTATTTTCGCGCCTATGCGGACCATTTCCTTGTTTCTCAGGAGTTCGTCAAAAACATCCTTATGGTCGTGCTTAAGCACATACAGCGCAGCAACCTTTGACCAGGGGTCTCCTCCATTATCCATTGTGGAAGGGTTCTGGACGAACTGTTCGCATTCCCTGACGTAATCAGAGAGTGCCTTCTGGCTCGTAGAACTAACTTCTGCAGGATTATCGTGTGCCTCACTCATGCACTATCAGCTGTTTTTCAAGTATATAAATCTTCCTGTTTTAACTACTCCTCAGTAGATAAAAACATAAGGTTTAAATATGGCGGGCTTTTTACCAGAGCCATGGCTGAACAAAACAGGGACATTGCAACATTGTTCGGTGACGCGTACTCAAAGAGCGCTCCAAGGGTTCTATGGGACCAGCACGGCTTCCTTCTTGACACCCTTGAAACTAAGCTCGCAGGCAAAAACGACCCTGTTGTTCTTGTTTTGGGCCCTGGCGGCAAGGTTCTTCCATACTCCTGCACTTACACTGCTGATGGAAAGCTGGGAGACACAAACAGGGGAAGGATAAAAAAGATTGTTGGCGAGGGCAAGATTGTGCTTCTCGATTATGTTGTTGATTATAACAAGGCAGGGCTTATTCAGGGGCTTGACACCCTGACACAAATGGGCTTCTTTGAGCCTCGATATTTCAGGGTTGGAAGTTTTATACACGACGGAAGCATTTGCATTCCACACACCAAGCCAGGAACAATATCTTTCCTCAAGAACAACCTGCGCGACCAACTGCGCGTCTCTTCAGAATCAGCTGACGCAGTTGATGCAACGCTTTCAATCCATCACGCTTCTGTCACAAGGGATGAGCTTAGGCGCGTTTACAGGGAGATTTCAAGGGCTCTGAAGCCAGGGGGCATTGTGCATCTTGGCGAAGGAAACGTAAACATGAACTATTCTGAAGACAAGCTTGTCAGAATTGGGCAGGATGTTTGCGAATATCTTGGAACACCAGTCCATCTTGAAGACAACAGGGATTCAGGAAACGGATATGTCCTGAATGCGATGTTTGTGCCTGGCAAAAAATATGACCGCCTGTCTGCCTTTAGCAAACTCAAAGATGCAGTCCTTCCTGCAGAAGTTCTTGTTGACAAGGAAGGGATTGTCCATGTTACCGCCCAGGAACCTGTTGAGCTGATGCGCACTCTGCTTGGCAAGGGCTATGGCAATGTACGCACTACTGATGCAACTCATGTTGAAATGCCTTTGATAGACCCGTCCATGCCTGAGGACGTTGCAGGGCACATTAATCCTGTTGACGGCTATTATGCTGCAATCAAGTCGCGCATAGTCAGAGGATATCAGGGAATAGATGACGAGCTTGTTGCCAAGATATCAAAAGGGCTTGCAGATGAAAGCGGAAAGGCAAGAAAAGGAATAGTTGAGTATTACATGGGCGAGCCGCAGATTCTGGCTGCACTTAATGATGTCGGCTTCAAAGATGTGCAGGTCAAGCACCACGAAATAGAGCCATTCTACAATATTACCGCAGTTAAGCCTGCCTGAGAATTATTTCTTAATTCCCCAGTACTTTGCCAGCACGCCTGTTAGGATTCCTATTGCTATTGAAATGAGCAAGCCGGTTGTGAACGGATACAGGCTTGTGAACAGCCCTGTGAGCAGGACTATTATCCCTATTCCGCCCATCAGCTTAATCACTGCCTCTTTCTGTTTTTTGCTTTTTTGTTTCTTGTTCATTGCGCAAACACCTCAACGCCATTGTTTCTCATCATCATATACGCAGTCAGCCCTATGAATATTATGTTGATAATCATCTGGGTGATGATGCCGATTGCAATATACTTTCTCTTCTCAAAGAAATATGCTATGCTCATCGCATACAAAAACACGAGCGCGACTCCGATAAAAATGATTTTCATGGACGCCTGCTGCGTATTCATCATCAACAGCATCAGGCCGTTTTTTACTATTCCTGCAGCCACCATCATCGCAAAAAAGCCAATGCAAAAATCAGTTACTTTTTGGCTTTTCTTCTTGTATTTCATTTCAACTCCATTCCAACCAGCTCGTTAATCTCATCCTCTGAAATAGCGCAGCCGTTCAGCTTGACTCCCCAAAGGACAGAGTCAAGGAGCTCTTTCCTTGCATTTGGAACCTTGACTACATAGTTGTCCAGCAATCCTTTTTCGTATGCAATCGTCACAAGCTCTGCAGAGCGGATTATTTCCACGTGGCGGGTTATGTTCCTGAACTGTTCAAGGCGCCCTGTGTCCACGTGAAGCTTTGTGCGGAGCCTGTGCGACATCAGCTCCTGAAGCTGCTCAGGGGTCTCAAGCAATGACCTTGTGATACGCTCGTCCATCACAACCTTGTTTATTCCCAGCCCTGAAGCAGCGGCAAGGGTTTCCATTTCACCGAGCTGGACAATACTTATCGGAGACTTTTGCGCCCAAAACACCGTGTTTGCCATGTCAAGGAACTGCAATGCCCTGCTTTTCAGCTCAGGCTTGTCAATGACTTTCAAATCGCCCTGTTCTATCAGGCGCTGGACCTGCAAAGCCTCAAACTTGAACTTCTTTGTCGCCAATGGGCGGTCAACAAGCTCCCTTTTAACGCTTGAAACAACATAGAATTTTGTGCTTGTCTTTTTCTGCAAAGCCTCAACCAGCCAGAGGAGGTTGTTTGTGGTTAGCGAGATTACCGGCCCTGCATCAAGGAGTATTTCTGTCATTGGAACCAGCTCCTCGCGAGCTTCAGGCGGTGCTTAACAGGCACTCCGAGCTCGTGCTCAGGGATTTGCGTCTTTCCGAAATAATCCTGCAATTCCCACTGCGATATGCCGAGCAGTTCAGCAGTCCTTGCCAGGGAGATGCCGTGCTCTGACATCTTGCTTGCCTTCTTGATTCTCGCCTGGTTAATCACCTCTGTAATGTAGAGGCTTATTTTTTCATCAAGCTTTTTCACTTCTTCAAAAATGCGCTTGACAACAGTCCTGTAAACATCCTCCTTGCCAAGCTCAAGAGCGTCCTTTGCCTCCTGCAAAAGCGAGGCAACCTGAGGGACAGGTATTTTCTCGTCACAGCAGCGCTGCACAATCTTGCTCAGCGCGTAAATGACAACTGCAAATGAAACAGAGTCATCATCCTGGAATATGCTCGCGTCGTGGATGACGTGGTTGCTCAGCTCGCTCAAAGCGTGGTGGTCCTCAGCCTGCAAACTCGCCAAAACCTGCTCAAGCACCTCAAGAATGTCCTTTTTCAGTATGTCACGCATAAGCGTCAATTGCTGTTAAGGGTATATAAATTTATTTCTGCAGCGTGAGAGTCTTCAGAATTGTCGGCGAGACTGTCAGCTGCGGTTTTACTATAATCGGGGTGAATGTGGACGTGGCAGGCGGATTAGGTGATGCGCCGCACTCTCCGTCATCACAGCCATACGGGCAGGCAATGTTTTCAGAGGCAAGATTGCCGCTCTGGCAGTAATACTCAAGCACTTCCCTTGTGTTTGCACAGGAGTCAGTGTAAGTGTTTGAACTCTGCGTGCCGTCTGTGTAAGAGGTTGTTAGCGTCACTGTTCCCTTGTTCTGCGCATCCCTTCCCTTGTCATTTTCCCTGCAGGTTGTTGTTCCTGTCCTTGTGTCGCCGCCAGTGTAAACAGTCACAGGTGTTGTCGGGGTTGTTGGCTGCTGTTCGCACATCTTCCTGACGCAGTAAGCATATGTTGTCGCGCTGCCGTCTGCGCTGTTCCAGCAGTCTCTTTCGCAGTCTGTTGGCTTTCCGCAGTCAACATCAAGGCAAATCGCAAGAGCCTCCTTGTTATTGCTGTATTTTGTCCTGCAGTTCTCCTCGCAGGTCTGTTCGCGGCATTCCCTTTGCACGCATGCCTGGTAAACTGTCGGGCTTCCCTGTGATTTCTTCCAGCAGGATGTTTCGCAAGGGTCTCCCTGGTCGCAGTCAAGCCGTAAGCACAGTGCATAAGCATCTTTGTTTGAGCCGTATTTTGTCTTGCAGTTTTCCTCGCAAGTATTGCATTCCCTTTGCACGCATGCCTGGTAAACTGTCGGGCTTCCTTTTGATGTTTTCCAGCAGGCTGTTTCGCAGGGGTCTCCTGGGTTGCAGTCAAGCCTTAAGCACAATGCATAAGCGTCCTTGTTTGAGCCGTATCTTGTCCTGCATGTGTCTTCGCAGGTTTCAGGTGCGCACCGCTCTTTTACGCAAAGGTCGTATTTTGTCTTATCCTTTCCAAATGCCTGCCTGCAGTATTCCTCGCACGTGCAGTTCTGCTGTTTAGGGCAGTCAGGGCAAGTTTCGCATGAAGGGCATTGCGGGCATCTTTGTATTTCCCCGCAGCCTGCATTTACGCTTATTCCGCCGCCTGAGCCGGTAATAACTCCGTTGCCTACTGTCACTGTTGATGCCCTCAAGTAGGGGACAAAAAACAATAGAAAGATTATCGCCATCACTTCAAGAAGTATAAGCACAAGCAGGGGCTTTGGGATGATATAGGCACGCCTACCTGTGAAAAAAGCAATGGAATAATCCTTTGCTGCCATGGTATCAGACATACGCAGTTACGCCAGTTGGTACACACATTCCGCGCACGCACTTTCCTGGGCAGGTCATTACAACGCGGTCAGGCTTTCCACTCCTGCAGACCCATTCTCCAACGCGCATGTCATCAGCGCAGTCGTCATTGTAAGTCTGGCCATTGTATGTCACACTGCCTGCGGTTGTTGTGTCAGAGCCATCAGAGTCAACGCAGTCTCCGGGAGTTCCTGTGGGTGTTGTCGGTGTCTGCGGCTGCGTGGGAGTGCCTCCTGTTGTGCACTCCTGCCTTACACATGATTCATAAGCAGTCTGGCTTGTCATATAGCGCTTGTAGCAGCGCTCCTCGCACGGCGTTCTTGTTATTGTTGGTGGAGGTGTTCCTGGGCATGTCGGGCAGGACGGACATCTTCCGCCTGTGTTGTCACAGCACGCGGCATTGATTACCACTCCTCCTCCGCCTGTCATTGTCTTGCCATCAGCGCCTATTACCTTTGCGCCTCCGAGCCAGCCATATCTGGGGAACCAGAATAGCATAAGCAATATCATCACTGCCAAGCCGATAACAATCAGCAAAAGCAGAATATTTGTCCCGAATGTGGGCTGTCTTGGTGAAAACATAACAGCGCTTGAACGAACGTCCTGTGCCATAAAAGCACCTCCTTTTATAGCTGTTTCAGAGAGGAGAGTATAAAAGGTTTGGTTGCCACTCTCGCGTGGGGTATCACTCAAACCTGAAGCCGCAGGTGTCCTTTGTGATTTGCTCTTCCTCTGTCCTGGGATATATTCTACAGTTCAAAGGCCTAAATGGGTGGATAGAACAGTATGATTCCCCATTTGGCTTGAATTTCAGGAACGGGCACACATTAGGAAGCTTGCAGCAGGCGCCACAGTTAATGCACTTTCCTTTCCTGTTCTTGGCTACCGGAAGAACACAGGTAGCAGTGCGCTTTAATTTCGCGCCCCATGTATTTCCTGCTTTGTCAACCATTTTTAACAGCTTCAGAAATCAATTATATTAAGGTTGTGGAGCAGGCAGCAGCACTACTCTTTGATAAGTGACGTTGATATTGCCGTTCATTGTTGACACCCTTAATCCGCCAAGAGCCGGTTCACCTATTGGCGCATACTTGCCGCCGCCTTTGGGTTCCATTCCTTGAATGTTGGCATTGCCTTTTATTGCAAATGCGTCAATTGCCAATGGCGCGTGCAATTTTAGCTCAATATCGCCGTTCATTGCCTCAATTGTCCCCTTGTGCGCAACATCGCCTTTTACAAAGCCGTTCATGGTCTTGACTGCGAGTTCCAAATCAGAGATTCCTTGCGGAAGCCAGAGCTGGCCTTTAAGGTCGTCGATAAACAAAGTGTTGTTTGAGTATAACGGCGCCCTGCGGGTGTCGCCTTTAACCTTCACCTTGCTGCCTTCCTGCAGGCGCAAGTCAAGTGATTCGTTCAGGGAATAAAGAACAACCCTGTCTCCTGGCTTGACATCATAATCCTGGTCTATTTCATAATCAAACCTGTTTCCGCCGATAAAGATTCCATTTCCAGATATTTCAACTGAACTGTCTGAGTGGGAATGCGCCCTGATGTGGAGCCCGCTTGCATTATAATTCACTGTGCTGCCAGGTATCATTATGTTTTTTCTTTTTATCATGCTGTAATCTTAACAATTTGGCTGCTTTTAAAGTTTCGGCTTATCAGCAGATTAATAAGCCGCGTTTGCTTATCAAATATGATGGCAGATAAAGATCAGGATTCTTATCTGGAATTAGAAGATGGCTCTAAAATATGGTGCCAAAAAATGGCTGGAAAAGAAGGCTTCCTGCCTTTTGTTTTTATCCACGGAAACGCGCAAAATCACACAACTGCAGATGCCTGTTTAAAATATCTTAATGAACTGGGCCACCCTGTTCTTGTTTATGATTTACCCGGCCATGGAAAATCTGACAGTTATCATGACGGCAAATATTCCATGGAGAGATTCACTGATACGCTTGCTAAAGTTCTGCAGTATTCAAAGATTGACAAGCCTGTGTTGATTGGGCATTCCATGGGCGGAATGATAGCTTTGCAGTACGCTGTCCAATATCCTGAAAAAATTGCAGGGCTTATTTTGGTTGACACTTCAGACTTTGACCCAATTAAAGCAAACAAGGCAATACCCTTGGCCAGCATAATACCTGGCATAATCAAAAATTCGTATGCGCTGTTTAAATCAAAAGGAACATATCAGTTTGATAAAAACCCGCAATTAAGTGAGGATGAAATATTATCCGCAGGCCTGGATTGCACTGTTCCAGAGGCATTGGAAGGGAATTTTAATGCTACTACCACTTATGATGTGCGGCAGAAGCTGGACTCTTTAAGCGTTCCAATTCTTATTTTGCGCGGCGAAACTGACGCTTTAATGACCCAGGAAATGAACATTGATATGCAGAAAAGAATGAAAAACTCCAGGCTTGTTGTGATTCCAAAATACGGGCACAATTTCCTGATTCAAAGGCCTGATTTATTGAAGCAAACTATTGAGCAGAATTATGATTTTATTGTACGCAAATAGGTTTCTTTGCCCACTAGTTTTTATCTATAAGACTCAGCCATATTTTTTGTTTGGGGTGTTGAAAGTGACTGTTTTCTTCGCAGCGTGCCGGAAAGTTTGCGGCTGAACCGGAAGATTTCCGACGATAAGCACTTCACTGGCCACTGGACAGTGAGGCACAGGGTATTTAAGGATTGTTTTCTCGCAGAGAAGCATGAAACGCAACTTTTATATACTGAGTAAGATTAATCTTATCCAGGTGATACTATGGAGGTTGCAATGACCAAGATGTCCTCAAAAGGCCAGGTTGTAATACCTGCCGAGATGAGGGAAGGATTGAAAGAAGGGGACAAGCTGCTCATTATACAGACAAAAGACCAAATCATACTGAAAAAGGCAAGCGAGCTGGACAAGAATTTTGAGGAAGACCTTGAGTTTGCCAGGAGAACAGAGGAAGCATGGAAGCGGTATGAAAAAGGGGAATTTGTTTCTCTGCCCGCGGACAAGTTCCTTGAAAAGCTGTCCAAATGCTGACAATAGAACACCGGCCGGAATTCTTGAGGAAAATTGAGAGGATAAAAGACAGGGGCCTGAAGGAGAGGGTTAAAAAGCAAATCGCAAAGATTGTCGCCTTTCCAGAGACAGGCAAGCCAATGATGTACGCCAGAAAAGGCACAAGGGAATTACACGTTCCGCCATTCAGGCTTTCTTACGCATACATCCAGCAGGAAAACAAGATAATATTCCTTGACTTATACCACAAAGACGAGCAGTAAATTATCAAACACATTTAAATACATCAAAAACATATATCCTGATTATGGCAAGATATAATATGACCAATTTAAGGCCTGATTCTCCCAGGGATGACTCTGAGCGGGCATATATTATTGGGCGTATTGAAGAAAAAGAAAAACAAATAGGCGGTCTCGAATGCGTTCTAACCTTTGAATACCACTATGCAGGGGGATGCCGCTTTAATACGCGATCATTAGAAGAAGCAGAGGAAATGCGTCATACCGAAGGTCCAAGAGTTATTAAGTACTGGAAAAAAGAACAGTTCATTCCAGAACCAGCATACAGGTAAATATTTCACTTCTAACAACAAAATACTCTTTTATTTGCGACTCAATCCACAATGGTTGCTTGGCTATCGAAAACCATATATTCAACACAGCATTATATCCCCCTAATGGCTACCACAATTGTTTCGCCGATTGAACGGGCTATTGAAAAGGAATTCCAAATATTCCTAGATACACACAGGAACCATATACGTGAAGCGTTCAAGCGTCAGGATTTTGATGAAGTTCCTGATCTGCCAGAATACTGGAAATTTGTTGATGTGTTATATGCTCGTTGCGATGCGTTGTCGCATCAGTTTAAGGTGCCAACAGATGAAGTCAATCGAGCTATTGACTTTTACAATGCTGAATTCTTTAGAAACCCGCAATATTAGTTGTTTTATTCCTTTGCCAATTTGTTGTTGTTAAGTGTTGCAATTTCAATCCACAGTAAACAGCGTGTCATCGTGGGCGGCATAAAAGCATATTTCCCAACCTTTAAGTTTCGCCAGGTATTTGCTTGCTGTATGAATGAAGCAGTAGCTGGCAGGTTAAGAGAATTAGGAGTTAAGGAACCGGATTTAGAAGAAACTATGGTAATTTTATCAGCCCCAACGCCTGATGAAGCATCGCAAAAAATGGGCGAGTTTCATTATGGCGCAGGATATTCCCAAGTAATGCTTCCAATGTTCAGAGTATTATACCAAAGGGGGGATATAAGACAATCAGTTCTCAGGGACCTTGAATCTACGCACGTTCCCCCTAATACAATAGATGATTATTTTATGAATATGGGAAATACGCCTCTCTTAGTATTCCATTGCAGACATGAAAATGACATTGCTATGGATGCAAGGAATGCGTTTGTTACCAGGGCGGACGAATTAATGCTAACTTATCTAAAAAAAGCTGCAGGTATCGTTAATTCTAATCCACAGTAAACAGCGTGTCATCGTGGTCTACGTCAAAGAAGCCAAGCCTTGCACCGGCATCCAGCCACCCGTGGGCATAATTCAAAGCTGCAAAGGCAGTCACAATATCGCCTTTCTGCTCAAAGTGCTTTGCGTCAGAAAAATACCTTTGAGCCATGTCAAAAACCACATGCGCAAGACAGTACATGCAGGAACAATTAGCGCGTGGTTTTTGAGCATGCTCAGAAATGCGCGGCATTTCTGACATATCTAAGAAGTCTTTTGCCTTGGCTATTTTGACTTTCTCAAGTGCCCTTGAAGTCACGTCAAAGTACTTTTTCAGCTTTTCAGGAGTTATTTCCGAGCTCATGCCATCTTTGCCTTTTCAGCCGCCTTTTGGGCGCGCTTGGCAGGCAATGGGCGTTTCACAGTAATCGGCAAAACGTCCTTCTCAAGCTCGAGCTTGGCAATTTCAATCGGGTTGTAGCCTATCTTTTCCAGGTCCTTCTCAGAAAGAGTGACAAGGAAAGGGGCGCCCATTGAAATCTGCAAAGCCCGTGAGCCAATCATCCTGGCGATTTCGTACTTTGTGTGCTTTTCGCGTTCTTCTGCTTTTGCCATTGGAATCACCTTTGAAGCTTCTTGCGCAGCTCTTTTGCCTTGGCTTGCGCAATGTCTACCATTGCGATAATCTCGTCTGCAGTCAGGGGCATTTCTCCGCCTTTCTGCATTGCACAGACCATGTCCTTGTCGTTGAATGCGACAGTCAGCCTTGCGTCAAGCACTTCCTCTTCGGCAGGCAATGGGTCAACAAGGATATTGCCGCCAACCCTGATGAGAGTGACTTCGACAGGGCACTGCAGCAATGGAAGCTTTTTCTCAGTCTTCTTGGTGTAGTCAACCTCGCCTTCATCGCTAATTTCAGGGAATACCGTGTCCCTGAGAGCAGCGACAGCAGCCAAAGCAGCCGCGTCAAGCAGGTTTCCTTCGTCATTGATTGTGCAAACGTCAATCATGACGCTCCAGACCTTCTCTTTCTCCTTGATGCAGAGCTTTGTAAGGTCAATTGCCTTTGTTTCCCTGATTGCGCGGTCAATGACACGCGCAAGCTCAGTTGCCTGGTCTCCTGGCGGTCCTGTCTCAAACAGCGGACTGCTCATAGGTGTCAGCTCTGCGTTAATCATCAGGTTGCCTTGGGCAGGAGTGTCAGGGTAAGGCGTGCCAACGCCGAGCTTTACGCCCGCGATGACTTCTGTCTCGCCTATCTTCACCCTGGCGCTTCCTTCTGCCATGTGGGACACGCCGTATTCTATTGATATCGGCCTGTATTCGTCCATCTTTCTTCCGTCATACCTGAGCGATTTTGCCAGGTATTTGAGAATGTGTTCTTTCAGTATCATGCTCTCACCTTCTTGTGCTCTTCAGGAGCGAACTTTGCCTTCAAAGCCTCCTGCTGGACCTTGTAAATCTCCATTGCCTTCTGCTTGGCGATTTCCAAGACTTTTTTCAGGTCTTCTTTTGGAACCTCTCCGTCAAGCTGAAGCAGTGAGAACTTGTCCATTGAAGGGATATAGGCAATCGGAATGTCCGAGATGCCGACCTCGCAGTCCTCATAGCCGTCAATGTCAGCCATTATCTTTCCTTCATAGTGCCCCATTGAGAGCGCGACAACAAGGTCTTTCATTATAAGACCTGCGTCAGCAAGAGCCATTGCAGCTGCGCATATTGCAGCGCACCTTGTCCCTGCGTCTGTCTCAGGCAGCTCGATAAAGACATCGATAACTGCGTTCGGGTATTCCTTAAGGTCAAGCACAGGAAGCAATGACTTTGCAATAAGCATGCTGATTTCCTGGCTTCTCCTTCCGCCTCCGGGTCTAACTCTTTCGCCGTGCCCTGAGAACGGCATCATGTTGTAGCGGCACCTGAGTATTCCTGTTTCAGGGTCCTGCTTGAACTTCGGGTGAAGCTCTCGCGGGCCGTAAACAGCCGCATACGCGACAGTGTGCCCCATCCTGAACATCGCGCTTCCATCAGCGCGCGGAATTATGCCGACCTTTCCTGCCATCGGCCTAAGCTCCTCCCAGTCCCTTCCGTCGTGGCGCTTGGGATATGCCTGTTTTACTGCTTTAGCTGCCATTTTAATCGTGCCCCCTTGGTGCGCCGCCAAAACGCCTTGGCGGACCGTGCCTTGCGTGCGGTCTTGGACCGTCGAAATCCCTGCGCTCGCGGAATTCCCTTCTTTCCTCCTGCGGAGGCTCGTGGAATTCCTCTGAAGTGCTGGCTGTCACAACAGGTATTTCAACAGGCTTTCCTGTCGCCTGCTCGAGGTATGCCTTCATCCGTTCAGTAAGGCCTGGCAAATGCGCCTCTTCCTCGACTTTCTTGATTGCATTGACTGCCTGCATTTCCTGCTCAGGCGAAGGTCCCTGGACCCATATCCAGCCGTTCTGCCCGACAGAGATGTCGCAGCCTGTTGCGTTCTTTATCATCATGACCATGCTGCCTTCCTTTCCGATGACGCGCGGAACCTTGTGGGGGTTTACCTCAACAAGCCTTCCGTCCTTGAGCTTCTTCACCCCTGGCGCCTTCATCGTGACGTCAATGAGCTTCTGGCTCGTGACATTGATGACCTTGCAGAGGATATACTCCCCAATGCCATAGTACTGCGTCAGGTCAGATGACCTTGGGATGAACTCTGCTGTTGCATCCTTCAATCCCAGAACTGCGCTGTAAGGGCTTCGCGTCTCAATGCGCCACCCTGTCATCAGCACGTCGATAACCTTTCCGATTATCTTGTCATTCAGCTTTGGGACATACGCGCCTGTGAGCGGTATCAGCTTGATGACCTTTCCTTCGATGCTTATCATTCCGAACCTGCCCGCGTGGATTTTTGCGCCCTCGCGATACAGGCCTTTGCTTGGCAGGAATCCCATTCCATCTGCCACTATCTCACCAGGAACAACGATATCGCGTTCCTTGACATTCAGTGTTTCATCACTCATATTATTTCACTCCGTGTTTGTTTTTATCCGTTTACCCTGACTACTTTTGAAATAAGCTCTCCGTGCGTTGCCGCATTGAGCTTGTCATACAGCTCCTGCTCCATCCCACCGGCAATCTCAAGGACTCCCTTCCAGGAGCCGTCGCTCTGCCACGACTCTGACAGGATTTTGCCGAAGTGCTTTATGAGGCTGTATGCCTTTGACGCATACTGCGCCGGAATTATGAGCTCGATTTCCTTCATCTCGAACTTGATGGGCAGGATGGGCCTCAATGCCTTCAATACGTCCTGCACCTGCTGTTCGACAGGCTTGAACTCGTCAATGCGCACCTTTGCCTCAACCAGCGCTGCTTCAATCCTCTGCGCAGGGTGCGGCGTGTGCGTCCTTGGGTCAACGCCATTGCACCTTATGAACTCGATAATCTGGAGCCGTTTCTGGTCCATGAGCTTCTGGCGGTACTCTGAGGTGACTTGTATGTTTCCGTCAACAACTATCTTTTTCGCGACTTCCAATGCGTCAGTTGTGCCGAAGATTGCCTGCATTCTTTGCTCGGATGCAAGCATTCCTTTCTTTGCGTCGCTGAAAATCTTCTGGACTTTCAGCGCGTCCCTTATGTCAGCCTTGCCGTGCCTTGCGGCAATCGCCTTTTCCGGGTCGATTACGATTTCAAACACGTCCGAGCCCTTTTTGAGCCGGGCGGTATTCATGTGTTCTTCTGTCATTTCCTCTTAACTTCCTTCAGCACCCGGTCAATGTTTGCCCGCTGCATTTCCTTCAGGACCTTTTCGTCGGTCTTGATGTATGCCGCGGCAATACGCTCGACGGAGAAATTCTTGTCAAGCACCTGGCTCAAAGCGCGGAGCGCAAGCCTGAGGCCATCCTCGATGGTCATGTTATCCTTGTACTCGCGTGCAAGGATTTCCTCAATTTCCGGCTCTCCTTCGCCTATCACAGTTGCCCTGAACTGGAAGAATATTCCTGTCGGGTCTGTTTCGTAAACCTTTGGCCCATCGGTGTCAATGCCAGCCACGATGAGGCTGACTCCAAACGGCCTTAAGCCGCCTGACTGCGTGCACACCTGCTTTAATGCGCAGATGTCCTTGACAACGCTGATTGTGTCAATTGGCGTATCATAAGTCACGGCGTGCTGCTGCGCCTTGATTTGCGCCCTTTCAATAAGCACTCTTGCGTCAGAGATTATTCCTGACGCTGTTGCCGCGATGTGGTCATCAATCTTGAAGATTTTCTCAACAGATTCAGGGATGACCATCTTGTCAACTATCCTCTTGTCAGCCACAAGAATAACACCGTCAGAACAAACCATTCCTATCGCAGTGCTTCCCTGCCTGACTGTCTTCTTTGCGTATTCAACCTGGAGCAGTCTTCCGTCCGGGCTGAACATCGTGATTGCGCGGTCATAGCCCATCAACTGGTGGGGCATTGGCTGCGCGCTTGCTTCTTCTTCGCCTTTTTTCATTTCTTCATCACCCTGCCACGTAGTTTGTTGCTTTTTTCAAAGAGCCTGAAACGCCGACGCTTCGGACTGTTGCCGGCATCGCATCAATCTCTTGGATTAAAGTTAAGCTTGCTTTCAATGAATCAACCTGCCTGTTGTTTACTTTTACTATTCCCCTCTGCGTTTGAGGGTTATATTTCTCCGGAAGGAGCATTATACCTGCCTGCGCAGTGCCCTTTGTGCCTGTAAATGAGAGCATTCCCTGCCAGATTGCCTTGGATACGCTTGAATAGTCCTTAATTCTGCTTTTAGATAGCACTTCGAACGCTAAATAGCGCTTTTTCTCCCTCAAACTCGGCAGAATTGCCTTAATCTTTGCCATTTGGCCTTTTCACCTTTATAACACCGTTCATTGGTGAGAAAAACACAAATACAGTCTTCGCGTCCCTTTTCTCACTTACAATTTTGAGAGGTGGTGGGTATTTATTAAGATTGCGGTCTTATTAGTTACTGATGATTAACCCCTCTAAAGTAGTAACATTAATATAGGAGTAGTGCTTTTACCACTGTTATGAGCGCAGACACAATTTACAGGATTGTTCTTGTAGACAATGACGCACTGCCAAGGAGAATTGCGCGTGGAATTTGCGAGTTAATCGCGCAAGAGATTTCACAAAGGGTGGAGATTCAAGAGTTTGACGATGGTGTTCCAGCGTGGAATTATTTGAGCCAGCTTCAGGAGCCCCCTCACCTGCTTCTCACTGATATGAATATGAATGTGATGTATGGCGATGAGCTGATTGAGAAAGTGCAGGCAAAGTTTCCGCGCGACAGGTTTCCTTCCTTGAACATAATCCTTGCTTCTGACACGTCTGCTGAAATGGCTGAATCAATGGCAGGGATGGCTGAATCGAACGGCTATGCGTTCCTTAGAAAGCCGTATGAAATTTCCGCGCTCAAGGAACACGTGAAGAAGTGCGCGCCAAAGCCTGCGGCTTAAGTTTTATAAACAGCCCGCTGTTTTTTGTTCTTATGACTGGAGAACCTGATATTCTGGTATGGGTGGCAGACCCAGGCACACTTGTTGACAAGGTCGTGCAGACTGCTTTGGAAAGCCAAAAGATGCGCGGAGTAAACGTCGTTCAGTATCCCCATCATGCAGAATTGATTGACAAGCTAAACACGCTGCCACCTAATGAAAAACCTGATGCTGTCCTCGTAAGCAGTTTTGCATCGCCTGTTGTTGATGCAATCATGAGCAATTGGAAACACACAGGAATTGCAGTTTCTTATTATTCCTGGGAAAACATGAAACCGCAGGCAGAAAAGGAGCTTGTGCATTATATTCACAAGGACGACCATGCAGGCCTTGCAGCATTCCTTACAGGCGTGCGCAAAATGAAGGAGTACAGCCAAAGGGCAGACAAGGCACTTCTGCAATGAGTTTTATAAATGGGCAATAATTTCCTGCTTCTATGAGTGGAGAAAAATCAGTCTGGATTGTTGACTCTGGGCCTATTGAGGATAAAATGCGCCTGGAGCTCGAGCAGAAAGTGCCTGGTGTTGCTGTTACTGCGTTCCAAAGTGTCTGCGACGCTGTTGATGCATTGCGAAGCGGACAGAAGCCGCAGGTTATCCTCGGAAATGACCGCTCTTGGGAACTGATGCTTGAACTCCTTTACCAGCCAAGCAAGTATCACGGAATAATTCCTGCTTATGTTTCAGAACAGGACCTTTCACAGCTTGCGGCCACGCATCATGTCGGGTATGTGAAAATAGGCAAGGAAGGCAGCTTTGACGGCCTTGCTGAATTTGTGCAGAAGTGGGCGCAGTGAGTTGTTTTCCAAAACCTTTTTAACCACATTATTGATTTTCAAGGGTATTGGGCTCTTAGCTCAGTCTGGTAGAGCATTCGGCTCTTACGCTTATTGCGCAGAAACCGAATGGCCAAGGGTTCAAATCCCTTAGAGCCCGTAATGAGTAACAACGAATGGAGGAATCTAAGGCTGGACGACCGCTGTCGGCCGCTGCCTTAGAGCCCGTAATGAGTAAAACATTATTGTGTCCATTATTTGTATTCTTGCTCCTGCTTACAGCCTGCGTTCCAAAGCCAGAGCCATATGTCCTTGAAGACCGCGAGCCTTCATCGTCGAATATCACGCAGGAAATTGCCCAGCTCGAGGAGCAGGCAAAGGCGCAGGTACGGGCGCAGTTTGAAGCAGCAGAGCAGAAAAAACAGGAACAGCAACAGGAAGCGCAAAAGCCTGCAGAGGAGCCAAAGCCCCAGGTTACAGTCCAGCAGGGGGTGCAAACAGCGTCTGTCCCTCTGGGGGTTTATCCCGATTACTTCATGGACGGCGATGCTTTCAAGTCAAACTTCATAACAGTTGTCGGCGAGGAAGCGCCGTCAAGCTATGTTGTCGCTGTCTCCAACCTGATGGCCCGCAGTCCTGGAACCAAGCCGACAGGATTCAGCATGCTCGCGAGCGAAATTAATGATTTGTCAAAGTATAACATTGTTGTTGCGGGAACAGCCTGCAATAATGAGGTTGTTGAGAAATTGCTGGGCACTCCAATACCCTGCGACACTGCTCCTTTGCCGTCGGGAAAAGGGCTTATCAGGCTGTATGAGTCTGCAAACGGAAATGTCGTGCTTCTTGCAGCAGGAAAGACAGACGCGCTTGTAATCGCAGCTGTGAACGCAATCGGCACAGACCAGTTTATCAGCGTGACAGGCAATGAGATTTGCGTGCAGGGAACAACACTCGTTGCGTGCTGATTCTGACCACTGAGACAAAAAAATCATAAGGTTAATATACTAGTTGTTACTACCTAGTAGCTATGAACTCCGAACTTGAGACTGCAGTCGACCAGAAAGTGAAGCCAATAGTTGGCAGCGCGATGCAGAAATATTTGGGAGTAAAAGTTTCCAACATTGAGTCAGACATCACTGACCAGCTGAAGCATTCGACTCTTTTGGACATTTCCATTGACACAAAGCTTCCTTACAAGCAGGCAAAGAAAGCATTCAAAAGGGCTTATTTGATGAGGCTTTTGCAGATGCACCTGGGAAACATTTCAATCGCAGCAACTGTTGCAGGGCTTGACAGGAGGAGCATCCACAGGCTTGTCTTGTCATTGAAAGTTCCTACTTTGAAATTCCGCGAGGACGCAGAGCCTTTATACGTCAGGCAGGCTGCTGTTCAGGGCATAATTCAGGGCGTTCTTGGTCAGTACAAGTCTGCCTTGAACCCTGTCAAATACAAGGCATTTTCTGCCCAGACAGAGGCGATTTCAGAGGATATTGTAAAAGAACTGCCTGAAACACATTTGACGCTTAAAGAGGCAGAACACTCATTTGAGAAGGCATATTTGAGCCAATTGCTAAAGGAGTGCTCAACAATCGCAGAGGCAGCCAAGATTACCAAGCTAAGGTATGAGGTCCTTCACAGGAAGCTCAGGAACCTGGGCATTAGGCCTCAAAACCGCTGATTTCACGAGGACAATATGGCGCTTTTCTTCGTCAATAAGGGCTGTAAAGGGCGATATGACAATAAGGTCACAGTGGAAGCCCTGAAAGCGAAAAGCTTAAATACTAGTACTACTTACTAGTAGTTATTACTGGGGGCAGCGGCAGCAAAGCTGGCTGGTTCCCAAAGTTCAATTTTAGGGGGTGTCACAATGGCATTCATACACAAAAACATTAACAGCGCATTGCTGATGCTGGTATCATTCCTTTCGGTCGCTCTTGTGACCGCAACGGTTTACAGCGTCAATGCGTTCGATAACATCAACGATGCATATGCCGAGCAGGCTATGCGTGCAGATGACCTTGCCAAGGAGCTTGCTGACAAGTCTGCGATGACAACTACATTGCAACAGACAGCTGAGCTTACACAGGCTCGTGAGAAGGCACTTTCAGATATCCTTGTCCAACAGCGTGAAGCTGCTGCGCAGGTAGCTGCTGAAAGCACTTCAAGCACGGCAACTGCGGTGAGCACTGCCAAAACCACAAGTACTGCAAGGGCTACAAGCAATACCAACGTGTACAATCCGTACAGGAACAGGTATACTTACTGGCCTTACACTACCAAGCTCGTGATATAATTTTTTTATTTTCATTAGCTTTTTCAATAGGCATCAAATACCAATACAAGGTGAAGACAAAATGAAAAAGACACTTGCGATGATTGCACTTGCATTGGCTCCTTCATTGGGTTGCGACAATGTTGACCCTGAAGATGAATTTGGAAAGGGATTCAACAGTGCGCAGAGATCTGCGATTGAGAGGCAGCAGAATCCTGATGCAGACATCGGCGTTTACGTTGTGGTCAGCCAGGGCAGGGACTCATATCCTGCCAAGGCAAGGCACGACAGCGCCAAGAACACGCTGAGCTTTGACTATCAAGGAAAGGCTCATGAAGTCCATTACAAAAAAATCGCTGACAAGGGTGTTGGCGAGTTTGACGTCAATGGAAACAAGTACGGCGTGACTGTTTATCTGCCGGAATAAGACATTTTTTCCATTATCTTTTTAATGACCTGCCTTTAAGGTGTCTTTATGGCAACCAATGAAATGTACCTGGGCGATTTGCACTTTGGTGTATATTTACTGCCTAAAGAAAAGGATAACAAGTGGAGATACTCAATCTCTCCTTCTTTCAAGGAGGCAGAGCATTTTGCCGCTGACATTGCTGCAAGGACAGCACGCCATCAACAGGTTATTGTAGGCACTTTTACAAATGCCAATGTGAATCTTTACAGAATGGCGTTTTCTGTTGTTGCAGACCTTAATACGCGCGGAGACTCAAATCTCCCTCTATTTGACGAGCACACGCGGATAACAATTGATGATATAATCAAGCAGTATAAGCCACGGGTTTAGTCCTGGGGCTTTTCCTCTTTTTGGCCCTGATATTTCTCAGCAGCCTTGTCTGCAGACCTGTGGGCCTGGTGCAATGGCTCTGGAAGCTTGTGCGGATAAACAATGCACTTCCTTACAATTTCAACAGCTGTCTCGACTGAAACCAGGTGTCCTGGAGAAACAATCAGCGGCTTTGCGTGCTCTTTTGTCTTGACTAATCTGCCCCTTATTTCATTGCCAATCATAACTTTGTCGTCTACGATTTCACCGATTAACAGGCTTTTAGCAACACCAATGCACGGCTTTGCCAGCTCAACCCCCACATAGCAGGCTAATCCTGACCTCATTGGATGCGCAATCCCGTGGCCGTCAACCATTAAAACATCAGGGTCGTGCTCCAAATCGTAATATGTCTGTAATATAGGATTGCCCTCGCGAAAGGAAAGAAAACCAGGAATGTAAGGCATTTCAGGCTTTGTTAAAAGATATTTGCTTTCAAGAACAGCCATTGTCTTGAAGTCCAAAACAACAGCAGCGCAGACTGCCTTGTCGCCGAAGAAAGTGACGTCAAAGCCGGCAATGGTTTTGATTTCATCTATTTTGAGCTTGTCTTCTGTGCTGACCTGTGCAGCTATTGCCCTCTGTATTCCGCGAAGCCGTGCTGTATCAACCTGCATGTTATTTCCTCTCTTTTTGCCTGTGAACGCACCTGACATTTATAAGGTTGTTTGTTATCAGTTAGTAGTGACAGATAGGAAGTTTTATATACGCCGGAAACATAGCTTATCACGTGAGTGAAGATGGCAACACAAACAGAAGTACTGCAGGCGTCTGATGTCGTCTCAGGGCTTGAAAAGGGGATATCTGTTTTTTTCCAGCAGGACAACCATTTCTGTCTCTCAGACAATGTTCTAAAGCTCAGAACTGTGCTTAAGAAGCACTTCAGCGATGTTTACAAAACACCTGCTGCTGTTGAACTCGCCCTTTGCGAGCGCGTTGAGGACATCAGGGAAAAGCTCATTTTGACAGAGATGTCAGAAGCAAAGTATCTCGCAGAGGAAGGCAAGGCTGCTTTCCAAGACCACACGGCAAAAGCTCGTAAACTTGCCGATATGCTGATTGACGATTACAAGCCAGCCAGGAATTACAACTGGGTTAAAACGAAAGCGGAGTCCCTTGACAAAGCCTGCAAGAACAAGCAAGGCATAACGACAGAACAGGGGCCAAAGCCAACGCCATTTATAGGAAACACTATTGAAGCGCTTGACGGGCACATGGTGCAATCTGATTTCTGCAAGGCGATTTATTCAGAGCACGAGGCTTTTGAGGCGGTTATGTACGACGCATTCATGGACGACAAGCCTGTCAATATCATGGCAAATGCAAACTTGCTTTACAACTTCCTCAAGCAGTCATACAAAGGCGGGCCTGCGCTTGAAAACGCATTTGAAAACAACATTGAAGACATAAGGGAGCGCGCAATCCTTAAACTTCTTGCAGGGGCAAAAGTGCTTGCAAAAAAGGGAAATGAGGAATACAAGGGGAACACAAGGCGCGCACTTTCAGTATTGATGGCAGATGTTGGAATTGAAGGGTATCAGGCGCGCTTCGAAAAGAGATACGCCCCCTGGTTTGAGAAATCCTGCATGGTAATTAAAGACATTTACGAGAAATGTTCACTTCTTTCCTAATTTTGCCCTCATCCTAATCTGCTGTTCGACAGGAAGCTCCCTGAGGCGGATATTCTCCTCAATCTGCTGGATTACAACATTTGTTTCTGCTGTCCTTAAGTCAAGGAAGTCATTCGCAATCTTGAATTCAGGCTTTAGCTTTTGTTTCCGCTGTTCCATACCGTCTTGGAACAGCCGGCTCTTATTTAATCCTTTGGTTTGTTACTGGGTTCTTGGCAAACAAAACTTTTATATGCCACGTTTATTGATATCAGCAAGAGGGATTATGGTGACTGAAGACAACAGGAAAGCGCTAAAGCTTTGTCCGTTTTGCTTTTTCAGAAATAATTGCAGAGTTGCCTGACGGGTCCTCGATTGTGATCTTGAGCTTTTCCTCGCCCCAGAGGACTTTCATCAGCTTCTTTAGGAGGTTCTTTGCCTTTTGCTTCATGTCGTCGTCTTCCTCAAGGTCGCGGATTTTCTCAATCTGCTCTTTTATCCTGTTAATCAGGCCCTCAATGTTAGTGATAAAACCCTCTGCTGCAGATCCTGGCTCAATGCTTCCAATGCGCTCAAACTTCACTGTCCCCTCTGAGCTCCTGATAACGCGCACCTGCAAATCCTCTTTTCCTGAAACCTCAAAGACGCATTTGCACGGCTCTTTTTTCTCAGCAGCCTCGATATCTGACTTGTGATACTTGCAGTTGTCGCAGTGCATTGAGAAAATGAAAAGCTTGCCAAAGAAAGGAACCTCTGTCTCTGCCTCTGTCAAAGTCAGCTTCTTCTGGCCGCAGACAGGACAGGGCTGGTCTTTCAATGACGCGGTTATTTTTTCTGTCGGCATAAACAGAAGGTCGCTTTGCTTCTTTAAAAACATTTTGGTAATGGCGTCCAGATACGAAGTTTTATATTCTGGCACCAGGTGAAAACGCCAATGCTTACAAAAAGAAATCTTCTCAAGGGCATTGCAGGGATTGTTGCAGCAGCACTGCCAGCCTGCGGGAGCGGAGGCAGCAGTTCAACAGGCACACCTGCAACAGGCGCAGATGAATGGCTCGCGACAAAATACAACGATCCCTTACAGGAGCAAATGCAGGTTTTCCTTAACGGATATGACAATGGGCTCGCAAGGCACGTCTATCTCCAGCACACAAAAGACGGAATAGACACAATGCCTTATGTCGCGGAAATTGAGGCATCAGGAAAAATCTTTCTCCAGTTCCTTAATTCAGCAGACCACCCGTTCGGTGCATCAGTTGTGCTCGGTCCGGTTTACTGGAGGAATGATGTTATCGGCAGCTCATACCAATCCAACCCAAAGCTGAAAACTCTTGAAATCATCGGAAACATGCACTCAGGGCCATTGGAATTAAAGCTTACAGGCACAATAGGCGACCAGGCAACACAGGACTTTGATATTGCATGGGACATAATCATGTACCAGCCCCAGCTGAACGGCAATAAAATGTATCTTGATGTCACGCAGACAGCCACCTGCGCAAGAAACCTCACATTAAGCGCTGCAGAGCAGGCAGAATACAGGCACATGATGATTGCAATGCTCAGGTCAATGCATGTTGATTCTGACACACATTACTCAAACGCGGCAAGGTATGTGAAATCAGACAATACTCTGGTGAACAAAAACCTTGCAGACATGATTGCAAGCGGGCTGCTCTTTGACGGCCTCACTCCGAGCTTCAAGGTCGGCGAAATGACGCACACTGATGATTTGCCTGAAAACACGCCTAATGTCAGGACAATGCTCCTTGACCCGATGATACCTGCAGAATTCCAGTGGCAGGGATATTATGTACTTGACGCAAACTCAACGCACGACAATGTTGAGGCAGGATTCAACCACAAGACCGCGCCTTTGACCTGGGTGGTTGGCGACAAGCACACTGCAAAATACCGCGTTATCGCCGCTGACAGCCCATTGGACCCGTCAGCTCCTGATGCTGACCCGAATTAATGAAAGTTTTATATTCTATTTGATGTGGAACTGATTTATGGGCGTATTTTATCCTCTTGAGGTTTTTGCAGAATGGCTCACGCTGAGCGTTCTTTCACTGCAAAAAGGCTCAACAGCAGCAAACGCAGTCAGCTTTTTCATCGCAGACATAATCAAGATATTCATCCTCCTTGCCGTCATTATCTTTGCAGTTTCATTCCTGAGGACCTATCTGTCGAGAGAAAAAGTAAAGAAAATACTGTCACAGAAGCGGACTTATTTTGGCAATGTCCTTGCTGCACTGCTCGGCATAATTACGCCATTCTGCACCTGCAGCGCAATTCCATTATTCCTTGGCTTTATCGAGGCAGGGGTGCCTTTGGGAGTCACGTTTTCATTCCTTGTTGCCTCGCCGATGATAAACGAGGTTGCATTGGTGCTCCTGCTTGCCTTGTTCGGCTGGAAGATTGCCATTCTTTACATCGCGAGCGGGCTTGTGATTGCAGTTGTTTCAGGAGTGGTTATTGGAAAGCTGAAGCTCGAAAAGCTCCTTAGGAAAACAAGCCCTGAATCAGCAATACGCTGGAATTATTCAGGCAAAAAGATTCAGCAAAGGCTTGAATACGCAATAGGATACACATTGCATATCATAAGAAAAGTCTGGATTTACATCCTAATTGGAGTCGGGCTTGGCGCATGGATACACGGCTATGTTCCGACTGATTTCCTCGCTGCTTATGCAGGGGCAGACAAATGGTATGCAGTTCCCCTTGCGACATTAATCGGCATTCCGCTTTACTCAAACGCAGCAGGAGTTGTGCCATTAATCAGCGCGTTGGTTGAGAAAGGAGTAAGCATTGGCACTGCATTGTCATTCATGATGGCGGTTACAGCACTCTCACTGCCTGAATTCATGATTCTTTCAAAGGTAATGAAGCCCAAGCTTATCCTGATATTTGCCGCAATTGTCGGGCTGGGAATAATTTTCACAGGATATCTCTTCAATGCGGTAATTGGATAAGTAAAATTCGCCGGCGCTGGGATTTTCAAATCCTTTCAGTTTTTGCCAGCCAAAAACCGCAAGATTTTTGAACCCAGAGACCTTTTAGGGTCACAGCGTTTCAAGCTGCTGGCTTACCTGATTAGCCGTACGCCGGCATAGCCGACGGTGTTTCGTCGGCATTATTTCTTTAATCATACTCTCTTAATCTGCTTTTTGCCTCAAAAACAGCAGAATTTCCGACGATACCGTAATAAATTGCAATTGCGCCGTAATTCTTTCAAAAAACAGCCCTTTTTGTGAAAACTTTCCGGACTTTCAGAAAATAAAATTAAGAGAACAAGCAAAAAACTTATTCCTGGGGCGCTTCGTCAGCCTTGACTTCCTTTGTCTGCTTGGAGCGGTAGATGCTCGCGAAGCTTGGAGTGACAACAATGTAGTCGTCTCCAAAGCCTGCAATCTCGCCCTCAATGGCATCGGTTGTCTTCTTCAGCTTGTTTATTGCGCGCTTCAGTTCAACAAGGTCGCGCTCTTTCAACGGCTTGATGTTGACAAGGGCGATTGTGTAGCCCTCTCTCAAGGAGTCAAGAATCGGCTTCACGTCTTCGAAATCATCCAGCTGGAAAGGCCTCACAAGAATCCTTGAGTGGCTGTCTCCGCCTTCTGTGTCAAGCTCAACATATCCTTCCTCTGCATCGAGCTCGTCGTAATTCTTGTTCGATCCGAATAGTTTTTCGAAGAACTTTTTCATTGTGAACCTCCTCTCATCACCAATCGCTTTTAATGTTTTTTCTTAACTCCTCAATAGTGCTAAGTTAAACGAACTGGTATATAAAATCTTCGGTGCTGGGGTTGTTTTGAACAAACGCATTAAACATCAAAAGCTTTTTAAACCCTCCACGAACTCTCACCTCCTATGGGCAAGCGAAAGGGTGGCTATCGCCGCAAGACACGGCATCTTATGACAAAGAATGCCCGTGACAAGGGCAAGATAAGGCTCTCAGCATACTTTGCCAGCTACAATGAAGGCGACAAGGTTGCATTGATAGCAGAGCCTGCTGTGCAGAACGGAAATTACAATCCAAGGTTCCACGGAAAAGTCGGAACAATAGTCAGCAAGCAGGGCGAGTGCTACTATGTCGCGATTAAGGATGGCAACAAGGCAAAGACACTCATAGTCCACCCAATCCATTTGACAAGGTGCTTGAAATGACACACAAGGTAGTATTAGAATCATCGACAAACGCAGCAGAAGTGAAAAAAACACTTGAAGATATCAAGGAGAAGGAAAAGGAGCTTGGCTTCAGGGCGCAAAGATGCCTTGACCACCTCGAATCAATCAGCACTTTGTCAGCCAAAAAGGCAAAAGAGCTTGAAAACGCGCTTGCAAAGCTCGAAATCCCAAGGATGAAAGAACAGCACATCCACAAGCTCATTGACGTTCTTCCAAAAACAGCAGATGACGTGAAGCTTATCCTGCAGGGCTATGCCTTGACAGTCACAAATGAGAACTGCAAGAAGATAGCAGACACGATTCTTGAGATTGCGAAATAATTATTTCTTTGCGTTTCTCTTAATGACAAAATAATACACTGTCGCGCCGAGCCAGCTGAGGAAGATAAGGACGAGAATCCACACTACCTTGTCATTGTCTTTCATGTTTCTTGTTGCGCAGTCAATTATCATCCAGACCCAGAAGATTGTGCAGAGAAGAATCAGGCACATAAACAAGAGCCAAAGGAATACAAATCCAAATACCATCCACATTGCCGCCTGTTCTGCTGCCATAAGTCACTTTGATGGGCTGCTGTTTTTATTCTTTTCCCTTACAGGATAGCCCTTGATGCGCCAGATGTTTGGCGCAAGCCTGTCAGGAGCGTAGTAAACAGCCCCTGTGTATTGCTTTTGGCAAAGGAGCTTCTTGAACTTGCGGCGCGCATGCTCATAATCACCTGCGTAAAGATGCTCATACCTTGTTTTTGGGTCTGAAAAGTCACGTCCTGTTTCTTTTCTGAGGTTTTCAACGCTTCCAAAATACAGGATAATATCATCAATGCCCATGGGCTGTTTTAAGGTCGCAATGTTTATATAGTTCGCCCTTTTAACTTTCCAGTATTGTGTAAAATGGTTTGGGTAAACAGACATGGAACAAGGCACTCAGTTTGCGGAGAAAAGGCAGTCCAAAGAGGAGTTCGCTGTAGTGCTAGACTTCTTGCCGCACGGCTATCCATTTGACCCAAGGCCCAGCCACAGGAAAACCCCCATAGTTCAGGCAATAGGGAAAACACACTTTACTCTCCTTGAACTGGTTCCAAAGAAAGAAGTATTTTTGCAGCCTTTGGCAGAGGTTTACATCGGAGAAGGCAAGAGGGACCAGATACACCACATAGTAGGCAAGCTGCCAATGGACAAGCTCACTGCAACAGCAAAAACAGAGCTAGAATACATTGTAAAGGACCTTGTTCATAAGAGCGAACAGCGCTTTGTGGACTTCCTGAACAAGGCACAGCCCTTAACAACCAGAATGCACCAGTTGGAGCTTCTGCCAGGCGTTGGAAAGAAGCACATGTGGGAAATACTGGAAGTAAGGGAAAAACAGCCGTTTAAGAGCTTTGTAGACATAAAGGCGCGCGTTAAGCTAATGCCTGACCCTGAAAAGGCGATAATCAAGCGTATTTTGGCTGAACTGGAAGGAACAGAGAAGCACAGGGTATTTGTAGACATGTAATTCTTTATTTTTACCTGATTTTACCCGTTTTTGCCCTATTTCGAAACTTTTATATATCCCCTGTGTGTTTTTATCGTCTATTAAGTTAAACTCCG
>JBGPSD010000006.1:0-61702 GCA_041489925.1 Candidatus Nanoarchaeia archaeon
GTACACCTGTTAGTGCACATAATAGTTCTTCAGTCGCTTACGCCGGTGTGGTTGATGTGATAATTGTCAGAAACCCAAACAAGGCTGTCAGGGGCAAAAGCGCATACTGCAAGAACAGGAAGAGTTATGTCAGCATCACAATAAGCAGCCCTGATCAGAATGCATTGCAGTGCCTTGAATCATATATTGCGAAGAATGTTCCTGCAATCGGCAGGCGTATACATAAAATATCAGCATACAACAACAACGCAGGCCACATTGTAAAAAAAGCGCAGTAAGAATCACTTTGCGAACTTCTGGTAAACCATGTCTTCCTGCTTGACCATGTTGTGCGTGAAGTCGCTGTAGGAGATTACTCTTGCCCTGTCGCCTTCTTTCACATTCACTTTGATTGGCAGCCCGGTTATCATTTCCATGTTCAAAGTGTATTCGTCGCCGTTCTCTACAAATGTGAGCACGGGGTTTACCGCCTTCCAGCCGGTTAAGTCCTTGACATACTGGTCATTTGTCTGGACAACGGTCGGGGAAGCGTAAGAGAACCTTGTAAGCCAGTCTTCAGGCAGTATCGGGTTGTAGTCTGCGTAAGGCAGGACAAATTCCATGTCTATTATTTTCGCGCAGTTGCTCCTATCAGGGTCAAACTCGCCAAGAATTTCCCCTTCCCTGCGCGGGTCGCAGTAGCCGACAGCCTTTTTTTCGCTCCTGTCAATGAAAATGTCAGTGATTGTCACAGGAATGGTTCTGTTGACTCTCATATCCAGTTTTTTGATGAATTCAGGCTTAATGTGGACAAGGTTTCCCCTTATCAGGTATTGTGTTTTGCCTTCCTGGTATGAATAACCTGTCACTTTCTGCCTGAATTTTATCATCGCGTCAGAAATGTGGCTGTTTTTAGGCGCCTGTGGCCCAATGGTCTTGTTGATTTGCGGCAAAGTCCTGTTCTCATACCTGTCGCATATCTGGTTTGGCTCAGCGTCAAGGCAGCAGTCGCCTGGTGAATACTCATAATAAGGCTGCTTGCATTCTGTTACCGTTGCGTTCTGCTGTGGAATAACCGCAGGCTGGCAGCCAATCAGGAAAATTATTGCCAGAACCAGCAAAACATTGCGCATCATTCTCACCATTCCCGCGTGAGGACACAACTTGCTTTTATTCTTTGCGGTTTGCTTAGCGGTAATATTTATATAGGCATATTCAAACAGCGGGCAAAGAGGTGATGCAATGGCGTTTTATGTATTGCGCGAGGAAGACAAGCAGTTTCTTACTTCGCTCCTTTACGCCACAGGCATCATCCTTTTCTGGCGCGGCATCTGGGATATGTCCATCAAGACCCCATTACTGAAAACCCCGCTGTTCTGCGCAGCAGTCGGGCTGATCATCATAACCCTCACAGGATACCTTTACCGCGAGTATGACCCGATTTCAAACAGGATGCACAAGATTGGAAGGGTCCTGAATGATGTTATCAACCAGGCCAAGAAAGGCGAGCCGCACGAGATTTACTATTATGACCAGGTCGGCAAGCACCACCACAAGATTTTGCCCCATAAAATCAGGAAGATTGAGCATGATTACATTATCTTTGAGGAAAAAGGGCACGAAGTGTTCATTCCAATGCACAGGATAACTCACGTGCACAAGCAGGGCAAGGTCATCTGGCGGCGTTAAATTCAGGATTTTCTTTGCCTGTTAAATTTTGCCTGCGCTGCATCTATCATGTCAGAAAGTTCTATCTGCTCAGTATACGCAAGCTCTGGCTCCTGCTTTTTCCGGCTCTTGCTCTTTTTGGCATACAACGCATTGCACCTTTGCCAGAAAGATTTCCTTGTAATCGGCATTTCAAGCAGGCTCTTTGCCTCATCATAGCTTATTTGAACTTCATTGCTAGGAGTTTCAATAGATCCATTGAAAGCTGCCAGCAAGCCAATGTCCTTGACCTGATAGCTTGGCGTTGAGCCGGGCATGCTTACAAAAAGGTAGTTTTTTGCTTCACTCATAGCCTGAGGTGAAAGCCACCTCTTTATAAAATTTGGCAAAAAAGAAATCCAATCAGGCACGGGCATGGTGAGGGCAATTGCGCTAGATTTATAAAGAGGATACCGTCCATAATTGTCATATGAAGACCGCGCTGATAACTGGCATTACAGGCCAGGACGGTTCGTATCTTGCTGATTTCTTGCTTTCAAAAGGCTACAAGGTGTGCGGAATGGTGCGCAGGGTCAGCGTGCCTAATTTGGGAAGGCTTGAGCACATCAGGGACAAAATAACTCTCATTGACGGCGACCTGCTTGACCAGGCTGCATTGATGCGTGTTATAAAGGAAACACAGCCTGATGAAGTTTACAACCTTGCAGCAATGTCATTTGTGCCTCATTCCTGGCAGCAGCCTGAACTGACAGGCCAATACACTGCCCTTGGTGTCACAAGGGTGCTTGAGGCAATACGCCAGACCAATCCTGCGATAAAGTTCTATCAGGCATCCTCAAGCGAGATGTTTGGAAAAGTGCAGGAGGTTCCACAGAAGGAATCCACGCCTTTCTATCCAAGGTCGCCTTATGGCGTCGCAAAGGTGTACGGCCATTATATCACAATCAATTATCGGGAAAGCCACAACCTGTTTGCAGTCAGCGGCATCCTGTTCAACCATGAATCACCGCGCAGGGGATTTGAGTTTGTCACGCGAAAGGTTTCTGACGGCGTGGCAAGGATTGCAGCCGGGCAGAATCACAAAGTGCACGTGGGCAACCTTAATGCAAAGCGCGACTGGGGCTATGCAGGGGATTATGTTGAAGCGATGTGGATGATGCTTCAGCAGAAGGAGCCGCAGGATTTTGTTATCGCGACAGGAGTGCAGCACTCAGTCCAAGACCTTATTCAGGAAGCGTTCAAGGTTATCGGAATTGACAACTGGCAGGACCATGTTGAGCTTGACCCTGCATTTTTGCGCAAGGCTGAAGTTGAAACACTGCTGGGCGACCCGAGCAAGGCAAAACGAATACTGGGCTGGGCGCCGAAAGTTTCTTTCAAGGAGCTCGTCAGGATGATGGTTGAGGCAGACGTTAAAAGGCATCAGAAATGAAACGGGTCGTGGTTATAGGCGGGGGATATGCGGGCATGGCCGCTGCGCATACGCTGCTAAAGCAGGATGGCTGCAAGGTTACTGTTGTTGAGAAGAATCCTGTGCTTGGCGGGTTGGCAGGCAGTTTTGAGCACGCTAAAAAGTTCTTTCCGCTTGGTTACCACCACATCCTGCAGGGTGAAAAGCACCTGCTGGGCATAATCAAGGAGCTTGGGCTGGAAGGCAGGCTTGCGTGGAAGCCAATCAAGATGCTGTTTCACATCAACGGGCTGTATGATTTGCGGAATCCGCTGACAATCCTTAGGCTGCCGCTTTCATTCAGGGCAAAGGCGCGTTTTGTTGCGTTCATGCTCCGCTGCTTTTTGAGAAAAAACTGGGGCGCGCTTGAAAATACTCCTGCAGACGAGTGGCTCCTGAAGTCTGCAGGCAGGGAAGTCAAGGAGGTAATCTTTGACCGCCTTATTGAAATCAAGTTCGGAATGGACAGCTCAAAGGTGAGCGCTGCCTGGCTTGGCGCAAGGCTGGCTGCGCGCGAGGGCTCAAGCAAGTTTGGGTGCATGCCTGGCGCGGACTGGACACGGGAAGTCATAAACGGCCTTGAAAACAGCGTGAAGGAAAAAGGCGGCATAATAATCTGCGGCGAGAACGTGCAGGAAGTGCTTGTTAAGGATAATGCTGTCAAGGGTGTGAGGCTTGAGAATGGCAAAATCATTGGCGCGGATATCATTGTGAGCGCTGTGCCGACCACAACATTTGTTAATCTGCTTCCTTCTTACAAGGATGATGTTTTGGAGGGAATCAGTTACATTAACACAGTGAGCTGCATTGTTGGCACAAAGCAAAAGCTTCCTGATTTTTATTGGGCAGTTGCATTGCAGCCAAAGATGTCCTGCGCAGGAGTGTTCAACCTGACAAACCTGAACCCCTCATTGGGAAATGGCGAGACAGTGGTGAATTTTTTCACTCACCTTCAGCAGGACAACCAGTTCTTCAGCAAGGATGATGAGGCAATCCTTAAAAGCTACAAGGAGGATTTCCGCAATATGTTCGGGTTTGAACTGCAGGAGGAGTGGGTGAAAATAAACAGGATAACAGATTCTTCTCCGAATTTTGTCAAAGGATATAAAAACCCGGTCATAAAAGGAAGTGTTGAGGGGCTGTTTTTTGCAGGCAACTACCGCACATACCCATGGATAACATCAACAAACATGGCTCTCGCATCAGGAATCGAGGCAGCCAAGGTGATTGTAAATGGTTGAACTGAGTGTTGTGCTCGCAACATTTAATGAGCATAATAACATCAGCGTCCTGATTGACGCGCTTCAGGAACAGCTTAAAGGGGTGGATGCTGAAATTATTGTGGTGGATGACAACAGCCCTGACAAGACTGCGGAAGTGGCTGAAAAAGCAGGCAAAAAATATGGCAATGTGCGCGTGATAGTAAGGAAGAATGAAAGCGGGCTTTCAACTGCATTGCTGCGCGGGTTCGAGGAAAGCAAAGGCAGGTACATACTGACCATGGACAGCGATCTTGCGCATGACCCAAAGGTGGTGCCGCGAATGCTGTCTGCCTTAAGGAACAATGAGACTGATTTTGTGATTGGAAGCAGGTATGTGAAAGGCAGCACTGTTGTGGGAAAGCCGTTCATTAAGTCTGCTGCAAGCAGGGTGGCGCAGTGGATTGCCCTGCTCTGGCTCGGAATGGCTGTGAAGGACACTACAAACAATTTCAGGATGTTTCCTAGAACGATGTACAATGACCTGAAAGGCGAGCTTAACCCTGACGGCAACAACATAATGCTCATGGAATTTGTCTACCGCGCTGCAAAGCACGGGTACAGGATAAAGGAACTGCCAACAGTGTATCACGAGCGCACAAAAGGAGTCACAAAGCTAAGGCTTGGAAAGGAAATTGCCCGTTTTGCAAAAAACATCTGGAGGATAAGATTCAGATGAAAGTGCTTGTCACAGGCGCGTCAGGATTTATTGGAAGGGCATTGTGCAGTAAGCTTGTTGCGAGGGGCGACACTGTGATTGGCGCAGGAAGAACAAGGCATGCAGGACTTGATCCTAAAGTTGAGTTCATCCAGACAGACATAAAAGACCCAAAGGAACTGATGAACCTGCAGGTCGATACTATTTTTCACCTGGCGGCAAATCCATATGCGTGGTATGCGCAGCAGCATCCTGTTGAGGACTTCCTGACAAATGCAGGCGGCACTGTGCACATGCTTGAGCTTGCAAAGAAATGCAATGCACACCTTGTTCTGCCCTCCTCCATCAGCCTGTACGCAGGGGACAAGGAGAAGTTCAGGGAAGAGGACTTGCAAATCACTTCTTTCTATGCTGCTGGCAAGCGGACTGCAGAGCTTTACTGCAAGCAGTATCATGATTCATTCGGCGTGAAGACTGCAGTGGTGCGGTTTGGGTATGTGTATGGCAAAGGTGTTGGGCGCGGGCCTATTGCAGATATCCTGAAAGGGGGTCCGTTGTTTGTCCACTCTGACACCGTGCTTGATTTTGTCCACATTTCTGACGCGGTTGATGCGCTTTTGAAGGTGGCTGGCAAAGAAAAGTTCGGGATTTACAATATCAGCTCAGGGAAAGGGGTGAGCGTGCGTGAATTGCTCGTGCTGATGAAGAGCAATCTCAAGCCTGATAACCAAAAGCCAAAATTCAGGCTTGTCCTGGACACAACTCTTGCCAAGCAGGAGCTTGGCTGGGAGCCGAAAGTCAGTTTGGAGGAAGGATTATGCGACCTGTAAAACCTTTCACGGTAATGGATGATGCGCGCGGAAAGCTGGTTGAGGTGCTGAAAGGAAGTGTTTGGAAGCAGCTCAATTACCTGACTATCAAGAAAGGCGACGTGCGCGGAAAGCATTATCACAAGAAGCTTGTTGAGCTGTTCTATGTGCTTCAGGGCGCTGTGCGTTTTGACATCAAGAACATGAAGACCGGCGAGACCCAGGATTTTGTCATGAAAGCAGGTGAGTGCGTGATAATTGAGCCTGATGATTATCATGTCCTGACCGCGCTAGAAGACCTCGCAATGGTGTCATTGTACTCAGAGGAATTTGACCCCAAGGACCTGCATTCAGAATAAGTTTCTGCAGAACTGCTTCTTGAAAGAAAAAAATATCCCCGCGGCCGGATTTGAACCAGCGACCTTTCGGGCTCAACGCGGCTGACCCGCTTTCATGCAATGGCCTTCGCCGTTGTCTGCGGGCGACTGCTCTACAGCCGAATGCTCTGCCGCTGAGCTACGCGGGGATGATACGACGATGAATCTACTGACGATTTTTAAATGTTGTTGTTTCCGAGCTGCTGAATGAGGATTCGAGCGAACGGAACGCAGTGGAGTGAAGCGAGAATCTGAATTCGCAGCGAGTGTCTCTATGCGAGCGAAGCGAGCCAATTGGAATCAGCGCCAATTATCCAAGAAATTTCACTTTCGGCCTGTTTGAGCTCGTTGTCCTTTCCTTTCCTGTTGCCGTTGTGAACTTGGACACTGCTTCAGGCAAAGAAACTCCCCCGAGTATGCTCAGCGATGACCTCACCTTGTATGAAATAATGCGCTCTTCGCGTGCCATTATGTCTCCAACCTCATACTTGATAATTGTGCCCTTGCGCTCGTTCCTTATGGAATTCGAGGGCGTAAGTGTTCCGACATCGTATTCCTTTATCAGCTCTGCAATCCGTGGAACCAAATCAATTACTGTCGCGCTGCGGATTGGCTTGCCTGACCTGTTCTTCAGCTCCAAAAGAATCTTGAGCTCGCTTATTCCGCCCTCGCGCGTGCTGAGTACAACAGCAGACTTCTTTATTGTCAGCGGGCTGCGGAACACAAAGTAAACTATTAGCAGAATCACTCCAAGTGTTATTATTATCGCCAGGGGCCTGTAATTGGTCGTGACGCGGATTTCACGCGAGTTTCCGACGTTTATCTTCACGTCCCAGACAAACGAGCCGTTCTCAACGCGCGACGCAAGGTCTGACTTTGTGAACATGCGGGCATACCACGGCATTGCAAAGGCAAACGGCTGCTCAAGAAGGACGTTTGCGTCATTTGCCAAGGTGATTATCCTGACTGTCTTGAGGAATGACTTCACAACCTCCACGGTTGGCGTCAATTGGCCGTAAGACGCAACTTCGTAGTCAACAGGAGGCAAATCAAACTGGAACCCCTTTCCTTTTTCTGTTGCGATAAGTGAGACTTCAAGCACATCGCTCTGTGGATGGGTCTGGCGGTCAACGCGCGCAATGAACTTCACTGTCTTTCGTTCCAATGGACCCAGCGAAGTCACAAAGTCCTGGTTGATTACATCGCTCCTTACCTTTACCTTCAGCTCTGTGAGGTTTCTCCTGTTCTGGTTCTCGAGGTTTACTGTTATCACGATTTCATTTCTCGGGTCAACAAATATCGGAATCTCCGCTGTCCCCCTCACTGCGGGCATGTAAGTGTTGGTTGCCGGCGGCCCTGAGACCTCCATATAGAGCATTGCCTTCTTCAATTCATTTGTCCCTGTTCGCTTTACGTGGATTGGAACGCCGTAAAGCCCTGGGTTGATGTTCAATGGCTGTATTGTGAGGATTGTCGTGAAGGGCTTTCCTGGCTTTATCTGCAATGGGTCCTTTGTCCTTATGTCCCAAAGGACTTCAGGGGAGTAAATTTCAAAGAATTCTATGCTGGGAAAGTCATGTGATATGGTGACATTGTATTCTGCCATATCATTTGTGCCGATTGTCTGCTGCGGTGGAGCAAATTCTGCTGTGAAATCTGCTGCAACAACACTAGAAAGCATCACTGCAATTGCCAGCCACAGAAATTTGCGCAACTCTATCACCGCCCTGCTCGGTGATTTACTCATATTTATACTTTGCGTTTTGATTAGACGAGCACTTTGCTTGTATGCTCCTCTTTCACCACCTTCAAGACGTGGTCAGCAAGGCTTTCTATCTTGGCTTCGTGGCTCACAAGTATGATTTGCCTTGCTTTCAGCTGGTCAAGCACATCCCTCATGCGGTCAATCTGCTCTGCGCTGAAGCCGTCTGTGGGCTCATCTAATATTACAATGTCCTTTGTGTGTATTGTTGAGCGCAATGCAGTGATAACCTTGTTCAATGCGAGCCTGTATGCCAATGCACACGCTGTTTTTTCTCCTCCTGAAAGGTTGCCCACCTCTGTGTCATAGCCGTTCTGCTGGACAACAGGCGAGAATTCATCGTCCAAGCGCGCCACAAGCACATCATCCTCGATCAAAAGCCCGAACCACTGCTGGAACAATGAATTGAATTCATGGTAGACCTTTGTCATCACATGCTTTTCCATCACAGACATCAGGTTTGTGAAGAAATCCCCAACCCATTGGTTCATTACATCAAGCTTTGCCAGCTGTTCGTGCGCTTTTTGCTTTGCCTCAATGTCTTTTTCAAGCAAAGTTATTGTTTCAAAGAGCATCTTTTGCCGTGTTAAAAGTGTTGCGTGCTCTATGTTTGTCGTTTGTTCCTGCTGCTGAAACTGTTCAAGCCTTGTTTTTTCTGCCTGATACCTTGTTTCAACAGAGTTTGCGCTCTGTAATAATGCCGATGCCTGCTGTTTTCCCGCTTCTGCTGCTGAAACTGCTGAGATTGTGTCTGTTAACCGCTTTTCCGCCTCCTGTTTTCTTGTGAGGCTTGTTTGGTACTGCTGGAATTTGTACTGTGCATCCCTTGCTGCTGCCTGCTGCTGCATCAATGCGCTTATTTCCTGCTGCAGTTTTGTTTTTGCCAGCTCTTTCTGGCTTGCTGCTGTTTCAAAAGCCGCCATCTGCGCAGTTATTGAATCAGTATTCTGCTTTTCCTTGTCAGCAAAAGCGTGCTTGTGAGTCTCCCCGACTTCCTGCAGGCATGTTGGGCACTTGTTAAGCTCCAAAATGCGTTTTATCGTAAGCTCTGACAGCTGCTTTTTTGCCTTGAGCTCTGCGTGCGCTGTGATATGGGTGCGCATTTCCTTTTCTGAAACAAGAACTTCCTGCTGTTTTTGCTGCATGGCCTTGGCAATTTCATCCGGAGTCTGCGCTGGCTGAACTGGAGCCTGTGAAACCTGCGGGGCAAGCGTGGCAATCTCTGACTGGAGGCTTTTTTGCGTGTTTGCAAGGTTTTTCAGCTCTGTTTCAGCTGTGTTGTATGCAAGCCTGTGCTGCTGCAGTGCGTTTCTTTCCTTTTCAACGCCTTCAATTATCATTTTTTGCTGTGCCACTGCCTGTTTTGCTGATTCAAGCCTTGGCTGGATGTCAAGAAGTGATATTCTTACGCCTGATGACTGGTTTTGTTTTTCCTGCAACTGCTGTTTTTTCACAGGCTCATCAGCTAATTGCCCTTCAAACAGCCTTCTTCTTTCGCGCAAAAGCTTGGCATAAACCCCTGCATTGTCAGAAATTCTCCTGTACTTGTCAATGTCAAACACTTTCCTGAGAATCATCAGCCTTGATTCCTTGTCTTCTGTGATTATTCTCTTCATTTCCTCCTGCGGCGTGTAGACTGTGTAGCGGTAAATCATGCTCTTGCTTTTTGTGACAAGCTCTGCAGGATAGCCAAGCAGGTTCAGGACTGCTGTTTTCAGCTCAACTGCTGTTGCTTCCCTGCGCATTCCTTCCTTGATTATGTAGCCCGCGTCCTGCTCAATGCTGTCTTTTGTCCTTTTCAGCTTTCTTCCAATTGTGTATTCTTTGCTATTCAGCTCAAAGGTAAGCTCAACAGTGCCTTCTTTTGCTCCGTTTCTCAGCAGTGCAGCGCCGGATAGCTCTCCTCGCAGTATTCCAAACAATGCAAACTCAATCGCAAGGAGTATTGTTGACTTTCCTGCGCCAATATCGCCAGCGAGAAGGACAATGCCCTCAGGAAACACAAGCGACTCCTCAATATAGCTTCGTATGTTTTTCAGCTTCAGAGATTTCAGGAACATAACAGGCACTCAATGCTTATTCTATATATTATTATAGCAAGTCTGGTAAATAATAGAACTCAGCAATATTAGATTTAAGTAAATACTCTGACCAGACTTGCTTATTAGCCAGTCTGCTCAAAGTTGATAAATCCAGCAGACTGGCTATAGTTGTGATGAAGTTATTATTCACGCTTGCTTTGCAGTCTTTTGACAATTGCCTCAAGCGCTTCTGTTTCAGGATTATCCATAAAACTGCCGCCTGCATTCAGGTAAAAAAGCACATCTCTGGGCAGGCGGGCGTTGTCTTCGTCATAGTTCACAACAACAATTCCTGCGCTTGATCTATAACCACCATACGAAACCGGCGGCAGACAACCACGATCCATATCTGCGCGATAATATCCTAGTTCAATCTTTGAAGGCAAATATCCTTCTTGAACCAATGGGTCCAGTTGGTTCTGGAATGTGCAGAAAGCGGCTTCTGTATTCTTCCAGACATGACGCAGATCATTAAAGTAAGGCGTGCTGAATCTTATTATTGATGGCTTTGCGCCCTGATAAATCGCTTTAAACTCTTTTTTATCAATGGACGGCGGGCCTACTTCTGGCTTGTGGACTGCAAAATCGCAGAGCTTGATATCATCTGGCAGGAGCTCAATTTCTGCCCGAAAACCTTCAATTACATTATTCTGTGCACCCTTATGCCTGAATGCTGCTCTGAAATATCCTTCTTTCATAACTGGCGCGTTTTTAAGGATATAAAGAAGTTCTTCAGGAGTTATTTTATCCACTGATGTTAAACCTATTGTTCCAACCACTGTGCACCCCTAAAAAAAGATAAATAAAAAAATAAAAAACAGCGCGTTCAGATAAACGCGCCTGAGCCGAATGATGGCGGCCTATTGACGTCGGTTACAACGACTGTCACGTCCTTCTTGACAGTGTTGATGCCGTCGCTGACTGTTATGGTCACCAGGTGGGTTCCTGCGTCCTCGTACGTCGCTGTGTACGTGTTGGACTTCATCCATCCTGAGTACGTTATTGTCAGCTCGTCTCCCTCTGGGTCTGTTATTACAGGCGTGAGGGTGACTGTCTGGCCTTCGTCAATTGTCAGCGTGTCAGCCATCTGGATGACAGGAGCCTTGTTCAATGACTCGACAGTTATTGCAAAGCTCGTGCTGTCTGCCAGGTTGCCGTCAGAGGCTGTGACATTGACATTGTACTTGCCAACATCACTGCTCGTGGTCTGCCAGGTTCCGTCAGGTCCCAATGGCGGGGTAAAGGTGAACGCCACCTTGTCGCCGTCAGGGTCTGTTGCGGTCGGCTTGACTGTTATCTTGTCGCCTTCCTTGACCTTGACATCGCCAATCGGCCCGATTGTCGGAGGCCTGTCAACGTTCTCCACGATGACTCTGACAGTCTCGCGGGCAGTTGCCTTGCCGTCAGAGGCGAGTATTGTGACCTCGTGGGTTCCTGCATCAGTAAAGCCTGTTGCCTTTGCAGGGCCATTCATCCAGCCGTCAAAGCTGATTGAAATCTTGTCGCCGTCTGGGTCAGATGCCTGGACATTAATCGTCACGGTTTCGCCTTCCTTGACGCGTATTTCCTTGGAAGCAATCTGAAGTACTGGCGCCATGTTCTTTGGCTTGACCTGAATTATTATCATCTGGTTGATGCTGTTCTTTCCGTCAGATGCTGTGATTGTTACCTTGTAATCGCCAGCGTCTCCGACCTTTGTCTGCCATTTTCCTGTGGCATCCAATGGCGGCGTGAACGTGTATGCTATTGGGTCGCCGTCAGGGTCTGTTGCCTTGAGATTGGGGAAGTTCACAAGGTCTCCTTCTGTCACGGCCTTTCGCGGCAGGTTTGCATCCTCTGGAGCGACAGCTGGTGCTTCAGGGGCAGGTGCTGGTGCGGTTTCAGCAGGCGTTGTCTCTGCTGGTGCAACAGGAGCAGTCTCTACAGGTGCGGTTTCAGGAGCAGGTGCAGTTTCAGCAGGCGCTTCGCCAACAACTTCCTCTGCAACTTCAAGATTCTGAGGCTCATTTGTCTCCTCAATCACGCTGACATCCTCGCTTGCAGCATCGAGTTCTGCAGCGACCGAGCCTGTCGGCGTGTCATTTCCTGTCGAGTTCCATCCCGGCGGAAGCAGCTGTGCGCATCCTGCCAGCATAAGAACTGCGATAACTCCGAGAACAACCGGAACAAAACCTGTTTTTGCCATATGTACACTCCCCCTTTAAGAGTAAATCTCTGTTACCTTTCCGGAATGGTAAATCATATTTAAGCTTTTTGCTTCTGCAACATATATCCGAACAGGAAGAAGACCGCGGAATAAGCAAGTGTCAGGCTGGTTATGTAAGTGAAAAATGCCTGGAAGAACTGTTCCGGATATAATAATATGAGCATGCTGCCTTCAGGGAAAATCCAGGTTTCCTCTGAAAAGAAAATCTTGTGAAAATTTCCAAAGATATTATCAAATGGCACAAATCCAAGAATCAGAACAAGCAACAGCAGGATCCAGAATCCGCGCATGAAAACCCCGCCAAGGTCTGCCTTTGGAAGCAGTGCGAGGAAAACAACAAGCAAAATCAGAGAAGCATACCTCAGCAGGTGAATCACATCCTTCACGTCTGCCAGATGCGATTTTTCCCTCTCATTGAAAATATCCGGAAGCACTGCCCTGCCTTCAAAATAGTCAAGCACCTGCATTGTTGTCGGCAATGCCCCCTGCCTGAGCATGGACTGGTATGCCTGCTGGTCAAACACAAGCGCATTGCCAATCAATAACAGCAATAAGAATGGGAAAATGATTGCGCAGAGCCACGTGATTTTATCTGACTGTTGCATTGTCGCCTATCTGGACTGAGATTTCTTCTTTCGACGTCTTCAAGGGCTTGTCTTTGTAGACTGCTTTGCAGGATTTTGTGGTTATCTTTACCTTGGCGAAGTCATCAATTGTTATTTCGTCGTGCTCGCAGGGCATTCCCTCAACAAAAACATCTGAGCCAGGCGCAGAATTTGGCGCCTCAAGCACTTTTACTTCATTGCCAACCTGCGCTGCCAATAGCATTCCCTTGCTTTCAATGCCTCTTAGCACTGCCGGCTTGAGGTTTGAGACAATTACAAGGTGTTTTCCAACAAGCTGGTCTGAGGAATAATACGCTCTTAGCCCTGCGACAAGCTGCCTTTGCTCTGTTCCAAGGTCAATCTTGAGCACAAATAACTTGTCTGCGTTAGGATGGGGCTTTGCCTCAATTACCTTTGCAACTCTTAATGCGAGCTTTCTGAACGGCTCAACATCAGTGACTTTCTCCGGCGGTGTCTGTCCTGCTTCATTTGGCTTTTGAACAGCAGTGTCAATCTTTTTGAAAAGTATTTCCGGCTGCAAAAGCGTTCCTTTTGTCGAGCGCTTGAACTTTGCTTTCTTGAAGTTGCCCAGTTTCTGCCCGAGCTGTTTGCTGATATTTTCAGCTGATGCAGGAATAAATGGCCACGTAAGTACGCTCGCAAGGCGCAATGATTCAACAACAACATACAAAACTGTTGCGAGGCGCTGCTGGTCTGTTATCTTCCACGGCTCTGAGTCATTAACGTATTTATTGCAGGCGTGCAGGAATGTCCAGACTGTTTCAACAGCGCGGTTCCATTCATATTTCTGCATCAATGCATTTGCTTCTTCAAGGACTTTGTTAGCGTGTGCAATCAAAACTTTGTCTTCTTTTGTGAATTTTCCTGGCTTTGGAATCTGCCCTTGGAAATTCTTGTGAACGAGAACAGAAGTTCTTTGCAAAAGGTTTCCAAGCGTGTCTCCTAATTCAGAGTTTGCCCTTGCAATCAATGATTCCTCGCTGAAATCGCCGTCATTGCCTGCAGGAATTTCCCTAAGGAGGAATAGTCTCAAAGCGTCTGCTCCGTATTTGTCAACAAGGACAATCGGGTCAACAACTGTTCCTGTGCTTTTTGACATTTTTTCTCCGCCTGTCAAAACCCAACCGTGAGTGTGGATTGTTTTTGGCAGCGGCAGCCCGATTGCCTGAAGTATTGCCGGCCAGATTATGACGTGGAACCACGCAATGTCCTTTCCTATGACATGGACATTCGCAGGCCAGTATTTTTTGAATTTCTTTCCATCAGGATAGCCAAGTGCTGAAATATAATTGAGCAAAGCGTCAAACCAGACATAAATAACGTGCGACTTGTCGTTTGGAAGCTTAATTCCCCACTTCAATGTTTTTCTGCTGACGCTCAGGTCTTTCAAGCCGTCTTTCAAGCGATTGACTATCTCGTTTTTTCTTGACTCAGGCAGGCAGAATTCAGGATGGCTTTCAAAATGCTTTAGGAGAAAGTCCTGAAACTGTGACAATCTGAAAAAGTATGATTCCTCGCTGACCTTGTCAGGAGCTTTCTGGTGCACAGGGCACACTCCTCCAACCAAATCCTTGTCTGTGTAGAATGCTTCGCACCCAGAGCAGTACAAGCCGTCATAAGTTCCCTTGTAAATCAATCCCTTGTCAAGAACGCTTTGGAAAATGCTTTGGCAGATTTTTTTGTGCTTGCCAGAGCTTGTCCTGATGAAGTCATTGTTGCAAATATTAAGTTTCTTAAGCAATTCCTGGAAGCAGACAACCAGTTCGTCAACAAACTGCTTTGGCTTTTTTCCCTGAGACAAAGCTGTTTTTTCAACCTTTGAGCCGTGCTCATCAGTGCCTGTCAGGAAATAAACATCCTCGCCAAGCTGCTTGTGCCATCGCGCGAGAGCATCAGCTATTATTTTCTCATAAGCGTGTCCAATGTGCGGCTTTGCATTTGTGTAATCAATAGCCGTTGTGATGTAAAACGGTTGCTTTGCCATACATAGAAAGCGTTTGGCGATACTATATAAATATTACTTCATCTTTTTCGTTACTGCAATCTGTTGCCCGCACTTGGGGCAGTTGAAGATTAATGCGTCTGCCTTGACTTCCTTGTTTTCTTCCGCGTCAAATAGCTTGACTTTTTTCCTCTTGAAAGGCATCTGGTGGTCTCCTGAGAATCCGCATTTCGGGCACGTGAACTGGATGTTTGCTGTCAAAGTGTCTTCGTATGCCTGCTTTTCCATTGTGAATCCGCAGGCAGAACACGTGTATTCTTTTGCGCGGATTTTTACCTTGCCGTCGCTTCCTCTTGGCTTGCCCATCATCGCTTTTTTGCACTTGGGGCATTTTTCCTTTGACACCCACGCGACAACATTTGGCTTTGAGCGCCTTGTGAAGTAAACGCATTCGTCCACTGATTCAGGCATTTTTAGCGCCATAAGCAAAGAATTTGCAGAACTGTATTAAATAGTTTTCTTTTTACCGCTTTTTGCCGCTGTATAAAGCACTTCTAAGAACTCCTGCGAACTTTGCATTTTCTGCAGGGGGTATTTCAAGGTCTTTTATCTGCCAGAGTATAAGGTTGTCAATTGAGTTGCCTGGCATTTGCGCAGTTGCCTGCCACCTGAAAGGCGGCTTCAGATCTGCGCGCTCGTAAATCTCCCTGATCTGCATATAGCCGTCTTGGCGGATTTCAACTGGCGCAGAATCTATCAGCGGGCTGTATTCTGTGCGCAGAACAATGCATCTTCCTGCTGCGCGCTCTTCAAGTGACGCGTGCAGTTCGCATTTAATCATGTCCCTAATGCACTGCGGGACATAAACCGCGCCGTTTTTCCCAAGAGTTGCATCCTGTGACGTTATGTATTCTGTCATATGCACGACAAAAAAGGCAGGGCTTTATAAATCACCCTCTCTTCCTGAAATTCATGGCATACTACGCGGGAATCTCAAAGGGCTATGAGGAACTGCACAAGGAAGAGCAATTGGGAAAGCTAAGGCAGGTCATTGAAAGGCTGCCTTACAATAAGACAGACAAGATTTTGGACATCGGATGCGGAACAGGATTGAGCTCTTTGCTGTTCAACTGCCAGAAATTCGGCGTTGACCCCACATTTGAATTATTGGAGCAGGCAAAGCCAAGGCTTCCTGTTGCGCAGGGAGTGGCAGAGCATTTGCCGTTCAAGGACAATTCGTTTGACATTGTAATCTGTCTGACAGCTTTGCACAACTTCACAGACCCATTGCGCGGACTGCTTGAGATGAAGCGCGTTGGCATGGGCAAGTTTGCAATCTCAATCCTGAAAAGGGCAAAAGAGTGCGACAACCTGATGAAAATGGTCAGCCAGACTTTCAAAGTCAAGGAAATGCTCGAAGACCCAAAGGACTTTATCCTGTTCTGTGAGTAATATTTATATAACAAAACAGGTCTGGGCAGTCTCATGGCAGGATTTTTCACAGAACTGGCTGAGTCATTCATGCCCTCACACTGGGATGAGATAAGCCAGAGGTCAGCCAGCCAAGGAATTTCGTTCTTCACAAAAGTGCTTTTGCTTGCTTTCCTCGTGATGATACTGCTCGCAATCCCCTCGATGATAAAGCTGCCGGCAACAATCAGCGAGCAATTAAACAAGTTTGACACAATCCAGCTGTCAGGCGATTTTAACATGAGCTCGCCGATAAAACTGCCAAAGTCAGACCCTTACTTTGTCTTTGACACAAGCGGCGCATTCACAGAGCTGACAACAGAGCGCATCCTGATTACAGAGGACAAGATATTTTACAGGCCCTTATTCGGCACGCATTATGTCAACACAGAGCAGCTGAAGGACTTAAAGCGCAACCGCGACAATGTCAAGAGGTTCCTCGCAGCGCTTGTGTTCTTTGTCCTGCCGTCAATATTATTCTACGCGTTTGTGACTGTCTGGCTGAAATACTTCCTTATGATTCTCACGCTGTCAATAATCCTGTTCATCCTGCTTGACCTCACTCACTGGCGCAGGACATGGAAAGAGCTTTTCCTGGCTGCATGTTATGTGTCAACAGTGCCTGTTTTCGCAGAGGTAATTGTGGGCGCGATTAATCCAAAACTGCTGGTTCCCATAGTGAGCATCGCAGGGCTTGTCCAATTGTATCTTGCCCCTGCAGTGATTCTTTGTGTGCTCGCAATCGGCGCTGCAATGTGCGTGTATTCCAACAAGGAAGAAGAGAAATGATATACAACCCAAGGCAGACAGTTCTTGTTTCGTGCAGGGGGACTTTTCACCACCTTGGCAGGGATGAGGAAATAGAGGATATTCTTCCATTGGACTGGCACTCGCCTGCCTCAGAAGTTCCTAAAAAATATTTGATTCTTGTCAGCAAAAAAGCAGCTGCTTTGACATTAATCCAGAATTCAAAAGCATTTGTTGTCAACTTCATGCCTTTTTCGCACACAGACCACATTGTGAAAGCAGGGATGCTTCACGGCGCATTCCACGACAAGTTTGCAGCCACAGGGCTTGAGCGCGCTGCCTGCGAAAATCTTCCTGACACTCCGCGCATCAAGGACGCTGTTGCCTGGCTTGAGTGCCGTGTTGAAGGCGAGTTTGATATTGGAGACCACGTGCTGTTCCTCGGCGAAATCCTTCACGAGGAAGAAGTCCATTCTGATGCCAAAAGGCCGTTCCACATTGACGGAACCCAGTTCACAACAACAAGGGACTAATAATATACTGTGCCACACAAAATATTATATAGTATTCTGATAGGGAAGGGCTTATGGTGGATGATGAACGCATAGACCCTGAAGCTGCTGGCAGGATAAGCCAGCTCGCTAAGAACCTGAAAGACCTTCACTTGGCTTCATCAGCAGAAGAGGCATATGCAAGGGCAAAGGAAATAATTCTCGGCACTGCAACACAGGGACAGGAGAAGAGCATCAAGGAGCTGATGACAGAAGCAGGAGTGACACAGCAGGATTTGCAAAAGGCAAAGGAGCTTCTCAAGCAGGAAGAGGAGGAGCTCAGCAAGCTCAAGAAAGAACTCACTGACCTCAAGGCAAAGCAGATTGAGGAAACAATGCGCCACGGCGAGCACGTCAGCGAGACAGAAAAGCTTGACGAGGAATTAATAGAGGAAGAGCACGATATCGGTGTTGTCGAGGAAAACGTGGAAGTCGCAGAGGAAGTCCAGAAAGAACCCAAAGACGGCAAATAAACCCCAACCTTTATATTCTACAGCACATACTATGCAAAATAGAGTTTACAGTGGTCATAAAAGCATAAGCTTTATAAATAATGTGACTACTCTACACTCATAACAAACCAATACTCAAGTGGGGTGGCAATAAAAATGAACAAATTTGCAACAATGATTGCATTGGTCGCCATGTTTGTGCTCGCTGCTGTAAGCGTTTCTGCGCTGCAGCTTGGCGCGGCTACAATCGGCGGCGAGAACCAGGACCGTATCAAGAACGTGTCCACAACTTTCACCGTAACTAACAACGAAACAAGCGCTGTTTCTGTCTCGTTCGCATCAAGTGCGGACAGCAAATACAACGTTCGCTTTGAACCTGCGACTGTCACCCTTACTGCAGGCCAGAGCCAGAGCGTTAAGGCAATTGCAGACATCCCGCTTGATTTCAATGCTGTTGACACAGTAAAGAGCTCAGCTGATTACCTGAATCCGGTCGCATTCAAGATTGGCGACATACAGGCAAAGGTCAGCACAACTGTTATTGCATCGTCTGATTTGAAGATGCAGGCAGTGAACCAGCTCGAGATAAAGAAAGCCCGCATCGACTGCGACGGCAAGACAAAGACATTGGACGACGGCGACAAGATGGAAGATTTGAAGCCGGACACAACTTGCTCGCTTGAAATCGAAGCAGAGAACAACTTTGCATCAGACGATGATGAGGACGATGCAGGCAATGAACTCAAGATAGGCGACATCGAATTCAACACAGTCACTGCAAGGGCAGTCATTGACGACTCCAGCTTTGACCTTGATGAGGACATGGACATGGACGGCCTCAGCGCAGATGACACTGATGCAGTCACAATGGACTTTGACATTGCAGAGGACGTTGATGACGGAACTTACACGATGTCAATCACTTTGATAGGCAAGGATGACAATGGCGCATACCACGGCGAGAAGCGCGAAGTCCGAATGGACGTTGTCAAGCTCTCGCACGACATCCAGATACGCGGCCCGTCGCTTTCGCCTACCTCAGTCAGCGCATGCGATGGCGGAACAATCCGCATTATCTCGCGCATTGCCAACTTCGGCAAGCGCGATGAGAACGACGTTGCTGTCGAGCTCAGCGTTCCTGACCTGAAATTCACAAAGCGCATTGACCAGATGGAGCTTGATGCTGATGACAGCACTTCAGTCAACTTTGTTGTTGATGTGCCTGCAAAGGCAAAGCCAGGCATCTACCGCGCGACAATAAGCACATTCTTCGGCGGCACTGCACCGAGCAACTCCCAAGCGTTGGAGTTCACGGTTGACAAGTGCGACGTGGCTGAAGTTATTGTGGTCACACCGGTCCAGCAGAATGCAACAGTAACACCGCAGACAGGCAGCCAGCCGGCAACTCCGGCAGGCAGTGCAGTCGCAGTGCCTCGTGCACGCGTTGTCAGCTCAGGAAGCTTCACCGAGGGCGCAGGATACCTGTGGCTTTTGGGCGGAGTGGGCGTCGTGTTGCTGATAATCATTGTAATTTTGCTGTTCGTTGCCTTCCGCAGGCCAAGAACAGACGTGCTGTAAAAAGCACGTAATTTTTTGTTTTTCAGCTTTTTTCTCGAATTTCTTTCGACGTCTTCGCATTCTTTCCGGCTGTTTTTAAGCCATTTTGAAAGGTTTCCGGCTGGGCTGTAGTTTCTTGCGGTTCCGTCGGAAAAACCGCTGGTTTTGAACCAAAACGCACTTTAAAACAGGTTCATTACCTACTATGCATGAGACTTGTTTTGTGGATTTTGGCTTTGCTTGCGCTCCTGAATGCTGCGCAGGCATCTGTTGTGGTATCACAGGCGCTTTACGACCCGATTAACACTGAATCAGGAGGAGAGGCTGTGGAGCTGCGCAATGATGGCAGTTCTGCTGTAAACATCAGCAAATGGGTATTGGCAACAGAATCAACTCCTAATGACGCAGTAATACCGGATAATACTTTTCTTGAGCCTGGCAAAACATATCTTATCGCAGACAAGGGATGGGATTCCTCAAAAGACAATCCTGCGTGGAAATCAGCAGACCTTGAGGAGATAATAACAATGGCAAATGCAGACTCAGGAATCGCAATCAAGGATGCCTCAGGCGCTGTGATTGACGCAGTTGGCTGGGGAAAGGCAGAAAACATCAAGGCAGGGTTGTTTGAAGGAACTCCTGCTCAGCTAGTAAAAGAAGGAAAATCCCTTGTGAGAAAGCAGGACACAAATAACAATATCGCTGATTTTATTGAGGGAGAGCCTGATTTCCTCTCAGGCGAAATTGTGACAATAATCGTGAATGTCACAAATGGTTCTATCACCAATTTGACCACCCTTCCTCTTGGTGCAGCGCTGAACGATGATGACAGCGCAGAGCAGGGCGTGCAGCTCAAACCAGTGGCAGGAGGCACGCGCACGCTGCACCTTGAGGCTTATTACAATGGGACGCGGGTGAGCGCTGGCTGGTTTGGAAAAAGCGTTGAGCTTGTGAAAGATGGAAATGTTTGGAAGGGCGAACTTCCTTTGGAATACTGGTATTCTACAGGAGCCCAGCAGATTGTCGTTAATGCAGATTCCCAGAGCACGTCAATCCCTGTGACAATACTTGAGCTGAGGTCTGCGAGGATTGAGACAAAGACAGTGCTGTTGAAAGCTTCGCCTGGCAGGACAGCTGAGGGTGAAATAAGGGTGAAGAACGAGGGCAATGTCGCGGTTGATGTTTCGTGGACAGGCAATGACCTGGTGTTTGGCAACAGGACAATACCGTCTTCAAACCTGATTATTGTCAGCAAGCAAGTGCTGCCCAAAGAGACAGGGATTATCGACGTCAGGCTTGATGTTCCGGGCAATACTGCCACTGGAGAATATCGGGCTATTGTAAGAATGAATGGAGGCTGACTGCTAGCTTTACTTCCGGTTCCTAAACGAAACTAGGCAAGAATTTTTTATCCAGCAGCTTGTGCACTGCGGATGCGTTTCGTAGTGCTTGCCGAAGCAAGGGTCTTCTGCAAGCTTAATCATCTTCACGTCCATTTCGGTATTGATGTATTCTAACTATTTAAAGGTTTCGGGGAATTTATAATTTATATAAAAATTACCTTCCCTCTATTACGCGCCTCATTGTGTTAACAAAGTCCTTTGCAAGGGCTGCGTATTCGTCAAACTTCTTTCCCGGAATGTCCCTGATTTCCCTGTGGGTTATCTGCTTGCTCAGCTCATAGAAGAATTTCATTATGTCAGCATATCTCTTTGCGACCAGCCCTGGGCGGACAAGCTTTTGGTATATCAGGTCTGAAACATGAGCAGGGCTTGGTGGAACCTCGCCCATCTTCATAAGTGCGGCGTGCGCAGCGTCGACAACAGCCCAGTAAAGGTCAAGTGTGCCCTGCAGCACGTGCCATTCTGCGTTTGCCAGTGTTGCAGGCGCCCTTGCGTAGTAATTCCAGACGCTTTCTTTTGTCGGCCTGATTCTTCCCTGGAACAAAAGCATCTGCAATGGCTCAAATATCCCCACATCCTGCAGTGGAACTCCGTCCCTCAGCATGTTAATCGCTATCGGGTCGCCATTGCGCATGTATTCCCAGAAGCTCGTGAGCTTCATTGTGGTTATGTGCAGCCGCTTGCTCACTTTCGAGGCGGTTGTTTCTGTTATGACGCGGTATGCCTCCACAACTTCAGGGGACATTATCATCGTGAGGTCATTGACTATCGCGAGAACGTCAATGTCGTGCTCGTGCATCCCCCTCTCGGGCTTTGCCTTGCGCTCTGCATCCCTTGCCGCGCTGCCGAAAAGAACAATTGCCTTCACGAAATCGCCAAGCTCCCTCTTCAGCGCTGCAGCAAACTTTTCCGCAAGCTGGTAATCGCCTGTCGCATAGCGCGGAACATTAGGGTGTCTCCTCTGCTTGACTTTGAATTCCATAGTGGTAACACCGCTTTTGTGCGTATATAAGATTTGTTTACTATTTGAGAATGAAGATATTCGCTTAATCATAAGTGTTGAAGAAGCGAAAACAATAAAAACAAGCTGGCAAAAAGCGTGCTTGATGAAAAAAGAGGGGTTGCACTATCTTGCTTATTTGCTGACTCTTGACCCTGCTGAGGAAATCCGCGGCGCTGTTGAGGATGCGCGCAGCAAAAACTGGCAGGAACTGCCTTCAATTGACAAAATTCTTGATGAAGCGCCAGTATCGGAGATTGAAGCTGCTGTTGAGGAAGCCCCTGTTATCTACAAGGGCAATGAGGCCTCTTACAGGATTGATGCTGCGCCAGTGCAGGAGAATTACAGGGACTCGGGATACAAGGCGCCTTCTGATAACGATGATGACGCAGAGGTTTCTTACTCTTCTGAGCAGGAAACCGCAAAGGTTTACAATCAGGAGCTTGATGCCCAGATGTTTGCAAATGTCTGGAAGCAGGAATTCAAGCCGATTTACGCTACAGCTGAAATGGCAGAGCGCATGGAAAACTACAAGCTTTCAATCGGGCTTGCAGCAAGCTTCCTGAACTACGCGATGAAATCAGCCACATTCTAAATCAGTAGTTACCTGCCAGTGACTACATTGCATAAGCTTTATAAATACCACAATACTAAAACTACTTTAACTTAGTCATCTGGAGGAACCAGCAGCACTCCCCCACACGAGCGCATTCTGACCTCCACGATGGCTTTGTTATTTTCTTTATCACACAATAACCGCCACAAATAAGTGCCTGCGGGCAACAAGACACTCCTCACTCATGCGCTCCTAACTCCGTTATGTCGCGCGAGTTCGGAGAGAGTTAAAGAAGAAGATTTTCAGGAATCGTTAGGTCTCTGGCGCTGGTTTTGAAGTCGCGTCTCAAAACCTCGCTGACCGCAGTCAGCCGCTGTAAGCGCCCGTTATTAGTTTTTATATTTTACACGGGTTTATATGTATCCGCCCATGAAGTATTTTTATGGCAACATTTTTGTGCGTTGCAGACATTCACGAGGACGAGCAAAAGCTGGAAAAGATAGTTGGGTTCTCCAAAGGGTGCGATGCAATACTTGATGCAGGCGATGACCTTGACAGGTTTGTTAACAACGGTGACGAGTCTGCGGCAATAATACGCGATATTTGCCGCGAGTTTAGCAACATGATTCCAAGCCAAAGGAGAACACTTGCAATGAAGGACGCGTTCAGGAAGGTTTACGAGGATAAGGCTGTGAAAATCAATGAGTATTACAGGCGCGCGGGAATTCCTGTTTTTGCGGTTTTGGGCAACCATGACCCTTCTTTCGTCGTAAGCAGGATGAGCGCTGTGAATTACATTCACGGAAAGTACACTGAGTTTATGGGCTTGACTCTTGCGGGCTTGCCTGCAACAAGCGAATTTGTCAGGATGGTTCAGGATTTCTGCCCTGAATATTATCCGCACATTACATGGTACAACCGGGTTGAATCAGAAAGAACCGCAGGGGAGCCTTCAAATGCTGCAAAGAATATTCTCGGCAGCGGCAAGGTTGATGTTTTTGTCACGCACAAGGCTTTCAGGCCTGAGTTTCATTCCTGGAGCAGCAGGAATGGCTTGCGGTCGTGTGATTATGCATACCGCAATGGCGTTGATGCAGGCGCTGTGGCGGTTGATAGGAAATTCAAGCCGCGGCTGAATGTTTTTGGCCATTACCATATGAGGGAGCCCCGCAGTGCAATGATTGAAGGCAGGATGTTTCTGGGTCCTGGCGTCAATTATGCTGTCAAAGTGGCAATGAATGACGGAATGCCTGAAATTATTGAGGCACTGAAATACACCTAAAGGTTTAAATATAATCAGTTACTGTTTTCTCACGGGGTGAGTTTTATGAACAAAATATTATGGACATTATTGGTTTTATCAGTTCTGTTTGTGGTTGGATGCCAGCCAGCGGCACAGCCTGCTGCTCCAGCGCCAGCTGCTCCGGCAGCGCCAGCGGCACCTGCGGCACAGCCTGCAGCGCCAGTTGAAACAGCGCCTGCAGCGCCAGCAGAGGTTCCGCCAGCGCCATTGGAGAATGTGCCAGCTCCTGTTGAGACAGGAATAGACCTTTCGCAAAGGTGCTTTGAGCTGTTGTCTGCAGATGAATTCAAGGAAATCTGCGCAAATGACGGCAACATCATTGTGACTCCCAAGATAACAAAGGGAGACTGCTGGGTGCCGATTATAGACCAGGCAAACACAAAGCTCACAGCAGGCTTTGACATTGTCAACATGCACACTGTCTATGATTCAAACCGCGAATTTGACCGCGGCGTGACAATGCGCAGGACACAGGGAGCTGTGGAAGGTAAGGAAGTTGGAGACCGTAGCTACCAGTATGCAGAGCTTAACAGGCACAATGTCGCTTGGATGCAGAACGAATTCCTTGGACACGTAGGAACAATGGATGCGCTCTGCCCGCCTGAGAAGCTTGTTGCGCTTGCAAACAAGGTCAACTCAAGGCTGCAGTAAACCTGCGGCTTATTTTTTATTTTTTTATTTTATTTTTTAGAATTATTCCAACGGAACTTCTGACCAGAGCTTGAACTCATTGCTTGGGGCGTAAGCGCCGAACATGAACTGTGGCGAGTATGTTTTTCCGAAATAATTTTGCTGGACATCTCCCCAGCGCCTCACAGGAACCCCTCCGCCTGCACCATAGCCTGACGCCAAAGGCGCGTTGAAGTGCTGCCAGGTCTTGAGCCCCATTCTTCCCTCGCCAAACTTCTCCTCCTCGTGGCCTTCAGCTGTCACATAGCCATTGAAGCCGCCTTTCAGCTTCAGCAGTTCAACAGCATCCTTGACAGGAAGTATTCCCTGTCCTGCCGGCAGGTGTCCGTGGGCTGCGCCTGCGCTGTCAACTGCCTGTATTGCGCCGATAATCTGCTCTTTTTTGTTTATTTTAGCGAGCTCTTCCATTTCGTCCATGTACCATTTCTTGAATTTCTTTATGCGGTCATCCCATGGAAGCTCTGGGTGGAAGTTCTGCAGCCACATTCCGACGTGTGAAGTGTCAAGCGTGCCCTTGATGTGGCGCCTTGCCTCATCATGTGCTGTTGAGCGGGCATAGCCCTGCTCAACCAGCTTGTTCTCCATCACTTTTCTTGATTCAAGTATCAGCTGTGCGAATTCCTTTGGGTGGCTTCCGAAGAATTGCGGCCATCCTGTCTCAGGGCCGACATACAGGTCTTTCTTCATGTTCTTTGGGCCGAGCTTGTCCTGCATCTGCATTGCCGTGATGCCTGCCTCTGCGTATGATTCCTCGCTCTTGCCAAGCACGTATTCATCCATAGGAGTCCAGCTTTCAATGCGCTGCTTCATCTGCTCCTGCACCCTCTTTTGCTCGCCGACTCCTGACTTGAAGTAATCTTTCATCTGCTCAATTTGCCTCTTTCTGTCTTCCAGAATTTTTATTGCACTTTCAGGCGCGCCCCGCTCATGCGCATCTTCAATGTTCTTCTTTATGTCTTCGACTGCGTGGAGAGAGTCATCATACTGCCTGAGGTAATATGCTGTCTGCGCTTTTGCCATTTCAAGCTGTTCGCCGAGGAAATGGTCTTTTACCAGCGTGGTGATTGGCGTTTTTTCCTTTTGCGCCCACCTTTCAAAATCCTCGTAATACCAGACGTCAGGCTTTGCGTCAGGGTCTGTTGCTTCAATTTTTTCAAAAGTGTCTTTTTTCACAAACATCGGGATTCCGTCGCGGATGGGGATTGTGCCGATTTGGCCTGAGCGCCTGTCAACAAACCTGATTTCCTCTTTCTGCCTGTCCATTTCAGCGAGCTTCTTGAATGCCTTTGCCTCGGATGAGTCCTTGTCCCACCAATTTGCCCTGTGCACAGGCCTGTCATATTCCCAGGAGACAATGTCAACCCCTCCGCCCTGTCCGACATCTGCTGCGAACTTTATCATTTCCTTGACTTCATCAAGGTCTCTTTGCCGCTTTTCCTCATCAACAATGCCCCTTTGCTGGTCCCATCCTGAGAGGTTGGTCATCGAGGTCGGCATTTCCATTCCGGTTACCATGACCTCGTTTGCCATCGCGACTTCCTTGATTGCCCTTCTCACTTCCTCGCCATATGCCTTTGGCCTTCCGCCGATTGCTGATTCAACAGGCGTCTGGAAGACTATTTGCAGGTTGCCTGTTCCGCCCCTGATTGCCGCCTGCACGTTTTGGAGAATGTTCTTGAATCTGCCTGACGGGTCGTGCTCAGGAACTGTCATGCCTATTTGTCCAATAGGAATTATCGGTTCTTCAATTGCCGCTGTGGGCCTTGCCGGCTCTAACTCAATCTGTTCGTGGTAGCCGCGGTCCATCGGCGTGTAGTACTCTGTCTTGAACTCAGCCATAGTATACAAAAAGGTATATTGAGTTTATAATATTATTGGTTGCGGTAGAACTGCTTTGCCCCTGTGGTGTACATTATTGCCTTTTCAGCTGCGGTGAGGAGGTGTTCTGCTTTTCTTCCTGGCTGGTATTCGCCTTCCCTGATTGCCTCTTCCTTTTCATGCAATGCTTCCCTGAACTGCTCAAGCCTTTCCTGCTGATAGCTTGACATCAGCCCTGTTGTCCTGATTTCATCCCTTATCTTGTTAACCCTCTCGTAAATGTTTTCGACAGGCTGCTGGGCAAGCCTTGAGATGTATGCCTGCTGTTCCAAAGAAGACGGCGGTGTCTTTGGGCCTTCCTGCTCTGCAATCTGCTCAAGCTCCCTGCCCTGCTTCTTTTTTTCAGGCTCAAAGAGCTTTTCAACATTGACTTCTTTTATTTTCGGCGCCTCTGCCTGCATTTCCTCAAGGACCTGAAGCTCTTCCTCTGCATCTTTCAGGAAATCCTGCGCGTCCCTGATTTCATCCTGGCTTGTTGAGATTTCCTTTTCGCGCTCCTTGATGAACTCATCGAGCTTTTCCTGCAGTTCCCTCAATGTTTTTATGCGCCTGTCAGGAGCCATTTTCCTTATTTTGTCAAAGTCAATGTTTTCCATCATAGAAGTACAACTGCTGCTTTGTATTTAAGCGTTAGGCTTCGGGGCATCTGGCTTGGCAAAGTAGTTCAGCATCTGGTCAAGCTGGCTCAATAATGCCATTTCATCACTCGGAGCCTGTTCCTGATGCACAATGTCATCCATTTCTCTCGCAGCAATCTCAATTATCGTGTGAATCTTCCTGTTCTTGTCATCAATCCTTGAGTATGCGTTCTTTACTCCGCCCACAAGCTTTGCAAGTAACTCGTACATTTCCTGCTTCTGCTGTGCGATCTCTTCGCGCGATTTGGCAAGCTCTTCGCGCGATTTGTCCGATTCTGCAGCCTGTTTTGATAAGTCTGAATTCTGTTTTGAAAACTCCACGGTGTTGTTAACATACTCTTTCTGGCCGTCTGAGAGAAGCTTTTCGCGCCTCTCAAGCTCTGCGTATTTTCCTGCCAAATCCTTATATTTCGCGTCAACATCAGCTGTGCGTTCTACGAGCTTTGTATCGTCCTGCTGGTATGACACAACCATCTGGTCCAATGCAGCCCTGTCCTGTTGCAGCTCTTTGCTCTTGGCGTCAAGCTGCTTTGCAATCTCGTCAAGCGCGCTCTTTTGCGCAGGGTCAGCTGCAGGTGCTGCTGCGAGAGCTTCACGGTCTTTTGCAATTGCCTCGCGTGCTGCTGCAATCTTATCGTATTCCCCTTGTATTGCCTGCTGTTCCACTGCAAGCGTTTCATGCTCGCGCTGTACTTCCTCAATTCCCATCCTTGCAAGCCTTTCTTTGTCGCTGGCATCTGAAAGCTTTGCCTCTGCTTCTGTGAAAGCTTTCTGAATAATTTGTTCCTGTTTTGTTACGTGGTCAATGCGTTCCTGAAGGCTCGCGCTTTGCTCCTGAAGGCTATCACTTTGCGCCTTAAGAGCTGCCTTTACAGCGTCAATCTCTTCCTGCTGTTGCGTAAGCTTGCGGTATGAATCTGCGCCAGGTCCGTTCTGCAAGTTCTGTATTTTTGTGTCAGCGCCTTCTGCCCGTGCCTTGTAAGAAGCTGCACCGGCAAGGAATGTTTTTATCGCCTCGTATAATTTGTGGTGATCAGCGAGTCTCTTTGCAACAATATCGCGGTATTGCTCGTTCTCCTTGATTGCCTCAGGAAGGACAAGGTTCCAGTCTGGCTTGCTCCTGAATTGCTCAAGCACAATTGTTTCCACTGATTCTTTAACAGTAGTATAAAACATGTCAAGCGCGGTAATAGGATTTAACACTTTTGTCGAGGACTGTGTCGGCGCCGCAGAAATCCTTTGTGATGCAGACGGCGGAAGAGCTGCTGGCTTCGGGATTACGCCTGACTGCCTTGGAATTGAAGGAGGAGTTGGAGCTGGCTTTGGCGGCATTTGAATTCTTTGTGATGCAGGCTTTGCTGATGGTTCTGGCATTGCAATTCTTTGTGATGCAGGCTTTGCTGATGGTTCTGGCATTGCAATTCTTTGCGATGCTTTCTTTTTTTCATCTGCCCGTGCCTGTTCAGCATCAAGCATTTTGTCCACAAGCTCATTTTTCGTGCTGTCTTGTGCTCTGAGAACTACAGTCTTGCTCGGATCGTCAGAAAACTGTGCAGGAGCAGCTAATTCAGTTGGCAAAGCATGTTTTGACTGAGCTGGCTTTGCCTGAACGGGTTTGCCCTGCGGTCTTTTTGGTGTTTCCGCCATTGTCTTCACTGTGCTTATTGATAACTTTCAGAACCCACACTTTCTGTATAGCCCTCCTACTATTTTGGGCTTTATAAAGTTTCGTATTCGCTGAGAACAATCATCGTTTCTGTGTGCTGTCCTGCTCATCTGCCAAAGGCTGTTCGCAGACAGCGCAAATCTCTGCGTCAAGGTCGTCAAGGTACTGAGTTGTGACGCCGTGCTTTATCGGCGTCCCGCAGCTCGGGCACGCAGAATCATCCGCGTGCTTGTGCGAAAACACTCCGTTTGCCATAGGGGATACTATGGCTTGGGAGCTTATATGCGTTATTCTATAAAATTTATAAAACGAGAAAACGACTATAAATTACGGCTCCCTACGGTCGCAGATCTCGACAATCCGCAGATTGTCGACGAACTTGCGGACTTCGTCGGCAAGTGACCAACGATAATGGAAGTTCTTCAATTATTATTTCTCCGAACTCGCAAGACTGAACGGAGTTCGTCTTGCATGAGTGAGGAGGGTCACTTTGCGCCGCAGCGCCTTGATGGAGTCCGCGTTAATGAAAACAGAAATCACCAAGAGAGCAATCTGTGCGCTTTCTTGAAGTTCTTGTAGTTCTGCCACAAATCCTTTGTCACTACGCCTTCAGCTTTTTTTATCTCCTCATCAAGCTTTGCCTTGCTTTGGCCCTCTTTTTTCTTTTTCTCAGGAAGTATCGAGGTAAATGTGTCTGCAAAGCCCTTTCCAATCGCCTTGAACGGCTCAAACAGGTCAAGCTTTTGCACCACCTTGACTTCCTTTTTCTTTTCCTCGCGCAAACCGCGCGCTTCCTTGAGGTAATTTTTCAAATCAGCGCCAAGCGCGTCCATTGCAGCGTTTAAAGAGCGGTCAATGCTGCTTATCAGCTCAAAGTCCTCCTCGTCCTTCATCGCCTTGTATTCCTCAATCTGCTTCTCTGTCCATGCATATGCGCGCCAGAAAATCTTTGTCTCGCCCTGGTGCAATGGCCCGCGGTGGTAGCCGCCTTCCTGCGAGAACTGCATTTCAGGCCTCGTCCTGTACTGGAAAGTGAGCATTATGCACGAGTAAACATCCTTGTTGTTCTCTGGAATCTTCTGCCCGAGCACTTCAATCTCAACCAGCGAGCCTTCAAAAGCGGCTATCAGGTCTGCCGAGCTCATCTTCGTGACATCTGAGCCGAGCTTTTTTATGTGCTTCAGGTACGGCTTGACCCAGCTCATGTACATCTTGATTACCTGATAGTGCTGGTCAAGGTATTCGAGCGTGAAGCGCCTGCGCTGCTGTATCTCAATCCACGTTTCCGACTTCCAAACAAGGTACTGGTAGAGCTTTCGCTTGAGTACATTCTTCATTTCCTTGTTGAACCCGCCTGCCTGCTTTTCCACAAGCTCGTCAACCATCTTCCTGCAATCCTCATCAGTCACCTTGTCAGCAGGCTTGCCCTTGATTTTTCCCACGATTTTCTTTGTGATATGGACGTTGAAGAAAAGGTCAGGCAGTGCTGAGAACTGCAGCTGCTGCGCCATCACGAAAAGGTTGCTTGAAGTCCTTTGCCCGCCGACAACACCGTCAACCATGTCTGTCCAGAGCCCTTTCAGAGCGATTTCAGCCCCTTCCTGCCCCAAGTCAGAATCCTCGTAATACCTCTTTCTCTCGTCAATCCACCTGAGTTCGCGGACCAGCTGGAACATGTCTTTTATCATCTTGCCGATTGATGCCAAGTACTGCGCGACCTTGTCCTGCGCGAGCCCGAGGCGCTGTGCTGACGCGCCGTAGAATGATGAATGCTCCGCTGCTGTGAATATGTCTGAGATTTTATGCACGACGGGGTAGCCCCAGTCATTGGTCATGTGGCCGAGGCACCAGTAATAGACCGGCTCTATGCTTTCGTGCGGAACCTCGTAAATCAGGTAGTACTTGTTAGAGGGCTTTGGGTAAGGCATTGTCAGTATCTGGTCGCGCTGGATTTCAAGCTCGTCGTGGTCTGCGTACTCCTCTGCTTTTTTGGAGTCCATTCTTGTGAGGAGCGCTTTTTTCTCTTCATCCTTCAGTTTTTCCCAGTTCGGGAAATCCTTCTTGAACTTCTTGTTGAAGAAATCGTGTAATATCATGCGCTTGCTTGCAGCGCCCTTTACATCCTCTGTCAGCCACGGCATATTGTCATCAGGCATGTTTTCCCTCTTTTTGCATCTGCTTTATGGGGAAGTGGTATTTAAACTATGGCGTTATCTTCTTCAGCACCGCGACAAATCCCACCTGTGCGACAAGCTGCGTGCCTGACCTTTCAGCCAGCTCCCTTGCAAACGCCTTCTTGTCCTTTCCTGACGCCTGCACAGGAAGGAACTTGACCTTGATTACATTTCTTTTCCTGACTTGCTTTTTTATCTCGGCAATAATCGTGTCAGTAATTCCGGCTTTTCCGATTCTTACAATTATTGGCAGTGAATGAGTGTCCATTATATCACAGAACTTTCAGCAGTATCTGCAGGTTTTTCTCTTTGACTTCTTGCCCTTCTTTGCCGTTCTCTTCGCCTTCTTTTTCGCCATGATTTTTCACCTCTTTTTTATTATTGAGAACTTTGTTTGGTTCGTATATAAACATTACTGCTTCGCAACACGCATTTCACCGGATGGCAAAGCGCTGATTATTTCATCAGGTGTTCCTGCGCCGAACTGGTGAATCAGCTTTTTCGCGATTTCTGACGGCCTTTCATCGCCCTGCTTGATTACTGCGTATTTTTTGCAGTGCTTTTTTATCGCGGGCAAAGGACCTGACATTATCCTTCCGTCATCAAGAATTCCTATCGCCACTTCCAAAGTGGGGTGATAATAAGTCCTTTTTCCGATTACCATAAACGCCCCTTTTGTCAGGTATTCGCCTGCTTTTGCCTCTTTTGTGACCTGCTCTGGCGTGACGTGGTAGACTTCCATTGAACTGAGCCCTAATTTCCAGCCTTTTGAGAATGTTGCCGCTGCCTGCGCGGTTTCCTCTTTGGTTGCTTCGCCTATTTGCTTGTTTTCTGCCTTGATTATGAAGAACGGGCTTCCCGGCGCTTCTGTGTGAAAGATTAAGTCTCCTGGCTGGGTGTGCTTCTTGACGATAATGTCATTTGTTGTCGCGTCCCTTCCTCCGACACAAAGCATTCCTTCGCTTGAGTAGAACCACCTGAATTTTTCATACCATTCTTTTTTCCTGTCAGATGCCACAGGCTTTTGCTTCTCTAATTTCGCAATTACATTCGCCTGCTCTTTTTGCAGTTTTTCCTTTTGTTTTTCAAACCGCTTTAATGCCTCTTTCAATCCCTCAATCTTTCCCTTTGCTTTCTTTCCCTTTTCAAAATAGAATTCAGCGTTCTTCTGTATTGTCTTCTTGGCGTTAAGGATGAGGCGCATAATACTGCAGGCATCATCAGAGGATATAAACATTTCCTCCAGCAGCTTAATAAACGGCTGCAAAGGGCTTGAAAATGATGGAGCAAACTGTCGTTTACGGTGCAAGGCGAAAAAAGCAGTGGGTACTCTCGCAGTCTCCAGACTTTCCGCTTCACAAAGGCAACAGCATAATCCACAGCCTTGTGAACAGGGTCTTGAATCTTGAGCCTGATGCAAAAACAACCTACAAGTTCTTCAGGGGCGAGCCAAGAATAGCAAAAGTGCAAATAACCCACACTGCTTTCAGCATTATTGCAAGGTACGATCCGCCTTACGCCCCAGTCTACGCAAACATGATGTCAGGCCCTTCTGCTGAAATAACTGCAGAGCTGAAATTTAACACTGAAATCCAGTATGACCCTAAAAAGCGCGAAAGCCTGGTGGCTATTGTCCGCAAGCTCTGATTCTGGCTAAATGTTTTTATATTCCGTTGGCTTCACACACCAATAATGCGCCTCTTTTCTTAAACTGCGACCGGTGAGAGAAGCAATTTGGCAATTTCACCCCAACTGCCCATTCGTATGATTCCCGCGGAGATTTTTTCATTGCGGTTCCACGGCTGATTCAGGAGGATTGCGGTTATCCTGCCTCCAGAACCTGAGACCCCCTTTACCTGGTCCTCAATCATCACATCAATATTAAGCCTCTCGATAACCAGTTTCTTTGTCAGGAGTGTGCCGTCAGAAAGCCTGCGCTTTTTGCTTTCCTCGATAAAAATAAAATGATGGGCAGGTATTTTGTTCAGCGCAAGATATTTCTTTGCAAAAAGAACCCCCTTTGCAGGGCGGGCAGTCAGGATTATTATTTGATTGCCTGCGTCCGCAAGCTGCTGTACCGCCGCCCTGGCACCGGGCACCAAAGGCGCAAGCAGGGTTGCCTCACGGTGGATATACCTGCGCAATTCCTTAATCTGCTCAGCAGTCAGGAACGCTTCCCTGAGGGGCGAAACAGTTGCCTCAATCGGCAGTTCGATGCCAAAGTGCTCCTTGCAGTAGTCATGATGGAGGCTGTTTGTGTTTGCTATTGTCCCATCAAAATCAATCGCGATGCGCATACTTGCAGTAAACTGCTCGCCAAATTTAAATATTCCGTTGCCTTTATATATCCTAGATGCGCCTCTTTCTACAAAGAGGCAGCGCGTAATGCTGCGGCATTCCGCTGGTCTCTTTTTCGGAGCGAAAAAGAGGTGCATTAGATGGACGAGCAGCGAGTGCGCAGGGTTGTAAAGCTTATCAGTGACTACTGCGGGCGCATACAGGAATTACGGCAGAGGCGCATTGGCAAAATGTCCTCTTTGGAATTTTGGAATGCGCTTGTCGCGACAAACAAGGCGATAAAGACAACTGATGACCCTAACGCAAAGTCAGAAAAGATAGGATTGAAGCACACATGGTTCAATCCCAGTGTGTTTCGGTCAGAAATTGGCGCTCTTTCAGCACTGATGGATGCTTTGCAGTCATTGCTTGATGCTGACGTGCTTGCTGAGATTAAGGCAGAAGGTTATGACGCTAACAGGATAAGATTATTGGTTGAAAAAGGCGCTAAAATGGCAGAACAGACTAAGGCTTTCATCGGAGCTTGGGAAAACGCATACGGAAGGCTTCTTACAGGACAGCCGGTCAAGTCAGATGAACTTTCAGCTCTTGAGTATAAAATAGCAGGAATGGTGCACGGCCTTGAAGACGCAATTGTAAAGCAGCAGGCGCCGGCAGTTGCCCGCGTTACACAAAACCCTGCTTACACCCGCAGGGGATTTCTCAGCATGTTTGCAAAAAGAGCAGCAGCAGCGATTGTTCTCGCAGGCGCAAGCTCAATAATGACAGCGACAGGCACAAAAGCAGCATACGGCCAGGACATAGCTCAAAAAACAGACGAAATAACCGAATCAGAAATCGCAGACCAGATGAAAAAAGAAACAGTGGAAGAGATTTTGAAAGGCGCTCCGGTTGAATACGTCAAGTATGATGCTTCTACCCAAGCAACAAATTATGACGCTCTTGTATTTCAGAAACATTTGAGAGCAGAGGAGAGAAAGCCGGTGTTGGCGTTTTTCTATCATAATAGGGATCCGACCGTACCAAACAAAGCAGAAGAAATCAGTCAAAGAAATGCAATAATTTTCAGAAAGTTATCAGAACAGTTTGCTGGCAAAATTAAGTTTGTAGGATACAATACTGATAAGGGACTTAAAGGATACGCTGGAGTCAATGAAGATCCCACAGTTCTTAAAATATTGAAACAGGAAAATGTTCCTTCAATTCCAGCAATATTGATGTATTCCAAATTTGACATACTTAAAGGAGAAACAATTACCAACAACACAGGCACAATTAAGAGAATTGATGCAATAAGCGGCGGACCTAAAGAAGACAAATATATCGCTCCAAGAATCAGTAACAATGTGCAGTATTGGATTCCAACAAATTTATTCATGCAACAGAACCCAGACAAAGACAACAAAATATACCGTTATGGTGGAGAAAAATTAAAGCCTGTTGGTGAATCTATTATGTTGGCAAAAGAGTAAGATTTATAACCGCCATTTCTAAATTTAATTTAAAAAGAGGATAATATGCGCAAGTATGCTATTTATACAATTATCTTTATTGTAGTGCTATTAACAAACAGTGTTTATGCGGCTATTAAAGAAGAAGGAGAAACTGTTACTAAAACCCCTCAAAACCAATTCGAAGAAACATTCAAAAATGTTCAAGGTGTTGAAGCGGGTGGCGTTAATTCTTTTCAGCAGAATGCAGATGGAACTTACAGTCTGAATGTTAATTCTTACACGAAAGATGGGGCTACGTACAAGAATGGAGTTAATGTTGTAGTAGACTCAAATGGCAAACTCATCCATGCAGATAAAATAACACTGCCGAGCGGGGCAACAGTGGAAAATGCAGATATGGTGAGTTCGAGTGGAAAAGATAATTATCAAGCAGGCCGTGTTGGCGAACTCCGCGAGGGACCGATAATCCTGAGCAACGCCCAAAACGTCCAATGGAATAACGGCGTAATGACAGCAAGCTCTGCTGATTCTATGGACTACAAGGGAAGTACTTCAAATGACGTGATTATGCTTGTGGCTGATAACAAGCAGTTTAGTGTGGAGAAGGCAAGCGCTGTGCAGGCTGGGTGTTTTCTGGTTGAGGATGTTAATGATGCGCAGTTCAATGTTGGAAGAATAATGACAATGACCACTAGCGGAAGCGGGAAAGTTGTTTATGACCAGGGGCAAAAGGTTGATTACACTGCAAAGGATTTGAACAGCTCGATTGTTGGAAGCATAACTGCGTGCAGAAGGCCGACTTACCAAGTAAAAGCAATGGAACTGAACACAAAAACAGGCAATTTAACAGAGCTTGTCAACGGCTCTGGGGAAATACAATTGGACGGCAGATATGGAGTTGTCTGCATGAATCTCACTCCTGTCAGTACTTATGATATTGACACAGGCAGGTTTGAATACAGCTTTGGTTTCATAATAAAGGAATACGCGTACAAGCTCTGCATACAAAAAGCAGTCTCACAGCAATTGGTTTCTGACTGCCCGTTATGCGGATTGGTTGATTTGGCAAACCAGAAGTTACTGCTCAACGGCGTAATTGAATACACAAGGTATGTTTATGACAGCGCATTGATTGACGCAAACAAGCGCACTGCCTTCAAGTCAATGGGATTTGGAAAGAACGTAATTGATTTGGCAGCAGGCGAAGTGATGATTGAAACAGACGCTCCTGAAATTTACACAGTGCCAAGCAATTATTTGGAACTGCGCGAAATAAAAGAGCCAGCAGGCACGCACCGCTTCCTGGGAATAAACGAAAAGCTTGACAGGGTTTCAAGGAACTGGGATGTGAAATACACCGCGTCTTATTCAGACTCCACAACCACAATCACTGACAACCTGCTGGATTACAAGAGGGGGCTGTGCCACGTAACTGTTCTGCCGCCAGACAGCAGCCAGATAGCATCAATAATGTCGTCATTAAACGAGCAAAAGGCAAGATTCCTATGAAAGCACAAGTAACACTTTTCATAATGCTTGGAATGGTTCTTCTTGTACTGTCAGCAATTGTTTTTTACGTTGTTGACCTCACCAGCCAGAAAGTGTTTGTGCGCCCTGTTGAGCCCTCAAGCGCAGAACAGCTTGTTGAGCAGTGCCTTGGCCTGTTGGCAGACGATGCACTGCTCGCAATAGGAAAGCACGGCGGCTATGCAGAGCTTGGCGTTAATTATTTTGAGCCGTTAAAAACATCTTATCTTTATGACGCAGGGGTTAACAATGCCCCTGACTCAGCAACAGTTGAACAGCAATTGTCAGAATACATTGACGCGCACATAATGAACTGCCTTGGGAATTTTGAACTGCTGAGAGACAAGGGCATTGAAGTAATTGAGAAGGCACAGCCGAGGACAACAACAACAATCGCAGGAAATAGCGTCAGGTTCACAATAGACTACCAGATTGAGGAAAAGAAAGGCGACATGGTGACAAGGCCGGAATTCCTGCCAACAATGAAAGAAGTCCGGCTGAAGGAAATCCTACAGCTGGCAAATGACATTGCCGCATCAGAGCAGAAGAACAACAACCTGTTTGACCTTGATGTTGAATGCGGGCTTGAAGTCACGCACTTCCCTGTTGAAAAAACATTAGTGACTGTTATTACGGATACTAATTTCTTAATCCAGGATTCCCCTTACCGCTTTGTTTTCGCGCACAAGAGGTAACTACCAATAAGTAGTTAAAATCATAAGCTTTAAAAAGACGTTCTGAGTATCTTAACGTGATATGGCGCGCATCTACTCAGCGGTTTTCCCGGTCAACAGCAAAAAGACTCTTAATGACCTTGCAGGCGTTGTTGCTGACTGGATTGCCGGAAGCCCGCACAGGTATATCCGCAGGAATGAGCTTTCTGGAATCGCTGTGGACGGGTTTGCATTTGAAAAGGGGCATGTCAAAATAAACACTGCCTGGTACGACCTGCAGAATGGCGCAGGCGGTCAGGGAATAATGGGCATCCGCATGGTAGAACAGAAGCAGGGCGCTGCGCGCACATCAGACATTGTCGGGAACACCGCAAATGACAGATTCAATGTCGTGTTCACCCACGATTACGCGGCGACAACACCAAGCGGAACATACGGAAAAATACTGAAGCCAAGGATAATCAATGATATTATCCGCGCACTTGGCGGCGGTTATGACGGCCTTGACCTCGGAGTCAAGACAACGCCGCACTGGATTACTGATGATGACCTTCCTTTTGTCGCAGACATTCTCAGGAACAAGTCTGAAAACAAGCTTCCTGTTGTTTATGTCAGCAGGTACAGGCAGGACATAACTGTGGTCAACCCAAATGACCTTGCTTTCCTGCTTGGCGGAATTGCACACGTCATTGTTGAGCCCTCGCCATCATTGCCATTCTCTTTCAAGCTGAAGGATGCGACAAAAGGCATTAACGTTTACAACGGCGCAGTAGGCATTTACTGGCCAAATGGAGTCCGCCATTATTTGCTGCCAAAAACAACAACCACTGCTCCAGAAACAGGGCCATTGGCTCCGGGAACAGGCTCATTGGTGCCTGGGTCAAGCGCAATGGTTGAGGAAATCCATGAACTCATCAGGGAAAGCGCGCTTTACAGGGTGGTTCATGACTTCAGCACTTTCAACGGCATAAAGGGATTGCAGACTGCAAAGCGCTTTGAGGATTTGAAAAAAACCCACGCAGCCAGGATTGCTGAAATGGAGCAGGCAAAAACAACCGGAAGCACGAAGGAAACAGCGCTGCAGGGCCAGGTTGCAGAGCTTGATGAACTGCTCAGGCTTGCATCAGATGAGACGCAAAACAGAGACATCCAGGTTGAAGAGCTTAAGCGACAAAATTATGGAATGGGGCAGCAGCTTGCCAGATTCCAAAAGAAGGCAGGCGAGGGCGGAGCAATGCTCGCTGTGCCTGCGAACATTACTGAGTTTTATTCAGGAGAACTGCGCGACATGGTCATTGCAGTTATTGACTGCTACTTCGCAAGCAACCCTACTGACACAAGAAGGGCGGATATGCTGCGCGCAGTCCGCGAAGCAAACCAGCCAAGCAACACAGGAGAGGAGATTCTCGAACAGATTCAGAAGATTTTCAAGAGCACAAAGCCTGTTGACAAGGTGATGAGCCAGCTCAGGACTCTTGGTTTTATTGTTGAACAGACAGGGGAAGTGCGCGTGACAATTCCAGGAAGCGGAAGGCAGGTTCACATCTCAGGCACTCCGGGCGACCTTCACTCAAGGGAAATTGAGCTTAGAAGGATTTATAAAAAATTGCTATAAGCACCTGAGTCTGCGATTTTATCCCTTAAAAAGCGTAACCTTTATAAATAGCCCTCGGAAAATTCGATATAATTGCGAATAGAGTGAGGAGACACATTTTTTTGCATGGAGCAGCACTCATTTCCCATCATTTCAGCCATACCTGCCTGTTTTACATCTGGTTTCACAATCATATTCAGTCAAACTTATGGGCCCGTAGCTCAGCCTGGTCAGTTTGCCGCCGTAAAAAGCGACTACTGAGGCACTAGAGCAGCTGGCTTTTAACCAGCTGGTCGCGCGTTCAAATCGCGTCGGGCCCGCTTACACTGAGAGGCCTCGCACAAAATGGGAAAAGAATTTGACGTGAGCAAACACGTACTGGTTCCGAAACACGTGAAACTCAGCGAGAAAGAAAAGAAAGACCTCTTTGACAGGTATGTTGCAGACCTTCGCGACCTTCCAAGGGTATACAAGGATGACCCTGCGATACAGGGGCTTGACGCAAAGGAAGGCGACATTATCAAAATCTCAAGGAAATCCCCGACAGCAGGGGAAGCAGTGTTCTACAGAAGGGTGGTGAGCAGATAATGCCAAGCATAGCCAAGACGCTCATCGCAAAGCATTTCGCTGACAATTCTTTGGTGAACAGCAACATTGAGAGCTTTAACTTCTTTGTCGAGCACGAACTGCAGAGGATAGTTAACGAGAACAAGGACATTGAGCCCACAATCATTCCGCCAAATGTTGAGTCATTCAAGATACGCCTTGACAAGATTGAGGTCAAGGTGCCAACGATAACAGAGGCAGACGGCTCAGTCAGGGAGCTTCTCCCTGTCGAGGCAAGGCTAAGGAAGCTCAGCTACGCAGCGCCTGTATTCATCGAGGTCTCGTCGCACATCAACGATGTCCAGAGGGAGACTTTCACAACACAGATTGGCTCGCTTCCGATAATGCTCAAGAGCAAGAAGTGCCACCTTAGCAAGATGTCAAGGGAGGAGCTCATCAAGAATGGCGAAGACCCTGATGACCCAGGAGGCTACTTCATAATCAACGGCACAGAGCGTGTCCTTGTCAACATCGAGGACCTTGCAAGCAACAGGTTTATCGTGGAGGAAAGCTCAGGCGTAACAAACTTCACAGGCAAGCTCTTCTCGGAAAACGGCCCGTTCAAGATTCCGCACACGATTGAGCGCCTCAAGGACGGATTGTTCTACCTTTCGTTCACCCGCGTCAAGCGCGTCCCTATTATAATAGTCGTCAAGGCCCTCGGGCTGCTGAAGGATGAGGAAATAATGCAGTTCATCTCAAAGGACAAGCAGTATGACGAAGTGCTCATCAACCTTTTCGAGTTTGTCAACGTGAAGAACAGCGAGGACGCGATTGACTACATCGCAAAGAAGATAGGCATCACGCAGGCAAAGGAAATCCGCCTGGAAAGGATGAACGAAATAATTGACAAGTACCTGCTTCCGCACGTCGGGACTCTCAAAGAGGACAGGATTTTCAAGGCATACAACATCTGCAAGATGCTGCGCAAGTACATCGCGGGCGCAAACGGCGAAGTGCCATTGGACGACAAGGACCACTACATGAACAAGCGCATCAAGATGTCAGGCGACTTGCTTAGCGACCTGTTCCGCATGAACCTCAAGGTGCTTATCGGCGACATTCTCTACAACTTCCAACGCATCGTTAAGCGCGGCAAGTTCCCAAGCATCAGGGTGATTATCCGCGACAAGCTTCTCACAAGCAGGATTTACAGCTCAATGGCAACAGGAAACTGGGTCGGCGGAAGAAAAGGAGTTTCGCAGAGAATCCAGCGCCTTAACCACCTGAACACAATCTCACACTTGCAGCGTGTTGTCTCGCCCTTGTCAAGCTCGCAGGAGAACTTCGAGGCACGCGAGCTTCACGCAACACACCTTGGCAGGCTCTGCCCGGCAGAAACGCCTGAAGGAACAAACATCGGACTCAGAAAGAACCTTGCACTTTTCGCGCAGGTCTCAAAGGAAACTGACGAGCAGGAAGTATTGAAACAGCTCAAGGGAATGGGCATGAGGAGCGTGCGACCGTGAGTGAGATATTTGTCAACGGCAAGTTCGCAGGGGATATTGACAATGGAAAGGAGTTTGTCAGCCAGATACGCTCTGCACGCAGGGCAGGAACGCTTTCCTCAAACATGAACGTGATGTTCGAAGAGCACCTTAACCAGGTTTTCATCGAGACAAACCGCGGAAGGACAAGAAGGCCATTGATTGTTGTCAAGGACGGAATCCCGCTTCTCACTGAAAAGCACATCAAGCAATTGCAGAAGAACGAGATAAGCTGGAATGACATTGTCCAGCAGGGAGTCATAGAATACCTTGACGCAGGAGAGGAGGAGAACGCGCTCCTCGCATTTGACGAAAAAGAGCTAACTCCTGAGCACACTCATTTGGAAATCACCCCATTGGCAATGATGGGAATCGTTACGACACTTGTTCCGTTCGGAGACCACAACCCTTCTGCAAGGCTTGCAATCGGCTCAAAGAACCAAAAGCACGCAATCGGGTTCTATGCCGCGAATTTCCCTGCAAGGATGGACATGGACGTCAACCTTTTGCACACTCCTCAGGTTCCGATAGTGCAGTCAATAATGCACGAGCTTTCGGGCTATGAGACCCACCCCTGCGGCCAGAACATTGTCGTTGCGGTGATGAGCTACAAGGGCTACAACATGGAGGACGCAGTCATCCTCAACCGCGGCTCAATCGAGCGCGGATTTGCGCGTTCAAGCTACTTCCGCCCGGCTGTCGCAGAGGAGCTCAGGTACTCAGGCGGGCTTATGGACAACATCTGCATCCCTGACAAGGAAGTCAAGGGATACAAGAGCGAAAAAGACTACAGGATGCTTGAAGGCGACGGAATAATCTATCCTGAAGCGCAGGTCAGGGAAGAGGATGTCATAATCGGAAAGACCTCGCCGCCAAGGTTCCTCAGCTCGCTCGAAGAATACTCACTCTCATCAAACATCCGCCGCGAAAGCTCAGTTGCTTTGAGGCACGGCGAGGAAGGGGTTGTTGACTTTGTCCTCATTACTGAAAACGAGGAGGGAAACAAGCTCGTCCAGGTCAGGATACGCGACCAGCGCATCCCTGAAATCGGCGACAAGTTCTGCTCAAGGCACTCACAAAAGGGAGTTGTCGGATTGATAGTCCCTGAAAGCGACATGCCGTACTCAGCATCAGGAATAGTCCCTGACATGCTTTTCTCGCCGCACTCAATCCCGTCGCGTATGACGATGGCGCACCTGCTTGAGCTGTTGGGCGGAAAGATGGGCGCGCTGGCAGCGAGGCACATTGACGGCACAACCTTTGAGTCAGAGCCTGAAGAGGCAATGCGCAGGGAGCTTTTGTCATTGGGATTCCGCGAGAACGGAACAGAAACACTGTACAATGGGCTTACAGGCGAAAAGATGGATGCCCAGATTTACATCGGAAGCATGTACTACCTCAAGCTCAAGCACATGGTCGCGAACAAGATACACTCTCGTGCACGCGGCCCAATCCAGCTTCTCACAAGGCAGCCGACAGAAGGAAGGGCAAAGGAAGGCGGCCTCAGGCTTGGAGAAATGGAAAAGGACACATTTGTCGCGCACGGAGCCTCATTGCTGCTCAAGGAGCGCTTCGACTCTGACAAGACAGTTGTCCCAATCTGCGAAAACTGCGGAGTCATCGCGATTCACGACACTTACAAGGACAAGCGCTACTGCCCGATTTGCGGGGACAATGTTGACGTGAATGACATTGAAATCAGCTACGCATTCAAGCTCATACTGGACGAATTCAAGTCGCTTGGAATATATCCAAAGCTCGTCCTGAAAAACAAGTACTAAAATGAAAACAGCACCAGATACGCAGAGATGTAATTCACTAGTTCCAGAGCCCACTAAAATGAACTGCCTGGAAGTTATACTTGTAGATGCAGCCAGAACAAAAGGAGTCAGCGCAAGGGTGGACTCGCAGAATGAGTCAACACTCCTTGTTGGTATTGACTCTGGAGTTTCAGGCAAAATGGGGTTCACATTGGACCCAAAGGACAAAACCACAATTTATTGCTCGGTCAAGTCACACAAGATGGGCGGGAATTACAGCATAAGGGATGCGCTTGCAAAGGCAGGCATTTCTTCAGAAGTGGTTCCCTCAGGCCCTGAAGGCTACAGCAATGAAGTCAAGTTCACAGTCCCATACACTGCGTTTGAAAACTACGAAGCATTTGAAAAAGCAGTTGGTGCTGTTTACACAGCATTCAAGAAAATGGAATCACACGGAGTATAAATGCCAAGAAAAAAGAAAGAAGAAGCGGTTGAAGCACCGCAGGCAAAGGACGCGCTCGCAGCAGCGACAGAGCCTGAAGCTCCGGTTGTCAAGGTTGAGCCGGCAGGCGGGGAATCTGTAATGAAGGCAGAGGTCGCACAAAAGCGCACTGAGAAGCTTGCAACAGAAGAGGAAAAGGCTGTTGCCGCAGTAGCTGAGGTTCCAAAGAAGCCAATCTCGCCTGAGCGCATTGAGGCGCAGGTGCACTCTGTGTTTAAGCAGGTTGAGAGCGTTGTTTTCGGCCTTTTGAGCCCGAAGATGATAAAGAAAATGGCTTCAGCAAAGATTGTCACTCCTGAACTTTATGACAAGGAAGGTTATCCTGTTGACGGCGGCCTTATGGACGTCCGCCTTGGAGTCATTGACCCTGGATTGCGCTGCAAGACATGCGGAAGCAAGCTCAAGGAGTGCATCGGCCACTTTGGCTACATTGAGCTGGCGCGCCCTGTTGTCCACGTCAAGTTCGCAAGAATCATCCAGTCGCTTTTGAAGTGCACCTGCAAGGAGTGCGGAAGGATTCTTATCCCGCAGGAAAAGATAACCCGCTACAATGCCCTGCTTAATGAGGTTGAGCAGGCAGAGGGAATTGAGGCGCGCAGGGCAAAGATAAAGGAGATAATTGACTCAACAAAATCAACCAACAAGTGCCCGCACTGCAAGGCAAAGCAGACAAAGATAACCATTGAGAAGCCAACCACGTTCATGGAGGGCGAAAAGCGCCTGAGCCCGATTGAAGTCCGCGCGCGCCTTGAGAAGATTCAGGACGATGACTGCAAGCTCTTCGGCATTGACCCGACTTACGCGCGCCCTGAATGGACAATCCTCACAGTTCTCGCAATTCCTCCTGTCACAGTGCGCCCAAGCATCACGCTTGAATCAGGCGAGCGCTCAGAAGACGACCTTACGCACAAGCTCGGCGACATTGTCAGGATTAACCAGCGCCTGTTTGAAAACATCAACGCAGGAGCGCCTGAAATCATAATCGAGGACCTGTGGGACCTTTTGCAGTACCACGTCACAACGTTCTTTGACAACACAATCGCGCAGGTTCCGCCTGCAAGGCACCGCTCAGGACAGCCTTTGAAGACAATCACAGAGAGAATCAAGAGCAAGGAAGGAAGAATCAGGCACAACCTCGCAGGAAAGAGGACAAACTTCTGCGCGCGCTCGGTCATCTCGCCTGACCCAATGCTCAAGATTAACGAGGTCGGAGTGCCGAAAGTGATGGCAATGAAGCTCACTGTTCCGGAAACAATCAATGACTGGAACATGGCATACCTGAAGAAGTTCGTCGAAAACGGGCCGGGCAAGTATCCGGGTGCGAACTATGTTGTGCGCCCTGACGGAAAGAAGAAAAAGATAACAGACGAGACAAAGGAGGCTGCGCTTGAGGAGCTGCAGCCGGGCTATGTCGTTGAAAGGCACATAATGGACGGCGACATCGCAATTTTCAACAGGCAGCCATCATTGCACAGGATGAGCATGATGTGCCACCGCATCAAGGTTTTGCCGGGAAGGACTTTGCGACTTAACCCTGCTGTTTGCGCGCCATACAACGCGGACTTTGACGGAGACGAAATGAACCTTCACATTCCACAGACAGAAGAGGCAAGGGCAGAGGCTGAGATTTTGATGGAAGTCCAGACACAGCTTGTCTCGCCAGGCCACGGAATGTCAGCAATAGGCTGCATCCACGACGGAATTTCAGGAAACTTCCTGCTCACATCAGAGCTTGAGCTTGACCGCGAAAAGGCAATTGAGCTGCTTTGCGCAGCCGGCGTCACAGAGTTTTCAAGGCTGCCGCACAAGAAGACAGTGCCAGGAAAGGAAATATTCAGCGTTTTGCTCCCTGAAGACTTCAACTACAAGGGAACTGACAAGGCAGGAGCGCCTGTTGTTGTCGAGAATGGAAAGCTTGTTGAGGGTGTCATTGACAAGAACAGCGTCGGAGGAGAGGGCTCGGGAGTCATGCTCAGGACTTTGCACAGGTATTACGGCCCTTCAAGGACAGTTGACATTTTGCACAAGATACTGAAGCTCGGAATTGAGGTGCTTCTCATGACAGGATTCAGCGCCCCAATCTCAGACAATGACCTTCCAAAGGCGGCGAATGACCAGATTGACGAAACCCTCACAAAGGCAGAGGAGGAAGTCAATGTCATAATCAAGAGCTTCCACGAAGGCACGCTTGATGCATTCCCAGGGCGCACTCTCGCTGAGACTCTTGAGCTCAAGATACTTGAAGTTTTGAACCGCGCGCGTAACAAGTGCGGACAGATTGTCAAGGAGAACACTCCAAAGGACATCCAGACGATGATCATGGTCAAGTCAGGTGCGCGTGGAAACATACTCGCGCTGACGCAAATGAGCGCGTGTGTCGGACAGCAGGCTCTCAGGGGCAAGCGCATTGACAAGGGATACACAGGAAGGACATTGAGCTGCTTCAAGAAGGGCGATTTGTCGCCTGAAGCGCGCGGATTTGTCAGGCACGGCTTCAAGCACGGCCTTAACCCGCGCGAGTTCTTCTTCCACGAGATAACAGGAAGGGACTCGCTTATGGACACTGCTTTGCGTACTCCCAAGTCCGGTTATTTGTACCGCAGGCTGGCAAATGCAATGCAGGACCTGCGCGTCGAGTATGACAGGACTGTCCGTGACGCAAACGGAAGGATTATCCAGTTTGAATACGGTGAGGACGGTGTTGATGTTTCAAGGTCAGAAAGCGGACAGATTGATGTTCAAAAAATAATTGACTCGGTGAAGTAAATGACTCACGCAGAACTGAAGGAATACGAAGACAAGATGCCTCCGAAGCTGTTGAAGGAGCTTGAGGAGAAGTGCCCTGCCAGCAAGCTCAAGAGGGCTGCTGAAAAGCTGTACCAGGAATTCCTTGCTGCGCGCATTGACCCTGGAGAGGCAGTCGGCCTGATTGGCGCAGAAAGCATCGGCGAGCAGGGCACGCAGATGACACTGGACACATTCCACTTCGCAGGAGTCGCTGAGCTCAACGTCACAATGGGCCTGCCAAGGATTATTGAAATTCTCGACGGAAGGAAGACACTCGCAACGCCGATGATGGAGATTTTCCTCAAGGCGCCTTACAACAAGGGCAAGGATATCCGCGAGCTTGCGCTCAGGATAAAGGAAACAAAGCTTCACGAGCTCGTTACTGATTACATAATCAACATAGTGGACATGAAGATTGAGATAAAGCTCAATGTGCAGAAGATGCAGGACATCGGCGTAACACCTTTAGCGCTTGGCAAGGCAATGGAAAAGGACATTGGAAAGGCAGGCACTGTAAAGCAGGGCGACGGCGTTGTCGAGGTCAAGCTGAAAGGCAAGGACGAAAAGAACCTCAATGAGCTTTACAAGATGAAGGAAGACCTTAAGACCATACACATAACAGGAATCAAGGGCATCACCCAGGTTCTTCCTGTCAAGAGGCACGATGAATTCATCATTATCACAGCCGGCACAAACCTGAAAAAGGTTCTTGAGCTGGACTTTGTGGACCCAACAAGGACCGTAAGCAATGATATTTACGAAATTGCCGAAGTGTTTGGAATCGAGGCTGCAAGGCAGGCAATTATTGACGAGGTTTTCAAGGTCATTGAGGCGCAGGGTTTGACAGTCGACATCAGGCACATAATGCTTGTCGCTGACACAATGTGTGTTTCAGGCGGCGTAAAGGGCATCACCCGTTATGGTGTTGTGTCTGAGAAGGCGTCTGTTTTGGCAAGGGCGTCTTTCGAGACGCCAATCAAGCACATAATCAACGCTGCCTTGGCAGGCGAGGTTGACGAGCTTGACTCTGTCGTTGAGAACATAATGCTTAACCAGCCTGTGCCTGTCGGAACAGGGCTGCCAGGGCTGATTACAAGGGTAAAGAAGGAGAAGTGAAAATATGGCTGATACTGCTGCGGAAATAAGGAAGTTGATGGCTGACAAGAGGCTTGTGCTCGGTACAGCGCAGGCAATGAAGCTTGTCAGGCAGGGCAAGCTCGCAAAGATTTATTTGTCCTCAAACTGCCCGCCAAAAGTGAAAGAGGACCTGCAGAAGTACTGCGGATTGGCAGGCATAGAGTGCCAGGATCTGCCTGTTTCCAACGAGGAGCTTGGAGTCTGGTGCAAAAAACCGTTTGCGATTTCTGTCGTGGGCGTTCTTAAGAGTGCAGCGCAATGAGTTCAAAGATTGTTTACGACACCGGCACCATGCAGGTTATCGCGCATTTTGAGCAGATGACGCGCGCAAGGGTGAGGGACTGCATAATCACAGAACAGCAGGTTATTTTCATTGTTGAGCCTGGCGATATTGGCAAGGCTATTGGTCCGCGGGGTGCCAATATCAGGCGCATTGAGGCTGGTTTGAAGAAGAAAGTCAAGATTGCAGAGTTTTCGCACGAACTAGTAACCTTTATAAAGAACTTGGTTTATCCCATCGACGTGAGGGAGGTCAAGGAGCAGGACGACGGGGTCGTCGTGCTTGTGCCTCCGGATCTTAAGGCAAGGGGTCTTCTGATCGGCAGAAACGCCCAGACATTAAGGGCGTACGAGTCTGTCGTGCAGAGGTACTTTCCGATAAAAGAACTAAAGGTAGCTGATTATGGCTAACAAAAGCAACGGGCTGAACACTGCAAAGAGATTGAAGCAGCGAAGGCACCACAGCAGGATGCTGAAAAAGATGTTTGTACGCCGCATACTCAACACCCGCCGCACGTCAGACCCTCTTGAAGGCGCTTCGCAGGCAAAGGGAATTGTTCTTGAAAAAAGACAGGTCGAGGCAAAGCAGCCAAACTCGGCAATGAGAAAGTGCTGCAGGGTGCAGTTGATTAAGAACGGAAAACAGGTTACTGCTTTTATGCCTGGTGATGGGGCTCAAAAATTAATTGACGAGCACGATGAAGTTATCATAGAGGCAATTGGAGGCCGCCAGGGAGGTCCTGTCGGCGACCTGTCAGGCATCAGGTGGCGCGTTATCAAGGTCAATGATCAAAGCCTTTTGGCATTACGCCAGAAGAAGATAGAGAAGGCACGCAAGTAAAATGGCAACTGAAGCTGAAACACAAAGTGAGATTCGGGTTTTCAACAAATGGGGAACTACCGGAATAACAGTTGAAGATCCGGGCTTGCAGCGCTATATTTCTACTCAAGCAAGGATTGTTCCAAAGACCGGTGCTCGCTATGCTGGGCGAAGGTTCCACAAGAGCAAAGTGTTCATTGTTGAAAGACTGATTAACAAAGTCATGATTCCTGGCCACAAGTCAGGAAAGCATACTCGCACAAGTGAAAGCTGCACTGGAAAGGCAATAACCGCAATGGAAATTGTCAAGGGGACTTTTGAGATTATTGAAAGGCATCTGAAGCTCAATCCTGTTATGGTTTTTGTCAAGGCGATTGAGAATGCCGCTCCTCGCGAGGAAATACTCACGATTGAATACGGCGGTGCCCGTTATCCAAAAGCAGTTGAGTGCGCTCCGCAGCGTCGTATTGACTTGGTGTTGCACTACATGGTTGAAGGCGCTGCAGATAAATCATTCAACAAGAAGAAAGGCATTGAGAACGCTTTGGCTGACGAGATAATCGCCGCTTACAGGATGGATTTGAAGTCTTTGGCAATATCAAAGAAGAACGAGATAGAAAGACAGGCTGATTCTGCGAGATAAGTAAAGCTTATTAACTCGCGTGGATATTTCAAAAATATGGCCAAGAGCGATGAAGATTACTTTAATGACATTCGCGTAATTCTTGAAGCAATAAAGGCAAATATCAACAACCCAGGCAGAGTGCGCCAGGGCGCAAGCGCCATCATTAATATCTGCGGAAATCTGTCAAACCAGGCTGTTGCAAATGGAATCAGGGCGGCAGCCCAAAAAATAATGGCGAGCTATGAGACTGCAGAGATTGAGGCTGCTTGCGATGAAATATCCGCAATCATCGACGCACAAGCTGGAAGCAACGCCAAAAAACCTGGAAAGGCTGACAAAAGATGCCTTGACCCCAAAAAGATTTTGAAAACAGACAGGTATTCATCTGACTGCAGGAAATATGGGTCTCAGGGAAATATTCCTGGAACTGAGGAAAAGATACAGAGATTCCCTTACAGTGACCACCTCCACGGAAGGATAACCGCAGGCAAATGGCAGGGCTACTTGCACGCGCGCCTGACTGGCAACCTGAGAATAATGTACCGCTGGGACGCTGACAACAAAATCCTTGTTTATGACGCGATAATCACGAAAAACGAGCTTGATCAGGGTTAAGCAAGGCGCTGGTGCAATCGGATAATATCTGAGATTTCTGAGAAATCAGCCAGTGGGAAACTGCCGCCGAGGAGCTGCTGCGCCACATCAGGCACATCTGTGCATGGAACTCTGCCTGCCAGCATTTCACTAATCTGTTTGCTTATCTCGCTGGTGAGAGTTTGCAATTGGGAACGGTAGAAATCAAGCTGTTCTGCATTGACATAGTACGAAAGCGACTTTTCACCGTCTGGATATTGTGCCGCAGTAACCTGTGATTGCAAATCCCTGTACATGAGGAGTTCAATGCCTTGTTCTGTAAGATAAGGTATGTTGCCCAAATCCCTGGCCAATTGTTCAAGTTCCCCCATAGATGTAATAGGCGTGTTTGGCATTTTTATTAGTTGCTATAAAATCAGCAGGATTATTTAAAGCTTCACATTTTCAACACTCGTAAGTGATTACAAACTCAATAAGACAAGTATATTCTCAACAGCGATAATAGTTAAAAAGGGGGCAGTGTTTCTTCTCTTTGATGGAGGAGGTTGCCATTATTGCTGATTCTAAGGGCACAGGGCACTATTTTGCTAAAGGCGTTTATAATTATCTGAAGGGCAAGGAATGTGACAAGTTTTCTGTGTTTTTGGTGGATATTGACAGGATTGTGTTCAAGGACGGCGAGGTAAAGCTCAAGATTACAGAGAATATCAGGAACAAGACGTGCTTTTTGATTCACGACAGCAACAAGCCGCCTTATGAGTGGTTTACAGAGCTGGTTTTCAAGCTTGAGGCAATGGGCTTTTCGTCGCCAAAAGAGATTAATGTGATTTTGCCTTATACGCGCTTTGCACGGCAGGACAGGAAGGACGAGTCAAGGGTTAGTGTCAATGCAAAAGCTTTGGCTGACGTTATCTCAATGTATGCTGATAGAGGCATGACTGTTGATTTGCACACCCCTCAGATTCAGGAATATTTCAGCATTCCATTTGACAACCTGTATTCAATGACCAGCCTGCTGAATTATATGCTGAAAAACCACCCTGATTTCCTGCAGGACCTTGTTATTGTAAGCCCTGATTTGGGAGGCGGTAAACGCGCTGATTCTTTTGTCAAAAAGCTCGCTGAGAAGGGAATAACGGCAGAGGTTGCTTTTGGCCACAAGACGCGGGAAAAGGCAAACGAGGTTGACAAAATAGTGATTATCGGCGATGTTAGCGGCAAAAACTGCCTGATTGTAGACGATATTATTGACACTGGCAACACAATGATTAAGACTGCTGAGAAATTAAAGGAAATAGGCGCTAAAAAGGTGTTCTGCTATGGCACTCACGGATTGTTTACAGACGGAATGGAGAAATTCAAGGTCTTTGACAAGGTCTTTGTTTCTGACACCCTTAACCCCCCTGAAGCTGGAAATATAGAGGTAGTCAGCCTGGTTAACCTCTTTGGCGAGGCAATTTACAGGACAGCAATGGGCCAGTCATTGAGCGTTCTCTTTGATAATGGAAAGCACGGCGTGCTTGACAAGTACGAAATCTGATTCTGATTAAACGACTACGACTATAAGTTACGGCTCCTTCCAGTCGCGTTACCAACAATAATGGAAGTTCTTTCTCTTTATTTATTCCGAGCTGCTGAATGAGCGCGAGGAACGAGTGAAACCGCAGTGGAGCGAAGTTACGCGCGCGAATTCGCAGCGAGTGTCTTGATGCGAGCGAAGCGAGCCAATTGGAGTTTGCTGCTCTGAATAGCGTTTTGGCGCTTATATTAGGGAGAAAAAATGGTCAATTATCTTCACTATTGAAGGTTAATATATAAAGCAATTCACTGATGAGTGATAAAAACAGAAAGATTTATATAGAAGCAGCCTCTTATAAAGCTTCTGAAGGGGTGAATAGCGGGGTGTCGACATGCTTAGTGAACTCAAGTGTCCAGACTGTGGAAGCCATAACTTCTTCCACAACAGGGAAAAAGGCGAAATAATTTGCAGGCAGTGCTCTATGGTTCTAGACGAGTCAACAATTGACTTCGGCCGCGATTCAAGGTTCTTTGAAGACGAGGGAGACGGTGAGCACAGTTCGCGCACAGGAGCTCCTTTTGACCCATTGGTTGTTGACAACCTCGGGACAAGTATTGGAAACTCGTCTGACTTGCACAAGCTTTCAGGAAGGAACAGGGCATTGTTCCAAAGGATAAAGAAAAGGCAGCACTGGACTGCAACTTCATTTGAGCAGAACCTTAAGACTGCTTTTAACAATTTGAAACTCATGTCAGGCGCATTGAACCTGCCTACTGCAGTTGAGCGTGAGGCAGCTGTGATTTACCGCAGGTGCGTCGAAAAGGGCCTTACAAAGCGCTCTGCAATTGAGCACTTGGTCATTGCGTCTCTTTTCCTGGCAAGCAAGATGCACGGATTTGCTCGTGCCATGAAGGAATTCGCAAACGTTGCCAAGATAGACATGACTATCCTCGGCAAGAATTACAAGCTGATTATGCGCGAGATTGGAATAAAGATCAGTCCGACAAACCCGCTTGATTATGTTACAAAGTTCGCCACTGCGCTGAAATTGTCTCCAAAAGTCCAGACAAAGGCAGTCAGGTACATCGAGCAGATGGAAAAGATGGGGATGACATCAGGATTGTCTCCATTGTCTGTCGCAGCTTCAACTCTTTACATAGCTGCACAGCTCGAAAAGGAGAAAAGGACTCAGCGCGAGTTTGCTGAAATCTCCGGCGTAACCGAGACAACCCTTCGAAACAGGTGCAAGGACCTGGTCAAGGCGCTGAAAGTGAAGGCGAAATAGGTTTTTCCTTTGTTTTTAAGTTATATTTAAATACTCAATTCTGCTTTTTTTATACGTGAAAAAAGAGGAATCAATACTTCAGTGGACAGAGAGAGAACTGAAGGCAATAGCAAAGCCAAAGGTTCCGAAAAGGACTTACCGCGAGTTTGGGGAGATTTTTGTAAGCGAAATGATCTCGGTTACAGGCGGGATTTTTGCAGGGACAATGCTCGCATTGGCAGTTGACAAGCTTGCGATGATTCCAGGGATTTTAATCCTGATGCCCGGATTTCTAGAAATGAGGGGCAATATCGCAGGCTCTTTGGCAGCAAGGCTGAGCACTTCGCTGCATTTGAAACTGCTTAACGGCAAAAAAAGTGCAGGAATAAAGAGGTCAAATGTCTGGGCTGCGTTCTTGCTCGGAATACTTGTGTCTGCATTTCTCGGTTTTGTTGCTTATGTCGGGACACTTCTGTTTTTCAAAATCAATTATCCCAAGATAATAATTGTCGCATTGGTTGCAGGGATTATTTCAAACCTGATAGTTATTCCAATAACAACAAAGACAACAATCTGGCTGTACAGGCACGGCCATGACCCTGACAACATAATGGGTCCCTACATCACAACTCTTGGCGACATTGTAAGCGTGGCATCGCTTCTGCTGGGGATCTGGCTGGTATGAGGCTGTTCTGGAAAATAATCACTGAAAGTGCATGGATGCTGCTGTTTGCGTCACTGTTAAGCTCAATCGGCGGTTTTGGAGTGGAGGGAATCAAGCAGGGAATCATCGCCCTCCTGCCTTTATTGATACTTATGCCTGCGCTTAATGACATGACAGGCGATTACGGCATAATTATCACCTCAAGGTTCACCACAATGCTTTTTGAGGGAAAAATAAAGCCGAAAAACTGGTGGAAGTCGCATTTGCTTCACAGGCTGCTGGGTGAAGTCGTGATTATCGGCATGTTTTCAGCAATATACATCGCAGTGCTGGCAAGCATTATCGCGGGATTCAAGGGATTTCCAATGGCGTGGGAGCTGTTCCAGAAAGTCCTGCTCATTTCAGTCGCAACAACCATCGCGCTCATAATCCTGCAGTTCTTTGTCTGCATTCTTGGCGGGTTTTATGTCTACAAGCACAAGCACGACCCTGACAATTACCTGATTCCATTGTCAACAGGCATTGCTGACCTTGGCTCAATGTTAATTCTCACTGTCCTTATCAGGGTGCTTTTCTAGACTCGCACGTCTCCTTTACTTTTAGCGGGCAGATGTATTTCATTTGCCTTCCGCTCATCAGCTGTTCTTCAGGAACGCCCTTGAGCTGTGCTTTCATCTCAAGCACCTGTTCTTCTTTCAGGTTGTTCTGGTAAAGCTTTGCCCTTAAGGTAAACCAGTCATCAGCAGCGATTTTTACTGCATAATCACGCCTGTTTGAGCCGTCTCCGACAAGAGTCCACTGGTAAAATGTCTGCTTTACAAGGCTGTCAAAGCAGTTTGCGTTTGCAAATAGCTGTTTGTCATTTGCAAACGGAATGCTTACGACAAGCGGGCTTTTTACAGCCTCCTGCAGCCCCTTGATTTCATTCTTGAGGTGCAGTTTGTCAATGCTTGAATACTTGTTTACGCACCTTTCAAGCACCTGAAGCACGTTCACGTCGTCAGCTGTTATGATTCCATACTTGACGCGGTCTTTTATGCCCTCGACCTGGGGGTGGTTTCTTGCCCAGATTGAGCTGTTAAGTGCATAAGAGCGGTCAACCTTGTCAACAAGCGTGCCAAGTGTCCTGTCATACTGCCTGTCAAAGGCTTCCACAGTCATGCTCTTTGACTGCAAGAGCCTGCACGGGTCATTTATCTGCTGTGCAAGGGCAGAAACTGTCTTCTTTATGTGCAGGTATTTCTGCGCGTTTGGAAGGCTGCTTATTTCCTCCCTTATGCGCTTGAGCTGTTCCTGCTCCTCGCTGAAAGTGTGGTCTTTGGCATACTGGAGCTTTCTGCCGATCGCAATAAGCCCGTCAACCGCCTTGCCAAAGTCGTCAATTGGCTCAATTCTCAGGGCAATGTTGCGCAGCCTGAGCCGGTCTGCCCCTTGTAAATGCTGTGTTGAGCCAAACGCCCACCTTTTCAGGCACTTTGAAACAAGCCTGTAATCGTCTGGTGAAAGCACCTTGTTGAAGCGGTACTCCTGTGCGAGCAAGTCATCGCGCCAGAGCTTTTTGTCGTGCCCCACTGCAGGGATGATTTCCTCAAGTATTGTTGCCAAAGACTTTCCTTCTGGCTCATACTGCTTCAGAAATTCTGTGTTCTTGCGTATCCTGTACTGCCTGTAGTTTTCACTTGTCTGGGTGAGGATTTGTTCTGCTTTTGCGCCAGTAAGCTCATGGGCAGAACGTAATTGGCCTGCAAGCCCGTTTGGAGCAAGCTTTTCTTTCTCCATCAGTTCAATGTCCTTTGCAACATTCTCAAAGGCGCTTGCAGGAATCTTCCTTGCCCTTGCGATATACTCAAGGACAAGCCTGAGCTCGTTCCTGTCCGGAATAGAATAATTGTCATGCAAACAGGTTGCTGCTTCAAGCACTTTTTTCGGAACGCGCTTCTGCTGCAGCACCCATATTAGCTGTGCACCAAGGTATTTTCTGTCCTTTGCCGCAGGCTGGCTGTCAACAAACGCGAATGGAACCTGGTCCTCTGAAACAAGCTGTTCAAGTTCTTCCTGTACCCTGCCTGCCTTTGCCTCTGCGCTCTTCCTGTCAACACTTGCCAGCACTCCCGAGTTAAGCCCATAATAGCTCACCCTTGTCCTGGCACAAACGTGGCCGACATAGATAACGCCCTCTTCTCCGGGTTTGTTCACAATCTGAAGGCGGTAAGTGTCTTTGTGAGGTGTTCCGCACACCCTGCACGCATGAAGGGTGTCCATTGTGGTGCGGTCAAGAGGCCTAAGACCGTTCTTTACTGCGTTTGCCGGGTTGTCATAGTTTCCAATCCCGCGCAAAAACCTGAACCACAATTGCATGTGGGTGTTTTTGCCGTGGTAAGCTGAATTTACATCCCGCAAAATCTTTTTGCGGTTTTCTTCGTGGTCGGTGTTGTTCGCCCACGCCCTCATTTCTTGGTATTCGTTTTTCATACCCGTTACTATGTTTCCCGTCGTATATATAGTTTTGTGGTGATATTATTCACCACAATTATGCTCACCCGCTTTTGCAGTGTTGTGATAGACGCTTCATGCGTTTAATAATGTGTGTAGTCTTGACTGCGACGTTCGGAAAGGTTTAAATACGCAAATCTGCTCGTCTTATGCATGGGGGAAATTGACGATAAAAAGAAGAAAAAGAAGGACGAGCCAGAGCTTCAGGAGGAGTTTGAGGAGATTGAGGGAAAGGAGCACACCCCTGAAGAGCACAAGAAGGAATGTTCTGAGGATGTTGAAAAGCTCGTCAAGGAGATAGAGGAAAAGGAACCTGAGGAAGATGAGCGCGAGGAAGACAAGGACGAGAAGGAAGAGGAGGAGTAATCAGTAATCTATCCCTTTTTCGCCCCTTAATTTCTTTGGCCCCTTTATCATCACTATTTCATTGACATAATCAGCCCTTTGAACCAATGAGGATGGTGCATACCTTCCTGTGAGGTAAACGTGGACCTCTGGCGGCACTGCGTCAAGGAATTTGATGACATCCTTTGGGTTGATGAGCCCTATGTCACATGCAAGGTTTATCTCGTCGAGAATCAACAAGAACGGCTTTTCCTTTGCTTTCTTTTTCGCGAATTCCAAAGCTTTTTTTGCCAAAGCCTTGTCTTTTGCAGAAGGTTTTTTGAGGTTTACCCATTCTTTTCTCCCAAACTGGTAAATCTCGTACAGTGGGGAGAGCTTGCACCTGACTTTGTACTCGCCTACTGCGTCTCCCCATCCTTTCATGAACTGGATAATCACTGTGTTATAGCCGTGCCCTATTGCCCGCAAAGCAACCCCTAATGAAGAAGTGGTCTTTCCCCAGCCCTGTCCTGTCCAGAGGTATACTGGTGCTTTTGCCCCTCTTTTTGCCATATTGACGATAAAAACAAGTTTGGTATAAATATTTTGCTGCATTAGAACGGACAAACATCGCTTGGGCAGCCGCCGGCGAATTCTTCTTCAACTGAAATGTGTTCTGCTGCGATTTTTCCGACATTAAGCACCTGGTCTTTTTTGCTGCCATAGCGGTAGACTGTTATTCCCTTGCATGCGAGCTTGTGCGCGAGCTGGTATGCTTTCTCAACATCCTGCGGCTTTGCATTGTTAGGCATGTTTACTGTCTTGCTGACTGCATTGTCTGTGAATTTCTGGAACGCAGCCTGCATTTTGACATGCCATTCAGGCTTTATGTCAAAGCTTGTCACAAATGCCTTTTTCACGTCGCCAGGAATGCCTGCGACTTTTTGCACACTGCCTGACTTTGCGATTTTGACCATTAATTGCTTGCTGTAAATGCCCCTTTCCCGCGCCAACTGCTCAAAGTAAGGGTTGACTTCCAAAAGTTTTGTGCCGCCCATTACGTCGCGAACGAACGCAACAGCGAAGAAAGGCTCAATTCCTGATGTGCAGTTCGCGATTATGCTGATGCTTCCTGTCGGAGCGATTGTTGTTGTCGTGGCGTTTCTGAGGAACTTGTTCTTTTTTGCGTGTATGCTTCTTGGCAGGTTAGGGAAGCTTCCGCGCTCCTGTCCGAGCTCTGCTGACATCTTCCTTGACTCTTCCTGTATAAACTTTGCAGTCTTCTCTGCGAGCTCAATTGCTTTGTCAGAGTCATACCTTGTCCCGCATCTTGCCAGACATTCTGCCCAGCCCATTATTCCCAATCCGATTTTCCTGTTTGCCTTTGTAATCTGCTCTATTTCAGGCATCACATACTTGTTGGCGTCGATGATATTGTCAAGGAAATGCGTCGCTGTCCTGACTGTCTGCCTTAATTTTTCCCAGTTTATCTTGCCATTCTTCACCATTCTCGCAAGGTTTATGCTTCCGAGGTTGCAGGATTCGTAAGGCAATAATGGCACTTCGCCGCACGGGTTTGTTGTCTCTATTATTCCAACCTGGGGCGTTGGCTGCTTTCGGTTTATTTCGTCTATGAAAATGATTCCAGGGTCTCCGCATTCCCAGGCTGCCTGCACGAGCTGGCTCCAGAGCTCTTTTGCCCTGACTTTTTTCGCAACACGCTTGTTTCGCGGGTTTATCAGGTCAAATTCCGCGTCTTTTGCAACAGCTGACATGAACTTGTCTGTGATTGCGACAGAAACATTGAAATTCGCAAGCATGCCGTCCCTTCTTTTCGCGTTTATGAACTCCTCAATGTCAGGGTGGTCTATCTGCATTACGCCCATGTTTGCGCCTCTGCGTTTTCCTCCCTGCTTTATTACCTCTGTTGCCTTGTCATAGATTGTCAGGAAGCTTAATGGTCCTGATGCCACGCCTTGTGTTGAGCGAACATTGTCACCTTTTGGCCTTAATCTTCCGAATGAGAAGCCTGTGCCTCCTCCTGACTGGTGTATTAGCATTGCGTTTTCAAGAGTGTGGAATATATTTCTTAGGTCGTCTTCGACTGGAAGCACAAAGCACGCGCTGAGCTGACCCATTTGCGTGCCCGCGTTCATTAACGTCGGAGAATTTGGAAGGAAGTGCAGTGAAGCCATTGCGTCATAGAACTCCTCTTCTGCCTTTTTGACGCTCCTGCCGTACATTGCCTCTATTTGCGCCATTGTTTTTGCAACCCTGCGGAACAATCGTGATGGCGTTTCAATGATTGCTCCCTGTTCGTTCCTGAGCAGGTATCGCTTTGCAAGGACTATTATCGCGTTTGTGCTCATCCCGAGGTCATCGCGGACTCCATAGATTGTCCTGAAGCCCACTGCCTCTTTGTGCGTTTTCTTGTGCTCGAGGTATGCCTTTGCAACCAGGGGCAGTTTGGATTTGGCAAGGACTTCGAGGATTATGTCCTGTATGTCTTTTACTGTTGGCAGGACTCCCTTTGGGAAGTTCTTTTCCACAGTGTCTATGACCATGCTGGAGAGCTTTTTCGCTATCTTTGGATTCTTGGCTCTTGCTGACAGAAGGGCGTTTTCAAGGGATTTTTCGAGCTTTATGGCTTCAAAAGAGACTACAGAACCGTCTTTTTTCCTTATCTGGATGATTTTCGGCATTTCCCCTCTGATCCCACTTGAAAAACATTAACAGGGGTTTAAATATAAATCTTTCGTCGGAAAAGAATTGTTTTCAATAGTGAAGGTAAATAGTGGTTACTCACTTAAGGGTAGTAAATACGCAAAGGTTTTTATATTCCGCCACCTTAGTTATAGTCATAAGGTGGTCAAAATGGACAACGAAACTCCGTATACAAACATGCGTGATACTTACCGGCATGTCTGCGAAAACCTTATTGCAAAGGCAGAGCTTGATTCCCGCAGCCCGCTTTATTCGGCAATGGGCAAGAACACGTCAATAAGGCACCAGCGTGAACTTATGGTTGCAATAGCAGAGTGCAATGCGCACATTGCTTATGAATAATTCGCAAGGGTGAAGGCAATGGATATTTCCACAAACACTGATTTTTACAAGGCGGTTGTTCCAAAGAGCCCTGAGGCTGCTTACAGGTTCATAATGGAGAGCGCGCCTGGCCTGTTCAGGGTATATGACGAAAAGGTGCTTCGCGGGTATGATATTGGAAAAGAGCTCAGCCATCATCTTCGGGATGATGATAAATTTGAAGGCATTTGCAGAGATATTTTCACTGAATTAAAGGCAGTTGCGCTAAGGGATGCTATGCCCTGCCTGCCTATTGACAGGGTGAACCAAAGCGAGATGCACCTTTACTCTCTGAGGCACATTTTTCATTCAATTCTTAAGGGCACTGCAGGGCTTGTGTGGCGGAAATACATTGGAGAGCCTGTTCCCGAAAAATATGTTAATAACAATTCAGCTATCCTGCGCGAGATTTACGTCACAATGATGCGCCTTGTCAACCACGCAAATGGAAAACCTAATGATGCTCCAGATTTGCACTGACCTTTTCCCAGTTTATGACGTTAAAGAACGCGTCTATGAACTCATTTCTTCTGTTTTGGAATTTTAAGTAGTAAGCGTGCTCCCAGATGTCTATTACTAACAGTGGTGTTTTGCCTTGTGCTAACGGGCTTTCCTGGTTTTGGGTGTTTATTATTTCCAGCTTGTCCTTGTTTTTGACTAACCAAGTCCAGCCTGAGCCGAACAAAGTCGTTGCTGAGGCTGTGAACTGCTCTTTGAACTTGTCAAATGAGCTGAAATCCTTGTTGATTGCGTCAAGGATTGTTTTGTTTGGCTTTTTGTCCTTTGCCAATATGCTCCAATAGAATGTGTGGTTTGCGTGTCCGCCTCCAAAGTTCTTCACAGCGGTCTTTATGTCATCTGGAATGTTGTTTGGGTGCTTTAACAGCTCTTCAACAGGCTTGTTTTGCAGTTCAGGGTGCTTTTCCAGTGCAGCGTTTAATTTGTCGACGTAAGTTTGATGGTGCTTTGTGTAGTGTATTTCCATTGTTTTCGCGTCTAAGAACGGCTCCATTGCGTCAAATGCGAATGGAAGCTTGGGTAATTCGTGTTTCATGGGAACTTCGTTAATGAGCTAATATAAAATGATTACGGATAACGACTATAAATAACGGGCGCGTACCGCGCCAGAGACAAAGCGATAATGGAAGTTATTCTTTTATTGTTTCGAGCCGCTGAGTGAGGGAAGGAGCCTGCGACGACCCGAACTCGTGGCGAGTGTCTTTGCCCCGCAGGGCGTTAACTAGCAGTAGTTAAATAAAAAAAGAAATAAAAATAAAAAATAAAGAAGCTTCTTACAGCTTCTTCTTTACGTCGCTGATTATCTTCTTGGCATCATCCCTGAATGCAAGGCCGAAGCTTATGCCGACAAGCAGTGCGAGCATCAGGACAATTCCGCTCAATATTATGAGGAAGCTGTTCTGCGCCATCGCAACCTTGACTCCTGCCTGGTCAAGCACGATAAGTGCCGTGAAGACGTATATGACCCACTTCGCAATGGCTGCCACTATCTTGGCGCCCTTTGCCTTGGTCTCAATAACCTTCTTCTCGACGTACATTCCTGCGAGGATGCCGATAAGGCCGATAACCACTGCGATTATCACCTGAGGTATCCACATTGCAAGCGCTGCAAGGAAGTCAGAAAGTGTCTTCAACTGTATCCTTGCCGCTGTCGCGCCCAGGAAGAGCACGATAATGTACCACTTGGTCACAAGGCCAAGCACATGGGTAAGGTCAAACTTGCCCACTGCGTGGGATATGTTTGTCTTGTCAAACACATACTGGTCGAACTTGATGCGTTTCAATATGCCTTCAATAAGGCTCGAAACCACAAGCGCAACAAGGTAACCCACGATAAGGATTACTATTGCCGCTACAATGTCCGGCACTGCCTTGACAAGCCATATCCAGATGCTGACAAATGGGTCCACTATGGAACCGCCTATCTGTCTTAAAAACTCCGAAACTGCCATTGATATTCACCTCTTTTTTTATTTATAAAAAAGAGACCAGCCAATCTCAGTTGGGACGGATTCCCAGCCTCGTCAGCTTCGCTGACCGCTGATTGGCGCTGCCTCTTTTTTTAATTGACTAAATACCTAGTTTAATAGTGGTTTTGTCTTTGGGCTTTTTAATCTTTCTGGTTTTTTGCCGACTTTGCCCACTAGGTGGTTGTTAAAACAAAAAGAAAAAAGAAAAAAAAGAAAAAAATAAGGCAGTTTTAGACTGCCTTAACGGTTATGTCCGTCATCGTGGTTCCAGAGATCTCAGCTTCCTTGCTCATCACTGAAGCAATCTGTCCGGTCGCGATTGCACGTGATACGCGCCTCGTGTCCTGGCCAGTTCGTCCAGCTGCAAGCAATGCGACGTTTCCGTTCGCGTGCTCATAGATCTTTGCAACGCCCTTTGCGATCGATTCCCAGCATGGCTCAGGGTTACCCATAAGCTGTGCCGAAATCGGGTTCGCGCACGGTCCACCGACAACAATAGCGTTGTACTGAGTAATGTCAGCAACTTCGCTTGCAAGCTTCGAAACGCCTACAGGCAATGGCTGCACTTTCTCAGTCATTCCGCCTTCAACTGTCGTTGTGGAAACAAGTCCGCCGGTTATGAACACACGCGCACCACGCTGTGAAAGCGGGTACTCGATGGTCAAATCCTCGGCCTTGTCACCAGTGCTTGGCTGGAAGATTTCCAGGAAGACTCCATAACCAGACATTGCCTGGTAAAGGTCTTCGTTCTCCTCAAGTCCCAATGGACCAAAGAAGAGCCCAGCGTTTGCGCGCAAGTTCGCTATACCGACCTTGTCGGTGCCCTTGGCGTAGACTTCCCAAACGACTTGTTCGTTTACCAACGACTCGTCAAACTCCTTCGCGAGCGTTGTCAAGTTCATCTGGAAGTCATCTGCAAGCACGTTAAGTTGACAGACATACCTTGTTGGCGCAGTTGTGTTTGCTTCACAGCCAGTTCCGTTGTATATTGACAACAGGCCTTCTCCCTGTATGCCAATTATAACGCTTGCTGTTCCGTTTGCAATTACACCGCTTCCATCCAGGTCTGCCATGATAGGGTACGGTGCGGTTGCTGGAATTGCAACTGCTACCCTGTAGGTGACTCCACCTACCACAAGGTCTGCACTTCCAGTCACAGCATCATACGACACTTCACGAGTGCCTGTTCCAAGGTCAGTGAAGGACAATTGCCTGTTTGTAGTATCTATGCTGTCGTAGCGCAACACGTGCGAGAAGCATGTGTTATCGTTTCCGTCAGATACGAGGCAGTTGCTGAGCACGAAATAGTCGTGCTTTGCA
>JBGPSD010000007.1:0-36360 GCA_041489925.1 Candidatus Nanoarchaeia archaeon
ACATTGTATGCTGTTCCGTTGCCTCTGACGCTGACATTAATCTGGTAAGTGAGGCTTGTGCTCACGTTTACAGGGTCAGGGTTGTCGGTCTTTGTTATCGTGATGTTGCTTGAATTTGATATCGGCGCATTTCCTGCGGCATATCCGGTGAAGTGCGTTGTGTTGAAGACAAACACATTGCCTAAATAGCTCAGGTTTGTGCACTGGTCTGCAGGGCAGGCAACATAACTGCCGTCATCCTTATAGTCAACCATTGGCCTCGGGACTGCCAATGCAATGCCATTGAGGGTTATTTCTCCGCTGGTGTTGAGCGCGCTCAGGTCGCTTGAGTTCAGGAATGCCTTGTTTGCGCTTATGTACAGCTTTGCCTTTGTGGCATCTGTATTGTCAGGCATTACGCTGGGCAGTAGGAGGATGCTTCCGTCCGGCTGGGCAAACAAAGTCCTTATGAAAGTATTTCCGCTGCTGCCTGAGCCGACAAACAGCCAGTTTCTTGGGTCAATCAGAGATGTGTTTGCAAAGCTGTTTGCGCCTCCGCCTGCGATAAAGACTGCATAGCCGTTCTGCGAAGTGACATTGTTGCCTGTAAGAGTGTTTGTAGTCGCATTGCCAAGGAAAATTCCAGAGCCGCCTGATGCAGTGATATTGATATTGTTGTTTATGACCCTCTGGCCGGTTACTGTGCCTGTGGTCATAAGGGCAATACCTGCGCCGTCTGTGCCTGTTCCGCCAACACTAATATTGTTGGCTGTGATGTTGTTTGTGTCAGTGACAGAGCCCCTGACAATTATTCCATATGTCTGGTCGCCGCCTGATGCTCTTATCAAGTTGTTTTCAATTGCTGCGCTGGCAACACCGCCGTCAAAGTCAATTCCGTAGTTGGTAACATCAGTTGCCGTCACTGTCACATTGTTTCCAATTACTGTGACATTTGTCTGACCGCCTAGGTATATGCCGGTTATTGTGTTTGTTCCGCTCACGCTGACATTGTTGCCGATAACCGGCGGGAAGTTGTCAACGTAAGATATGTCCAACCCGACATTTGTGTCAGCGCTTCCATTGAGTATGAAATTGTTGTACTGCAGTGTTGTGTCAGAATATGCGTAAATAATCACATTGTCGTACGTGACAGAGAACATTGTAAGGCGGTTTCCGATGATTGTTGAATTGTCCCTTGTTCTCATTCCTTCATTGGCATAAGTGCCGTTCATAATTATTGAGTTGTTCTTGATGACATTGTTATTATTGTCATAAACTCCTGCATTGTCGTGTCCGGAGGCAAAGAGTCTTGCTGTATTGTTTTCAAACACGTTTCCGCTATCGCCAGAAAGCGCATAGCAGTATGAGGTTCCAATAACAGTGATATTATTCATTACAACAAGGTCCCCGTTGTTTGCATTTACCCCTATGTTGTCAGAAGTTCCATTGATGTAAATCGTGTTATTCCTGACTGTGACTCTGTCAGAAGTGGTTATTCCGCTGTTGGCATTCAGTGCGTGCACTTCCATAGTGTTGTTCTCAACGATATTTTCATTTCCAACTGTGATTCCTGAGCTTGAAGAGGCTCCTGTCACGTTGATTGCATTGTTGGTTATTGTAAAGTTGGTCTGGCCAAAGATTCCCACTGCCGTGTTGCCGCAGCAGGACCTTACAATATTGTTTGCGATTAAGCCCCAGTCAGTATTTGCTGCGATTATCCCATAATTCTCGTGCGTTGTTCCGGCTGTTACTGTGTTGTTGATAACAGTTACATTGCTTGAGTACCTGACGAAGAATCCGTGGTTGTCGCGCGTTCCATTTGTGACAATTGTGTTATTTTGTATGAGTATATTGGTTACGTTTGTGAAATTAATCCCCGCGCTGTAGCTTAATGATGAATTGACAGACATGATTACACAATCTTTGACAGTCAGGTTGTTCTGCTTGTATGCGAATACGCCATGTGTAAAGTTGGTCCCATTTGTGGCGTATAATATTGTGTGCCCTGCGCAGTCAAGAGTGATATTGCTGCTGTTCATCGTTATGCAGCTCTTATTTGCGGAGGTAATCAAATCCTGTGTGAGCGTGGTGCTCTCGTTTATCGTGACCGGGCAGCCGGTGATTGCAGTGCCTTCTTCAGCCGCGCTGTATACTGTAAAGTGCGTTGTGTTGAAGACATAAGGCCCGCCAGGCGTGTAAGCGCCAAGCTCAATGCACTGGTCAGGAGGGCAGTCAATGTAACTGCCGTCATCCTCATAGTCAACTATTGGCTTGGGGTTGGTGAATGCAAGCCCATTAAGGGTTATTTCCCCGCTGGTGTTCAAAGCGCCGCCAAGGGCTGATGAGTTGGCAAATGCCTTGTTCTGAGAGATATTAATTTCTGCTTTTGAGATGTTGTTGTCAGTGCCCATTAATGATACAGGCCCATCAATAATTATGCTTCCGTTTGGCTGCATAAAGCGTGTTCTTGTGAGGGTGAATACTGCCTCGCCGCTTAGTGATGCATATATCCATTCTGCAGAATCATTGATTGTGTTATTCTCTGCAGATGATGATCCTCCAACATCAATGTATATCCCATATCCCTGGTGTGCAGTTATGAAATTGCCTGTGAGTGTGTCGCTTGAGGCAGTAGAGTATATTCCGTCTCCTTGGTATGATGTTATTGTGTTGTTAATGTAGTTGTCATTGCCCTGATAGTTGATTATTCCATGGCTTCCTGCGCCGTTTGCAATTATTGTGTTGTTTGTTATGTTGCCGTACCTTGACCAGTTAAGCAGAATTCCTGGATTGTCAGTTCCGCCTGATGTCCTAATTGTGTTCCCTGCTATCTCGTGGGCATTCCTGCTCCAGTCCTGTAGTGTTGCAACAATGCTGATTCCTGCGCTGAACTGGGTTCCATTGGTGATAATAGTATTGTTCAGGATTAAGCTTCTGCTGGTATTTGAGAAGTTTATGCCTATGCCGTATGTTCCTGTCTCATTTATGTCAATTATGTTGCAGTTCTTTATTGTCACGTTTGTGCGCATAGATGAAACTATTCCAAACTCGCCATTGCCGCCGTTCGCATTGTAGCTGATATTGAACCCGGCACAGTCAAATGTGATATTGCTGTTATTCATCGTTATGCAGGAATCATTTGAAACAAGGTTCTGTGTGAGTGTGTAAGAGCTGTTGATTGTCACAGGACAGCTGGTTATCACTAAGGGTCCTTCTGATGTATTTGCAGAATAGCCTGTGAAGTGGGTGACGTTGAAAACAAATGTTCCTCCGCTGAAGCTCTGCTGGACACAGACATCTGATGGGCAGTCCTCGTAAACGCCATCATCATTGTAGTCAACAAGGGCAGTCGCAACACTGCCTGTCAGGCCATTCAGGGTTACCAGCCCGCTCGTGTTGAAGAACGGCAAAGCAGTTGAGTTGATGTATGTTTTGTTGAAGCTTGCGTTTATCTGGTTCCATTGTATTGTGGTGGTATTAAGCTGTATCAGTGGCAGTATTGTTATTCTTGCCGATGATGTTCCAAATGCCGTGTTTGTGAAGTTGTTCCTTGAGCTGGCGTCTGAATTAATCCAGTATGTTGAATTGTCAAAGAATGTGCCGTTGAACAATGAGCCTGTTGCAGACTGCAGGTATACTGCGTAATCTCCTATCGCCGTGATGTTGTTGTCATTGAACCTGTTGGGCTGTGATGCTGTTTGCACCCATATTCCCCTGCCCATTGCGTTAATCCTGTTGCCTGAAATATTGTTATTGGTGTTTTCAAAGTTCAGGTATATTCCGTGGTTATTTGCGTTTCCCCCTATTGTGCGTATTGTGTTGTTCGCGATAATGCCGTTTTGCACAGTATTGTACACGTTCAGTCCATAGCAATTCTGGCTGCAGTTATTTGTGATGTTGTTTCCAATAATTTGCGTGCCAGAAAATGGGCCGTTTAGGTATATCCCATATTCGCTGCCTATGTTGGCATTATTTACCCGCATATCGTTGTATGACGCTGTGTTGTTGTGCGAGTTGGCTGTGAAATATATCCCGTAGCTGGCCCAGTCTCTTATTGTGCAGCCTGTGACTGTGTTGTTTGATGCGTAAGTATCCATCAAAACTCCCTGGCTGCCTGTGCTGTAGTTTGTATTTATTGTGCAGTTTCTTATGGTATTTCCTTCTGCGCTCTGGTAGATATAAACCCCATAATTGATGTTTGAGCTTGCCTTTACCCTGATATTATTGTTCTCAAACAGATTTTTGCTGGACATCCTTTGTAAATAAATGCCGTAATTGTTGCTCGTGCCATTCACAAAGATGAAGTTGTTGGTGATGTTGTTCTCTTTTGACGAATTGAACAGGTAAATCCCATAGTTTCCTGTTGTTGTGCTTGTTGCTGAAATGTTGTTGTTCTTTATTGTGTTCCTGCTTGCGCCATGGTGCACGAGTATTCCGTAATTTGTCCCGCTCGTGTTCTCGCTTGTGATATTGCAGTTGCTTATTGTGTTGTAAGCGCTGTTGAAGAACAGCCTCACTCCAACATAAGCGTTCGATATCATTGAGTTATTAACCGTGCCATTTGTCGCATTGACTATTGTGACAGGCTCAAATGCGGTAAAGCCGTTAAGTGTCGCGTTATTACATCCTATGAAATCAATGTGGTTTGAATTCGGGCTGTTCAACACCTGGTTGTTCGGGCACGTAGGAGAGTCGCCGAGCCCGCCGTAATAATAAATCGGAGTTCCGTTTATGGTGTTTTGCGTGTCTATTGTGTGCAGGAATTGTGAAATGTCAGGGGTTGTTGCGTCAGTGTCAATGTACAATCCCATAGCCAAGGCGGGAATTGTGATGTTGTTGTTGTGCAGGGTTTCATTTGTTGAGCCAATCAGCTGTATTCCGTGGCTGAACGGCCCTGTTGTGGTTATGTTGTTGTCAGCCATTACATTGTTGTTTGAGCCTGAATACATGTAAATCCCATAATTGCTTGTCGCGCCTGGGCTTCCGCTGGCAATTATTGTGTTGTTTGCAATCATTGCATTTGAGCCAGATGTATAGAACCGTATCCCTTCGCAAGAGTATGTGCAATTTGTTGTTATTCTGTTGCCCAATATGTCGTTTTTATTGTTGTATTGATATTCGTAAATTCCATAATTGATTCCAGCAGTGCCGTTTACCAGTATTGTGTTGTTTTTTATTGTGTTGTTGTTGCACGGGCTGTAGCTGTACATTCCATTGGTCACAATTCCATAGTTGTAGTTCCTGCCCCCTGTAATAACTGTGTTGTTTTCAATCAGGTTGTTGCTTGAATAGGTAGACAGGTATATGCCTAAATGGTAGTCATAAATCCCTTTTGTATCGACCCTGTTGTTGGTGATTGTGTTATTGTGCGCATTAATCAAATAAATGCCATGGTTTTTGTCTATATTAAACTGGGCGTAAGTGTACATTAATATGCTGTTTTTATCAACTGTTGTTTTTGTAGCCAACTCCTGCAGGTATATGCCATTTGCGGTCTGGATATTTGTAGTCGGAGTGTATATCGTAATATTGTTTCCTTTCACTGTGTTGTTTTGGGAATTTGTCTGGACATTTATTCCATACACAAAATCAATTCCGTCTGCGTTTATTGTGTTGTTTTCCAGCCTGTTGTTGTTGGAATACGAATAAACATGTATGCCATCATCATAATTTGTGCCGTTTGTGATTATTGTGTTGTTTATAATTGAGTTTCCTGAAGCATAGGAGTAAAGGTATGCTCCTTTGTTGTCATTAGATGAGCCCTTGGTCCTGATGAGGTTGTTTGAAACAGTGTTATCATTTGCGTTCAGAGTGGCATAAACGCCGTAATTGTATCTTGAGCCGTTTGTGGAGATTGAGCTGCCTGTGATTGTGTTGTTGCTTGAATTGTAAGCGATGTAAACGCCGTAATTATTGTCAGTTGCGAGCCCTATTGTGGTGATATCGCTTGCTGAAACAAGGTTGTTGCCTGCGCTGTATGCAATCCAGACGCCATAGCCCCCGCTTGAGTGGTTGGATGTCAGGTTGCTGTAGGTTATGTTGTTGTAACTGCTGTTAAAAAACAGGCGCACAGGGTATCTTGTGTCGCGGATGACTGTGTAATTAATAGTGCTGTTTGTGGTATTTGCAAGAAGTATGCCTTCTGAGCCTGCGTAATTGGAAAGCGTGACATTATTGCAGCCTATGAAATCAATGTGGTTTGTATTCGGGCTGTTGAAAACCTGGTTATTCGGGCACGCAGGCGAGCTTCCTGCTCCGCCATAATAATAAATCGGCGTGCCATTAATCGTGTTTGTTGTGGCTATGCTGTTTGTCGAGAAATAGACAATGTTGTCGCCAAGAATCATCAGCCCGTCGCTTCCGCTGGTGTTTATCTTGTTATTAAGGAAAGAATTGCCCTGTGAAGTGTCGCTGTATATGCCTATGCTGTCAGTTCCCCTTACTGTGACATTGTTGTCCGCGAAAGTGCTGTTGTCGCCGCCTGTAACAGCCAGCAGGCCGTAATTATATCCTGCGCTTCCATTGGTAACAATTGTATTGTTTGCAATGAGGCATCCTGCAGAGCCGCTTGAGACATCAATTCCGTGGTTTTCCTGAGTGCCATACGTGCTTATGTTGTTGCCGATAACCTGTGTGCTTCTTGCGCCGATGAGGTAAACGCCAATATTTGCCCTGCCTGTGCCGCTGGGGAAAATATTGTTGTTAATCACTGAGTTGTTGTCTGCATTCCAGTTGCCCCAGATGTGAATGCCGTGGTTTAGGTCGCCTTTTCCATAAGTTCTGATTGTGTTGTTCTTTATTGTGTAATTGCCTGGTCCGCCTCCACCGCTGCTCCACAGGAATATGCCGTAATTGGTGTTTCCATTGTCTCTTCCTGCCGAATTGATTGTGTTGTTCTCAATTATGCCATTTGTCGAGGAATAGAGCACATATACGCCGTAGCAGGTGCTTGAGCAGTTTACTGTGAGATTGTTATTGATAACCTTATTTTGCGACATCTGGTAACTGTTTGAGTTCAAATAAACAGAATAAGCCAATGTTGCGCTGGACAGGGCCTTTATTGTGTTTCCGCTTACAATGTTGTTGCTGACAGTGGATATGAGGTAAACCCCTGTATTATAGTTTGAGGTGCCGTCTGCAGTTATCGTGCTGTTGTCAATAATGTTGTTTTGCGAGTAATCATCAATAAGCACGCCGTAAACATAACTGCCGCTTGTGCTGTTTGCAAGGATTGTGCTGTTTGCGATAATGTTTCCAGTGGAATTGTACATTTGAACTCCGAAATTATAAGTGCTGCTTCCCCTTGTCTTTATTGTCACATTTGTCACTGTGACATTCTGGTCTCTGTCTCTCAGGGAGATTCCGAAGGTGTAGCTGCTGCCTGTAGAATTAATAACTGTGTTCCTGATGGTGCTTGAATTGACCTTTGTGAAGTTGATTCCACTGATGTAAGAACCGGTTCCTATGTTATCAATAATGGCGCAGTTCTGGAGGGTGATGTTTGACTTCCTGTCAGCGCCTATGCCGTAATCAGAGTTTCCTCCGTCGGTATTGTAAGTAACCTGGTATCCTGCGCAGTCAAGCACAAGGTTGTTGCCGCCGATTGTGATGCAGCTTGTTCCTGAATTAAGATTGCTGTTAAGAGTGGTTGTGGTGTTTATTGTTACAGGGCAGCTGTTTGGCGGGTTGTTGACAGGAGTGTTGTCCTGCGCAGTCAATGGGATGATGTCCCCTATATCAGTCTGGTATGTTGCATTTGCAGTATTGTTCAGCATTACCCCATTCGGCAGGTTGGGTACAGACATGCTTACGTTGATGATTATTGCCGCGTTTGGAACAAATGTGCCCAAAGTCCAGTAATTGTTTGTCCCAGGGTCAGGCGATGGCTGAGCGCTGATGTATGTCAAAGGCGTCGGATAAGTGTCATTTATTGCAAGATTGTAAATCATTGCAGTCCCTGTATTTGTGAAATTGATTGTGTAATTGAATGCGCTGCTCGCATTAATCGGGTGCGGGCTGTGAACTTTTAACATGCTCACATTAGTTATGTTGAAAACGCTGGATATGTTTGTCTCTGCATAACTGAAGAAATTCATAACCCCTGCAGTATCATTGACGCATGTGACATTTACTGTATTATTCAGTATTGTGCCATTGCTGACATTCTTTGTGAAAACAGTTATGTTTATGAGAATGCTTGCTCCATTGCTGATGCTTGTCCAGTTCCAAGTGTTGTTTGTGCCTGCGAGAGGGGCTGGCTGGGAGCTTTGGTAGATTACCTGAACTGGATAAGTATCATTGACAGTCACATTGTATGCTGACCCATTGCCTGTTAATGTCAAATTAATAGTGTAGTTCAGGTAGTCGCTGGAGTTGACAGGGTCTGTGCTGTCTGTCTTGATAACACTGATGTTTGTGAAGTTCCACAACGGCTGGTTAAGGATAATTGTGCTCTCACTGACACTTGCGTTTATCCAAATGCTCGTGTCATTCTGGAAGCTCACGTTTGCTGTGTTGTTAATCAGGGTGCCGTTGCTGACATTAAGAACAAACATGCTGATATTCACGAGAACACTCTGGTTCTCAGTAAAGTTGCCGATGACAAAAGTGTTGTTGGTCGGCGGAACCGGCAATGGCTGGGCACTCAGATAAATCAGCTGTTCAGGATACAATTCAATCAGGGTGATATTGCTCGCATTGCCCTGGGTCACATTAATCAGGATTGTGTAATTAAGATAACTGCTTGCATTAACAGGGTCCTGCGAATCTAACTTTATCAAGTCCATATTCACATTGCCTTCTGTGCTGCTGTAGCTTGAGAACTCTGTGACATCAAACTCAAGTGTGCCGTTTGCATAAGTTGCATTCTGGCAGATTGGCGTTCTGCACCTTTGGCCGTTTCTTGTTGGCGTTGCATTGACAAATGAGAGGTTTCCGAAAGTTATGTGCGCGCTCTTGTTAAGGTTGGGGCATAAGGATGAATCAATGCTTACATAGTTGTGGCTGATTGCTCCGCATTGAATGAACCCGTTGAAATCAGTGGTGTTCTTGAACTTCAGCGTGGTATTCGCAGTCACATTTGTGATTGAGTTGTCTGACTGGTTCATTGTAAGGTTTGCATTCAGCTTTAATATTGCCGCATAAACATCAATTCTCCTCCAGTCGCTTATGACAGGCCCTGTTGTGTTGAGAAGCTCATGTATTTGGGTGATTGACAGGATTGGCTTGTTTTGCAGGCGCTGGTTCTGCTGTATCATTGCGATCACTGCAGCCATGTGCGGGGTTGCCATTGATGTCCCTGACATTGCAACAACCCCTCCGCCAAGAGCCGCTGAGTAAATATTGGATCCTGGCGCCCAGACATCAAAGCGGTCTCCGCCATAGTTGCTTGACACGCTGATAACGTCAGTCTTGTTTACATTGCCGACTGAAATCGCGTACGGCGAGCATGAAGGCCAGCTGACTCCTGGGCGCAAGCCCCAGTTGCCTGCTGCGAAAACAGGAGTGACTCCTGCTGCAAGAGCAATGAGGAATGCTGCGTCAGTATCTGTCGGGCAGTTTGCAGAGTAATAAGTTGTTCCGCTGCCAATCGAGCCTGATATTGTCGCGATATTATACACTGCTGAGTTGTTTATGCAGTAGTCAATGCCTGCCGCGATTGCGACTCCTCCGCAGCTGCCTCCTGAGTCGCAGACCTTGACAGGCACAATCCCGATATTTGGCGAAACTCCCATTATGCCTGTTGTGTTTCCGCCAACAATTCCTGCGCAGTGGGTGCCATGGCCAGCGTCATCCTGCGGGCTGTCATCCATGTTGACATAGTCATATCCGCCGAAAATCTTCGCATTCTTGTTCACAAAAGCAGTGTGGTTAAAGTCAATTCCTGTGTCAACTATGCACACCGAGACTCCCCTGCCGTCAAGCTTTGTGTTGTTGTATGTGAGGTTCCAGAGGTCTTCTGCGTTAATCATCGGCACACTCTGGTTTAGCATTGTGTGGAGAATCTTTTCAGAGTATACGTTAAGCACATTCGGGCTCTGGTTTAGCTTTGCAAGGCCTGATTTTGTCAGTTTTACAGCAATTGCATTGATTGTCTCATACTGCCTGATAACTTCAAAGCCAAGCTCTGATGTGGTAAAGCCCTTTGAAGTGATATTGGCGAGCAGTAATTCGCGTGCTGCCTTTACTTTTGCCCTTTTATTGGCGAGCCAGTTTTCCCTTTGGTCTTTTGAGTCCTGCGCAACAATAAGCCCTGCTTCATTGACTGCTGATTCATTGAAATAAACTATTGCGGTTATTTCGCTTTCATTGTTCAGCCTTTCCTCAACTTCATGCTCGACCTTGGGTATGTTCCGCTGCTGGACTGCAATCTGTTCAGTCGCAGGCGGAATTATTGGCAGTTCTGCAGCGGGCTGTTCAGTCTGCGCAGGAAGAGTTTCATTGGATGCATTTGTTGTGTTGGCTGGCGAGGGAACTGTTTCCGGAGCAGGAGGAGTTGTTTCAGGTGTTGGCTGAGGGGCTGCTGGCTCAGGCGCTGGCGGCAATGGCTCAGGTTCTGGGGCTGGTTCAGGCTTCTTAGCAACATTATAGCCTGTCACTTCAATCTTGAGCTGTTTCCTTGCGACCTGGCTGCCGTCAGAGGCAAATACTGTGACAACGCGTTCTCCTGTGAAGCCCGGCTCAGGGGTTATTGTGAGCTTGTCTTCGTTAAGGCCAACAACAAGCCCTTCTGTGTTTGTCGCGACAAAGGTGAGGGGCATCCCTTCGGGGTCCTTGAACAGGTCTCCAAGGCTGAGCTGGACAGGAACATTTTGTTTTGTTACGAATTTGGCGCTTGAAGCAGTGTATTCAGGAGGCAGGTTTGTTCCTGTTGCGGCGCCTGTCATGCCGCCGCCTGAGAATTCAATAATTCCCATGTAATACAGCATAACTCCAAGCCCAATCAGCGCTGCAAGAACAACTGCTGTTATCGCAAGCTTTTCTTCGCGGGTAAAGCTCATTTCTTCCCACCCCGCTGTGCTTTCTTCAGAACAATCGCGCCTTTTTCAAGCGAGAACTCAAAAACATCCTGCTCATGGAGCCCGAGAATCTCAACAAGCGCCTTTGGAATAGTAATAGTGTACTGGTCCTTGCTTGTACGCTGTAGCCTTCTCTTTATTGCCATCTATCCTCTTTTAGCTGAGAAACAGCGTTTGCCTTTATAAACTTTACTATGATTTTTCATATATTAATTCATAATATAAATCATACTCTTAATAATATTACAAATCATATGAACATAGAGAGAAACAAGTATTGCTCACTTCTTCAACTTGCGCATGTCCTTCTCAAACTCTGCGAGGGCGTCGCCGCTGCTCTTGAGGCTGTCGAGCAATGCGCCTGTGTCCGCGTCAGCTCCTGGCTGCTTTGCCGTCACCCTTGTTATTGTGATTGCTTCTTCAGGCTCGGCAGCTGGCATTTCCCCTTCCTCATGCTTCCTTGCGCGTGTTATGCCGATGTAAGCTCCTGTCAGCAAGAGTATTCCCAGCACAACAAAGATTATTGGCCACATGTATGACCTGAACAGGCTGATTGTGAAATGTGTTATGCTGCTTATTCCAGACCAAAGCGTCTTTTCTTCAGGGAATTCAAGCGGCTGTGGCGCTGGCAGGGTTGAATGAGGCTTCAGTTCCCCTGTTGGCTGCTCCTGTATAGGCGGCGCAACAACGGTGCACTTGCGTTCTATTGCAGGCCTTAATGTGGTTGTATTGCAGTGGTACTGGTCAACGCATTCGCGCGACTGCATTTCATTCTCGCATCTTGACCATTCCTCGCACACCCAGCTTTCAACGCAAAGGTTTTGCCCTCCTGTTGAAGGCTGCGTGAGGTTCCTCCTTACTCCCCCATAGCCTCCACCGCCGCTGCCTCCTCCTGGCGATGGCGGTGGTGTTGGCAGCTGGCCGTGATAATTGATGTAAGTGCAGCTCGAGTTAACAATTTGGTCTATTGTTGAGTTGATTACAGTGCAGTTAGTGAGGGTGCTGTTGGTTATGTTGCTGTTTGTGACGTTTGTTCCGTTAATTATTGTGTTTATCTTTGTCGTGTCAATGATTATGCTGTCATCAACAGTCGCATTGATGTCAGTGCTGTTTGTCTCGTTGCTGTTTATTGTTGTCGAGTTGGTGTTGTTTGAGCTTATTATGTAGCTGTTGATTATTGTGCTGTCTGTCTTGTTGGAATCTATAAGCGTTGAGTTGGTCACATTGGTATTTGTCTTGATTGAGCCGATGATTGTGCTGTTGTAGACCATTGCGTTGTTGTCAGTGCTGTTTGTCTCATTGCTGCCGATGATTGTGGTGTTGGTGTTGTTTGAGCTTATTATGTAGCTGTTGATTATCACGCAGTCAATCTTATTTGAATTGATGACTGTTGAGTTTATGACTGTGCAGTTGGTTATCGTGCTGTCGGTTATGTTTGAATTGTTGATATTGCTGCCTGCCTTTGTCACGTCAATGATTATGCCATCATCAACAAACGTGTCATTGTCAAGGCTGTTTGTCTCATTTGTGTCAATGATTACTGTGTTGTTGTTTGTCGAATTGATTATGTAGCTGTTGAGTATTGTGCAGTTGCTCTTGGACGAGTTGATGACTGTTGAGTTGATTACGGTGCAGTTGGTCACATTGCTGTTGATTATTGTTGAGTTGATTATTACAGTGTCATTCGCAGCACTGTAAGAGGTGAAGTGCGTCACATTGAAGACAAACACATTGCCTGAATAGCTCAGGTTTGTGCACACATCGCTCGGGCAGTGGATGATTGAGCCCGTGTCAGCCCAGTCCACGCTCGGCAGCGGGCTTGTGTAATAGATATTGTTGAGGGTTATGATTCCGATGGTGTTGAGTGACGGCAGAGCAGCGGTATTCATGAACACCCTGTTGTGCGAGATGTTCAGCGCGCTTGCAGACACATTTGTGCCGTTTGCCACTGTAACCCGATACGGAATCCTGACTGTGCCGTTCAATCCCTGGAACAGTGTGTTTGTGAAATTGATTCCAATTGCATTGGCGGGTGTTGTGAGTATTGTGAGCCAGGTGCCATTTGTGATTATTGTGGTGTTCCTGAAGACATTATTGAGCGCAGAGTATTGCAGGCGTATTCCAAACCCTGTGCTGCTCACTGCTGTGTTGTTGATAAATGCGCCTCCAGACAGGGCTGAAACATAAATTCCTGTGTCAGAACCGCTTATTCCTGTGCTTCCAGTCAGGTTGTTGTCATAGCCCATCATGAGAATGCCAATTCCGCTGTTGCTGATGCCTGTGCCGTTGGTCATTGTGTTGTTTGAACTTCCGTCGCTAATTGACATCCCCTCGCTGCTGTCGCTTGTTCCAATGTTGTTTATGAGCGTGTTTCTGTGCGATGCATCAACCGATATTCCGCTGCTCGTGTTACTGATTCCCCTGTTATTGGACAAAGTGTTGTTCTCGCTTGATGATGCTACTTGGATTGCGCTGCCTGCTGCTATTGCGGTGTTGTCAGTTATGTTATTGCCGTGCGCTTGCGCAACCACTATGCCTGATGACTGGTTGCTTTCCACAGTGTTGTTGTACGCTGTGTTGTTCTTCGAGTCAAAGTTAATTGTGATGCCTTTTGTTATCCATCCTGACACGTTTACAATATTATTGAGCACCTTGCTGTCATTAGTGTGCGTGAGATACATTCCTGCTGTCGTGCTTACGCCAGGCAGGGTGTCATTGTACTGCATTATTCTGCAGTTCTTGATAGTGATATTTGCCTTGTGTGAAGCAGTAATGCCTATTCCGTCAGTGTTATTTGCAAACACGATAGTGTGCCCTGCGCAGTCAATCTCAATGTTGTTATTGCCCACGGTTATGCAGGTGCCGTTTGAATAGAGGTTATTTGAAAGCGCAGACGTGACATTGACTGTTATCGGGCAGCCGGTGATTATTATGCTGCCTTCAGCCGCTTGGTATGATGTGAAGTGGGTTGTGTTGAAGACATAAGGCCCGCCAGGCGTGAAAGTGCCTAGATTTGAGCATTGGCTTGCAGGGCAGTCAACATAATCTCCGCTGTCATTATAGTCAACCTGTGACTTTGGGGTTATGTAAGAGATGCCATACAGCGTGATTATCGCAGAGGTGTTGAGCGCGGGAAGGTAAGTTGAGTTGAGGAATGCCCTGTTGGCGGTTATGTTGAGCTGGGACTTGGTGATATCTTTTGTGCTGTTAAGCGTGAATACCCCAGGGATGTTGATGCTGCCATTGGGCGTTTCAAAGGTGGTGTTTGTGAAATTATTCTGTGACGTGTCAGACACATTAATCCATTGCGCAGGGTTATTTAGGATTGTGCGGTTGAAGAATGAATAATTTGAACTTTGGATTTTGATGGCATAACTGAGCGTGCCAAGAGTGCTTATGTTGTTGTAATCAAACGTGTTGTTTTCAGCGAACAGTTGCAGTCTTATGCCATAATTGTCAGTTGTTCCTGTTGTTGAAACCACGTTATTACTAACATTGTTTCCAGACACCCCCACAGCCAAGTAAATGCCTATGTTGTTGTTTAAGCTTCCCCCTGTGGTAATTATGTTGTTGTTAATGTTGTTATTATTTATGTTTGTATAGAGGAATATTCCGTAATTGTCGCTTGTGCCGTTTGTGGTGATGCTGTTGTTTGTGACATTATGCCCTGATGCCGTGGAGTATAGGTAGATGCCGTAATTGTTGGTTGTGCTGCCTTTTGTGCTGATTATGTTGTTACTAACAGTGTTGTTTGCATTGGCTGTGAGAAAGATTCCATAATTGTATGCTGTTCCATTTGTCTCAATCAGGTTATGACTGATGGTGTTGTTATTCGAGCCGTAATCGCAATAAATCCCCACATCAGTATTTGTGCCGTTTGTGGTGATGTTGTTTCCGGTTATGCTGTTTCCTGAGGATGCGTCAAACAAGTAAATTCCGTAATTGTTGCTTGAGCTCCCTCTTGCTGCAATCTTGTTGTTGATGATGTCGTTATTCGCACAGGCCTGGAGCCTTATCCCCCTGTTGTTGCCAGTGCCGTTTGTCGTGATATTGTTGTTTTCAACTGTGCTGTTTGAGATGTTTGTGAAATAAATCGCGTATCCATTCAGCCCTGACTGGTTTATGTCCATTATATTGCAATTCCTGACTGCGATATTTGTGAAATTGTCAGATGCAACTCCGTATTCATTGTCGCCGCCGTTTGCATTATATCTGATGCCGTATCCTGCGCAGTCAAGCACCAGGCTATTGTTGCCGATTGTTATGCAGGTGTCATTAGAGGCGAGGTCCTGCGACAAAGTGGCGCTTTCATTTATTGTCACAGGGCAGCCGGTGATTATTATGCCGCCTTCAGCCGCGCGGTATGAGGTGAAGTGGGTTGTGTTAAAGACAAATACATTGCCTGAATAGCTCAGATTTGTGCATTGGCTTGCAGGGCAGTCAGTGTAATTTTCGCTGTTATTATAGTCAACCTGTGACTTGGGGGTTATGTAAGAGATGCCGTATAGCGTGATTATTCCTGATGTGTTGAGGAAGGGCAGTGCTGTTGAGTTCAGGAATGCGCGGTTGCTTGTGATGTTCAGCTTTGAGTTGTTGATTTCAATGGAACCATTGAGCTGAATCAGCGGGAGTATGCTTATTGTGCCGTTCGGTGTCATGAATGTGGTGTTTGTGAAATTGTTCATGGTGTTTGCGAAAAGTATTATCCAGCCCTGGCTTGAATTGATTGTTGTCGAGTTGAAGAATGACGAGTTTGACGTGCCTATATAGACGCCGTAGCTGTTTGCTCCTGTGGTTGTTATCTTGTTGTTGCGGAAGGTGTTGTTGGTTGATAGCCATGTTACGAGTATTCCCTGGCTTGAGGTCGCGTTAAGTGTTATCTGGTTGTTCTCTATAATCTGGCTGTCTGACACCTGGTTGCTTGCCTGCGAGCCAATCTTGATTCCGATGTGCGAGCTTGCGCCGAGCATTGATATGTTGTTATTGCTGATGTGGGTGTAGTTTGTATTGCTTGATATGATAAATCCTATTCCCACTCCTCCGAAGTATCCTGTTATTGTGTTGTACGCGAATGTGTTGTTGAGTCCTCCATCGATTACAATCCCTCCGTTGTTGGAATAGCTTGTGATGTTGTTTGATAGGAATGTGTTTGAGCTTACTATGTTATTGTTGTTAAAGCCGTTAATCCTCATCAGCCAGCAGCCGTCGCTTACTGTGGTGAGTGTGTTGTTGCTGAAGAGGGTGTTGTTTGTGGATGCCCAGTATGCCACATATGGGGTGAAGAATGTTGTGTTAATGGTCAGCCTGTTGCCGGTGATTATGTTTCCTGTGGAGTATGCAAGGTTGATATTTGCGTCCTGCGCGAGCACGATGTTGTTTTTGATGGTGTTATTTTCTGAGTTCGTGATTGAGATGCCATATCTGCTTCCAGTGGTGTAAATTGAAGTTATGTTGTTGTCTGATATGTTGTTTCTTGAGGAGTATGTTGTTGTGACGATTGCCGAGCCGACTGCGGTGATGTTGTTGCTTCCGATTATTGTGTCAGTGATGCTGTTAAGCAGGTAAATTGCATATGAGTCTGAGTCGTTTGTTTGTATTGTGTTTCCTGTGATGTTATTGCCCGATGAGTTGTACAGCAGGTATATGCCGTAGCTGTTTATGCCGAAAGTCATTATTGTGCTGTTTGTTATCGTGTTCCTGTTTGAATCCCTGACAATATTCATTCCGTTGCTGAACTGACTGCCGTTTGTGGTTATATTTGTGTTTGTGATAATGCTATCATTCCCATAAGAGAAGTTGATTCCAAATCCATTATTTCCTGTTGAATTCGTGTCCCTGATGTTGCAATTCTTTATGGTTATGTTACTGTGGCCTGTGCTGGCAATTCCAAACTCAGCATCGGTTCCGTTCGCGTTGTAGAATATGCTGTATCCTGCGCAGTCAAGCACCATGCTGTCATTGCCTATTGTTATGCAGGTGTCATTTGAGGCAAGGTTCTGCGTGAGAGTGTATGTGCTGTTGATTGTGACTGGGCAGCTGGTGATTTCAGTGCCGGATTCCAGTGTGCTGTATGTGGTGAAGTGAGTTGTATTGAATACATACGGCTGTCCTAGGAAGTAAGAGCCAAGCTCTGCGCACTGGCTTGGCAGGCAGTTTTCATAACCGCTGTCATCATCGTAATCAACCATTGGCTGGGGATTTGAATATGGAAGCCCGTATAGAGTGATTATTCCTGTTGTGTTGAGCGCAGTAAGGTTTGTGCTGTTCAGGCGTGCCCAGTTGTAGGTTATCTGCAGCTTTGTCTTGGTAATGTCCTGCGAGCCGTTGAGCTGGAAAATACTGGGGAAGTTGATGCTTCCATCTGGCATTTGGAAAGTCGTGTTTGTGAAGTTGTTGTAGGAAACTCCGGTTGAATTAATCCATTGGGCAGTGTTGTTCAGCTGTGTCGCGATGAATGAGTTCCCTCTTGAGTTGTTGAAATAAATTCCAAAGCTTCCTGCGCCATTTGTGCTTATGTTGGTGTATGCAAATGTGTTGTTTATCCCCTGGACAATAATTATTCCTGTGCTGTTGGTTGCCCCATCTGTGTAAATTGTGTTGCCTGACAGGTAATTGTTCGATGGTATGCGGCTTGTGTCGTAAATTGGGCTTATGTAAATCCCGTAATTATTGAACGTGGTGCCATTTACGCGGATTATGTTGTTTGAATACGTGCTGTTGTGGGCATTGTCATACATCTGTATTCCGTAGTTGCTGTTGGTCCCATTGATGGTTATGTTGTTGCCCACAAACGTGTTGTTTACCGCGAGGTTGTTTCCAACAAAAATGCCGATGTTGTTCGGTCCAGTGCCAAATGCGCGCAGGTCATTATACGCCATTGTGATGTTGTTGCCGTCAACTGTCGCGCCATATGCGCTTGTTATGTTCTCTATCAGCACGCTATTGCCTGTTATGTGCTGGTATCTTGCAACGCCGGCAATCGATAGCCCTGTGTTGGTTGAACCGCCGGTTATGACGATTCTGTTATTTGCAATTGTCGTGTTTGCCCCTGACCCTCTTATTCCATACCCTGAAGACGCGTTTATCGTGATATTGTTCCAAAGGATTGCGTTATTGTAGTTCGATGAGCTGATGTCATCAATTCCGTACATGCTTCCGGAAATTCCGTAAGCGGTAATCCCATTGTATTCGATTATGGAGTTGTTCACGTATGTGTTGAGAAGTATGCAGCGCCCTATGCCACTGCAGGTCAGGCTGTTGCCGAAAATGGCTGTCCCGCTGTGCTGGTTAAGGTTAATATTCTGCGTGCCACCGCTGAGGGTGTTGTTTGTTATTGTGCTGTTGTTTGAGCCCAGGTCAATGTTTATTGAATACAGCGCGCCATTTATTGTATTGTTTGCGATGCTGTTTCGCGAGGAATCCAACGCGATGTCAATGCCAGTTCCGGTAATCGCGCTTATGTTGTTGCGCAGCACATTGTTGTCAGTGGCGTTGTAATAGAATACAATGCCGTGGCTTGTTGCGCCTGCGCCCAGCGGGATGATTTTGCAGTCGCTTATGTTGTTGTAAGATGCGTTGTTCTGCATTGAAATGCCATGCACGTATGATGTCCCGTTTGTTGAGATGTTGCTGTTTGTTATGCTGCTGTAAGTCGTGTTTGAGAAATTGATTCCAATCCCATATGTCCCTGTTGAGTTGATGTCAATGACATTGCAGTTCCTTATTGTCACATTGTTGCGGTTTTGCGCAAGGATTCCATATTCATTGTCAGTCCCATTCGCGTTATATCTGATGCTGTATCCATTGCAGTCAAGCACCATGCTGTCATTGCCTATTGTTATGCAGGTGTCATTAGACGTAATACTTTGCGTGAGTGTGGTGCTTTCATTGATTGTCACAGGGCAGCCGGTGATTATTATGCCGCCTTCAGCTGCGCGGTATGAGGTGAAGTGTGTTGTGTTGAAGACAAATACATTGCCTGAATAGTTCAGGTTTGTGCATTGGCTTGCCGGGCAGTCAACATAATCTCCGCTGTCATTATAGTCAACCTGTATTTTGGGGGTTGTGTAAGAGATGCCGTACAAGGTGATTATCGCGCTTGTGTTTAGGAAGGTCAGGTTTGAGCTGTTCAGGAATGCCTTGTTGTCAGTAATGTTTATGTTTTTCTTCAATATCTGGTGGACGCCTGTGAGGTTAAATCTTGGAATAATGTTAATGCTTCCATTAGGCATTGCAAATGTCATGTTTGTGAAGTTATTGTCAGAGCCAGCAGTGGAATTAATCCAGCCGACAGTGTTGTTTATGGGCGTGTATACTGTGTCTCCTGTGAAGCTGTTTCCAGAAGAGCTTACGAGATTGATTCCAAGGCTGCCAATGCCGCTTGCATTGCTATACACCACGATTTTGTTTGCAATAAACTGATTATTGGTGGCGCCTGAGAATGCGGCAATTCCGTAATTATTTGTTGTTCCGTTTACCGTGATGTTGTTCCCGATAAAGTAATTGCCTCTTGAGGATATTGTGAAGAGGAATATGTAAATTCCTGCATTATTGCTTGAATTGCCTGTTATGTTGATGTTGTTTCTTGCGTATGTGCTGTTGAATCCGCCGGCCAGGTAGATTCCATAGCTTGTTCCGCCTGTGCTGTTGATTTCTATGTTGTTGCCTTCGTATGTGTTGTTTGCTTCAGCGCTGTCTGAAATACCTATTCCCTCATTATCTTTCCCTTGTGTGATTCTGATGTTGTTGCCTGTTATGTTGTTCAGCAAATTATTCGAACCCATGTTAATGCCGATTGAACCAGTTCTGTTGGTTGTCAGAGTGTTTTCTGATATCCTGTTGTAAGCCGCGACTGATACAAATAATCCAGTGATGCCGCCTGAGGAATCTGCGAAAACAGTGTTGTTTGCAATTATTGAGCTGTTAATTGTGCTAATTTGGATGCTTGTTGTCCCGCCAAGTGCGTAAGCAAGATTGGTGATATTGTTTCCAGTCACCACAAGCCCTGAAGACTGCTGCACATTAAGGCTGGTGGTGTGGTCTGTTGCGATTGTGTTGTTGTTGACAGTGGAATTGTCTGCGTATTGAATCCAAATGCCGTTCCTGTCTGTGAGTACAACCCCTGTATTTGTAAACACGTTTATTGTGTTGCTTGTAATGTTGCTGCGGAATGAGTTTTGGTCGCTGTAAATGCCTGTTCCTGCAATTGTGCTTATGTTGTTGAAAATGACAGAGTTGTCGCTTGACATTATCTCAATGCGCACTCCTGTGCCGTAATCTGTGCTGTTTGTCCTGATTGTGTTGCCCGTTATATTGTTGCCGGATGATGCCCTGTACAGGTAAATTCCAAAGTTGTAGCCGCTTGTTCCAAACGCACCAATTGAATTGTTTGCAATTGTGTTCCTGCTGCCATTAATAACATAAATGCCATGGTTGTTGTTTGTGCCGTTTGTTGTTATGTTGTTGTTTGCGATTGTGCTGTCATTTGTGTAGGTGAGGTTAATTGCAGGCGCGTAGTTTCCTCCTGAGTTCGTGTCCCTGATATTGCAGTTAATGACGCTGATATTCCTGCGGGTATCTGCCAGGATTCCATTCGCATTGCTGGCTCCTCCTGTTCCGTAGGAGATATTGTATCCTGCGCAGTTGAGAACCATGCTGTCATTGCCGATTGTGATGCAGGTGCCTGTGGTGGCAAGGTTCTGCGTGAGAGTGTAAGAGCTGTTGATTGTCACAGGGCAGCTGGTGATTTCAGTGCCGGATTCCAGGGAACTGTATGTGGTGAAGTGAGTTGTATTGAATACATAATCTCCGCCAGGCGTGTGAGAACCCAGATTTGAGCATTGGCTTGCTGGGCAGTCAACATAATCTCCGCTGTCATTATAGTCAACCTGTATTTTGGGGGTTGTGTAAGGGACATTGTAGAGTGTTATGATTGCCGACGTGTTGAAGAATGTCAGGTTGGTCGAGTTGAGGAATGCCTTGTTGCTGCTGATGTTGAGCTTGGCCTTTGTTATGTCCTGCGAGCCATTAATCTGCATAAATGGCAGGATGTTAATGCTTCCGTCAGGCATTGCGAATGTAGTATTGGAGAAATTATTTGATGCTCCTGCGCCTGTATAAATCCATTGGGGCGTGTCATTTATTATTGTTGAGCTGAAATTTGAGCCAGAGATGCCGCTTTCTATGTATATTGCATATCCACTTGTCCCATTTGTGGTAATGTTGTTTAGGATGAAAATATTGCGGTTTGCGCCTGCACTCATATAGATTCCATGGCTGTTTGTGTTGCTTAGTACTCTGATGTTGTTATTCGCAAATGTGGTTTGCACTGCATTCAGGACATAAATCCCGTAATTGCCGTTGCCTGTTCCTGTTGCTTGTATGCTGTTGTTTGCAATAATGCTGTTAGAACAGCCATTAAGAACAATGCCATTATTTTGCGCGTCTCCTGTTGTGTTTATTGAATTATTTATGATTTTGTGGTCTGCTGCCTGGGCATAAATTCCATAGTTCGATGACTGGCTTCCCCCTGAGACAATGAAATTATCAGAGATTGTGTTGTTTGGGCAATCAAATTCTGAAAGTATCCCGTAATTGCCCAGTACAGTTCCATTTGTAATGACTGTGTTTGCAGATATGTTATTATATTGGGAAGCCTGAGCGAGCCTGATTCCCGCATTGCCATTTGGGTCTGTTGCATTTACTTTATTGGCGGATATTATGTTATAGAAGGCTGCTGTGCTAAGATATATTGCACTACTTCCATTGGCTTTCAATATGTTATTGAATACCTGGCTTGAGTTTGTGCTTAACAAATAAATCGGAATTGCGCCGGCTGCGTTTGTGGCTGAGATAATTGTGCAGTTTGCTATTGTGAGGTTCTTACGCGAACTTGCTGTAACGCCATAGTCACTGCCGCCTGCGCCTGTGTTAAACGTAATTGTCTTGCCGTCGCAATTTATTGTAACATTATCATTGCCCACAGTGATGCAGGTGCTTGATGCGCTTATGTCTGTGCTAAGAGTGCATGTATTGCCCTGCGTGCCTGTGCAGGTGGTGCAGTCTGCGCAGGAATTGCAGGTTAACGCGTTTGTTGTTGTGTTTGCTGCGAATGATGTAAAGTGGCTCACGTTAAAGACAACAGTTCCCCCGCTGCTGCTGAGCAGGTTGCACACGCTTGATGGGCAGGCAATATATGTGCCGTCATCCTCATAGTCAACCCTGAGCGAGCCGACATTTGCGCCCAAGCCATTGAGCGTAATAATTGCAGGCGACTGGTTAAGCAGCCTGATGCCCGCCCTTGTGCTCCTCATGAATGACCTGTTAAGTGTTACATTTACATCACTGTTGTTGATTTCAGCAAAAGACCAATCCATTGAGAAATTCTTGAGAATATTTATGCTTCCATAAGGAGTTGCGAACGTGGTGTTGTCAAAGAGAACCTTGCTTAAGACATTGAACTCATACACATACGCCCATATCCTTGAATTCTCAATCCTTGTCTTGTTGAAAGTCGCATTTGACTCAAATGAATAAATTCCATAATGCGCTGAAGTGCCTGCTGTTGTTATGTTTGTGAATCTGAACTGGTGCCCTGTTGTGTAGTACAGATCGATTCCGTGCGTGTTTGTTGTTCCGTTTGCATTGATGCTGTTGCCTGTGAAGTTGATATTCTTTACAAGCTGGTCGATTGAAATGCCGATGTTGTTAGAGGATTTGCCCTGGACAATTATGCTGTTGTTTTCAACAGTGCCGTATTCGCTGAAGCCGCCAAAGTACATGCCTTGAGAGTCTGAGCTGTCATTCAGTATGATGTTGTTTCCAGTACTGAGAAAATTAGCAGTACTGACAATCCCCAGCCCGTTATTTTGAGTTCCTGTCCCTGTTGCCCTTGTGAGGATTGTGTTGTTAACAACCCTCAGGTTTACGCCTGATGGATTCGAGCCTGTAAACGATATTCCAAAGCTGCTGTTTCCGCTTGTGTTTACCCAGTTGCCTGTGACATTTATGTTCTGATAGTTTCCGATTAAAATCCCATGATGTTCTTTTGTGTTTTGAGCGCCTGCATTGGTGATGTTGTTGTTGTAAACCGTGCTATAGTTCACACCATTGAAGTAAACCCCGTAGGCATAGTCCCCTCCTGTACTGCCTGACTTGATATTGCAGTTCTTTACTATGAGATTCTTTTTGGTTGATGCATAAACGCCATAGTCTAAGCCTCCGCTCCCCGTATTGAATGTCACTGTGTGTCCTGCGCAATCAAGAGAAAGGTCGCCGTAGTAGAAAGTAATGCAGGTGTCTGTGCCTGACACATCGCTGTCAAGCACTGTGTCATCCAACAATGTCGCGCAGGTGGACAGTGTTCCAAAACTGCTGTTTATGCTGTAGTTTGAGAATTCTGTAACGTCGAAACTGATATTGCCTTCATCAAACGTGATGTTTTGGCAAATGTCTGATGGGCAGGGCTCGCCGTCTCTCAATATCCTGAAGTTGGCAATAGGCAGGCCCTCAAATGTTATGCGCGCTGCTTTGTTGTACTGCGGGCAGTTTACAGTATCAATCGAGGCAAAGTTGTAGCTTATGTTTGCGCACTGCTCGATTGTGTCCATCACAGTCGCGTCCTTGAACTGCACCCTTGTTTTTGGCGGGGTAATGTTTGAAATCGAGTAGTCTGAGGGGTTGACAATAATATCTGCCTGCTGTGTATGGAACTGGACAGTTGGCTGCTCCAAAACAGCAGCAGGGGCTGACTGCTCTGGCGCAGTTCCGCTGACAGAAACCCTGACGCGCTCTGTGGTGACTTTTTCGCCGTCAGAGGCAACAATTGAAATCATCCTTTCGCCGGAAAAGCCAGGTTCAGGTGTTATCGTGAGGGTATTGTCCTGCAGGTCAATTGAGATGTTCTCTGTGTCAGATGCAATAAATGTCAATGACTGGCCTTCAGGGTCTGAGAAGAGCTCGTTCAGGCTGAGGACAATGGGAGCGTCCTGCACTGCTGTGAAAACATTAGTGCTGCCTGTCCATTGCGGTGGCTGGTTTTCTGTTCCAGCATCAAACACCCTGCCTGTAAGCACATCGCCTGACTTCAGTGCGAAAACAGCGGCAATCGCGAGCACCAAAAGCAGTGCGGTAACCCTGACATTGCCCTTAAACACACCCCTTTTCTCTTTCATTGCAGCCATTTATGCGTCACTTTTTCCTGATTTTCTTTTTCTTGATGCTTTTCAGTGTCTTGTCCAGCTTTTTGAGAGTAATCTTGCTGCGCTTAAGCACAGAATCAATGTCCATGCGCTCAGGAATTTCCCTGCGCGGCTGGACTATCCTTGATTTGGGAGCTTCCTTTGCCTTCTTCACAGGCTTCTCCCTGGCAACAGGCGCTTTTTCAACAGGCTCAAGGAAATAAATCTTTCTTGGCCTCCATACGTCCTGCTCTGGAGGCGGCAAAGGCTGCACAGCAGGCTCAGGCATTTCTGAAGGCGCAGCCGGCTCTTCAATGCGCTCAACGCCATCCGGAAGGACAGGCGCGGTTGACTCAAACTCAACCTCAGGCACCTGCTTCTGCCTTGACTTCAGGTAGTCTGTGAGCCACATTGTCGTAACCGCGACAAGCAGTATGATGAAAGTGATTGTCTGCATAGCAAGGAACTCATTGTTCGCGACATAATGCCACAGCACCATTGCAAGCGAGGCAACCATAATCACGTCAATCGCAAGGCGCAATGCCCTGTTCGCGCGCTTCTCAGTGCCGATAAGGATTGAGATTATCACAAGCAGTGCGAGCACAATCAGCGCACCGTCAATGAAGATTGGCAGCAGTGTGTAAAGCGCTGACTTTGGCTCAGGGGCAGGCTGCTCCTGTTCAGGCCTAAGCTCAGGCATTTCCATTGGCGCCTCTGGCTCAGCAGGAACCTCGTGCAAAACCCTTTCCTCGCCGCACGAGCGCTCTGTCTGCGGCAGATACCTGCTTACATTGCAGCTGTTCAAATCCACGCAGACCCTTGACTGTGTTCCATCCACGCACCTTGACCATTCCTCGCACTCCCAGTTTTCAACACAGGGCTGGTTCGGGAACGGCACAGGCGAGACAGGCCATCTGGGTATTGCACCATATCCTGCGCCACCGCTTCCTCCTCCTGGCCCAGACGGTGTTGGTGTTGGTGGTATGGGCTGCTGCTGCCTGTAATTCGTGTAATTGCAGCTTGAATTCAGTGCATTATACAGCGTGGAATTGGTCACAGTGCAGTTTGTGAGCGTGGTGTTTGTCACATTGCTGTCTGTGAGGTTGGTGTTGTTAAGGAAGCTGTCGATCTTGATTGAGTTGATGATTGTCGCATTGATTATCTCAGTGTTCCTGTCAGTGCTGTTTGTCTCATTGCTGTCAATAATTGTCGTGTTGTCATTTGTCGAGTCAATTATTCTGCTGTTTATTATCGTGCAGTTTGACTTGTTCGAGTTGATAATTATCGAATTGATGATTGTGCAGTTGAGTATGGTGCTGTTGGTGATGGTTGTGTTTGTAATGCGGTTATTGAGGACTGTTGTGCCCTCGCTCGCGTTCGCTGTGAACAAGGCGCCGGTAGAGTTAACGTATGAGATGTTGACTGTGTTGTTAATCACTGTGTTATTTTCAATTTCGTGGACAAGCACAGTGATGTTTACAACAACCGCATCATTCGCTCCAAGGTTTCCTATCGCAAATGTGTTGTCTGTGCCTGCAACAGGCGATGGCTGGGAGCTTGCATATGCGACTTCTGCAGGATAGTGCTCTGTCAGGGTGATGTTCTCAGCAGTTCCTGTTGCATTGATTGTTATCGCATAGCTGAGCGGCAGTGTTGAGGTTGCAGGGTCAGGGGAGTCTGCCTTGCTCAGGCCCACAAGCGCTGATTCCCTGCTGCTGTACGATGTGAACCTTGTGACAGAGAATGAATACTCTCCGCCTGAATGGCCAAGCGCGGTGCATATTGATGGCGGGCAGTCAATGTATGAGCCGTCATCCTCAAAGTCAACAACAGGCGTGGGGTTGGTGTATGTGATGCCCTTAAGCGTGACAACCCCTGAAGTGTTCATCGGGGTGATGTTGCTCGAGTTGAGGAATGCCTTGTTGCGGGTGATGTTCAGGTCAGAGCCGGTCACGGATACAAAGTAGCCTGCAAAGGTGAAGTTGCCGAGCAGTATGCTGCCGTGCGGTGTCATGAATGTTGTGTTGGTGAAGTTTGTTCCTGAGCTGCCATCTGTGTAAATCCAGTTGTGTGTCGCATTAATGAGCGTGGTGTTGAACGCATTGCCGCTTGAAAGCTGGATGTAGATTCCGTGGCTGCCAATGACATCGAGAGTGATATTGTTGAACCTGAAGCTGTTGTTGTCTGAGCCGCTCTCAATGACAATCCCGTACTGAGTGCTGCCAAGGGGGTTGCCGGCAACAATAGTATTTCTGGTTATGTTGTTGCGCAAGCTGTCTGAGAACACGAAGATTCCATAATCACCGCCAAAGCCGCTTCTCAGGTTTATTGAATTGAGGTCGATGGTGTTATAGTTTGCATCATAGTCGAGCATTATTCCGTGGTTGAACACGTCAGTGCCCGCTGTTGATATTGTGTTGCCGAAAATTGTGTTTCCAGTGCTTGTGAAGGCATATATGCCGTAGTTGTCAGAAGAGCCGTTTGTCACGATTGCGTTGTCCTGCACTGTGTTGTTGTTGGACATGTCATAGACAGATATGCCGTAGTTGCTGGCATTGCCTCCTGTGAATATTGAGTTGTATAGTATCTGGTTGTTGCTGCACTCTGTGCTCAGCTTGATTCCATGATTGAAGTTTGTGCCATTGATTATTATCGTGTTTCTCCGGAACAGGCTGTTGTTTGTGAAGCTGGCCAGGATTCCAGGCGAACTGATTGACGAGCTGTCATTAAGTATTATTGTGCAGTTCCTTACTGTGAGGTTATTGCGGCCATACGCAGAGACGCCTTCGTATCCATCTCCGCCATACCATACTGTATGCCCATTGCAGTCAAGGTCAATGTTGTCAGCGCCCATTTCTATGCAGTAAGTGCTGCTCGAAAGGTTCTGCATCAGGGTTGTGCTTTCATTGATTGTAACAGGACAGCCGGTTATTGCGCTTTCTGCTGAGGAATAGCTTGTGAAGTGAGACATGTTATAGACAAATGTGCTTCCATCGTAGCTAAGGTTTGTGCAGACATCTGAGGGGCAGTCTTCGTAAGAGCCGTCGTCGTTATAGTCCACCCGCATCTTGGGGCTTACGTAAGAGAGGTTGTAGAGCGTTATGATTCCTGATGTGTTGAAGTATGTCAGGTTTGTGCTGTTAAGGAATGCCTTGTTTGAGATGATGTTGAGCTTTGCCTTTGTAACTGATTGCAGTTCGGTCAGTTGCACATTGTAAGGAATGTTTATGCTCCCATTTGGCATTGCGAAAGTGGTGTTTCTGAAATTGTTGAATGTGAATGGGGGTGTATTTGTAAATATCCAATCAAAGGGGTTGTTCAGCAGTGTGTTATTTGCTTCTTTCAGGGCGACCTGATCGATGATTATTCCATAGCTTGAACCGCCTGATGTTGTGATGTTGTTTGATATGAGGCTGGAGTCCCTGCTGGTGTTTAATAGAATCCCATAATTGCTGCTGCCCCCATTTGTGTATATCCTGTTGTATGAAATGGTTGTGTTGTGGTTGTAGCGGGTTTCAATGCCATGGTTTTGGCTTGTGCCGTTTGTAAAGATTGTGTTGTTGTTTATTATGGTATAATTCGAAGACAGCCCGGTCACTATGCCGCCATTCATACTGCCTGAACCACCTGTCCTGAAAATATTGGAAGAGACATTAATTGAGTTTGATCCAAGAATGTAAATGCCCAGGCAGCTATTTGTGCAGTTTGTGGAGATTAAATTATTTATTATGCTGTGGTTTATGGAGCCGTTATTCATGTATATGCCCCATGAGTTGGAACCCCCATTGGCAGAGATATTATTGGAGGTTATGCGGTTCGCTGAGCCGTGGTCTATGTCAATTCCGTGGTTGTTTCCCCCGCCTTGCGTGGAAATGACATTGTTCTCAAGGACTGACCCACTGGTGTTGAGCATGCGTATGCCATAGGAGTTGCTGCCGGTTGAGGTTGTCTTAATGATAGTGCAGTTCCTGACAATTACATTCCAAAGGCCTTCAGGCTCCCTTGTAATGTTCACTCCCCAGCTGTTGGCGCCTCCGCCATTGCCGTATGTTATTGTGTGACCCCTGCAGTCAAGCGTTACGCTCTCATTTCCGATTGTAATGCAGGTGCCTGATGATGAGATATCACTGACAAGCTCTGCGCTAGTGTTGATTGTGACAGGGCAGCCGTATATTGGCGTGCCGTTTTCTGCAGAAGAATATGAAGTGAAGTGCGACACCATATACCTGTATGCAGAGGGTGCTGGGCTGAGTTCTGTGCAGACACCAGCAGGGCAGTCAATGTATGAGCCGTCATCCTCAAAGTCAACCTGTGGAATCGGGTCAGCTTCCAGCAGCGCGCGGAGCTCAACAATTCCAGTGGTGTTCAGCTCAGGCAGTGCGGCGCTGTTGACATTTGCCTTGTTGTATGACACATTCACGCGGTTCTTTGTCACAGCGCGCGAGCCATTGAGCTGGAATGGCCAGATGGTAATGCTTCCTGCACTATTTGCGAATGTCGTGTTCGTGAAGTTGTTGAATGTGTTTGCGCTCGCGTTAATCCACTCCACAGGATTGTCAAGCACTGTCGCGTTGAATAGGGAGTTATTGGAACGTATTATCCTGATTCCATAGCTGTCATCACCGCCAGTTGATATGTTTGTCAGCCCGAACCTGTTTTCAAATGAGTCCTGCAGCAGTATCCCCCAGTTGTCAAATGTGCCGTTTGTGATTATTGTGTTGCCTGTAAAGTTATTTGCCCGCGTGCCATTGAGGTGCATTCCCATATTGCCAAGCATGCTTCCTGTCACAACCATGTTGTTGTTTGCGACAGTGTTGTTTTCCACGCCAGTCCAGAAGTAAATGCCGTAGCTGTTGCGCGTGCCATTGAGTGTTATGTTATTGCCTGACAAGTTGTTCAGAGTCGCGCCCTGCAAATACAGCCCGTAAGCAGAAAGCGTGATTCCTGCAAACATCGCAGGGCTTATGTTGATGATGTTCTGCGCGACAGTGTTGTTTTGCGCGCCGCCTGTCATGCGAATTCCTGCTGCGCTGATATTGCCCCTTGCTTCTATGCTGTTTCCTGTTACTGTGTTGTTGGGCGAGCCGATGACAATGCCATATGCGTCATAGGATATCCAGATTGATATGTTGTTACCCTGCACAATTGTGTTCTTTGACCCTGATTCAAGCCTGATTCCCTCAGGGTGGCTGCGGCTGTCTGCTGTTATCGTGTTATACCTGATAATGCCATTCCTGCCTGTGGTTATCACTCCCTGCGCTGTTGATTGCGCGCCAAATGTTATGTGGTTATTTTCAATCAGGACAGCGTCCCCATCAGTATAAATCCCATTTCCAATACTGTCCCAATCAATGTTTATGGAATTGTTAGCAATCCTGACGCCTGAAATCGACTGGTATGTGTATACTCCGGTGCCATTTGGTGTAATGCTGTTCCCTGTGATGTTTATGTCAGAAACATAATTGAAAAGGAAAATGCCATAGCTTCCTGGCACTGTTTTTGTAAAGATTGTGTTGTTCTCAATTGTATTGTTGTGCGACAATATTGAATACGCAGGCGACGCTATTAATACCCCATTTCCGCTTGAGCCGTTAGCATAGATTGAGTTGTTGTAAATCCTGCTGTAAGTCATGTTCATGAACAATATTCCTATCCCTCCTGCGCCTAATGCCGAGGTGTCTTGTATGTTGCAATTCCTGATTGTTATGTTGGTATGGTTTTCAGCAATGATTCCGTAATCACTGCCAACGCCACCCCCGTCAAATCCAATCTTGTATCCAAAGCAGTCAAGGTAAATGCTGTCATTGTTGACAACTATGCAGGTTGTGCTTGAGCCAATGTTATTTGCCAGAACTGTGCTCCTGTTGATTACGGCACAGCCTGTGATGTTTGAGTAATTCAGGTCAGGACCAAGGTCATACGCGGAATACGCAGTGAAGTGGGTGACATTGAACACCAATGTGCTGTTTGCCTGGCTGAACTTTGTGCAGTGCTGTGCATCACAGGGATCATACACAGTGTCATCATTCCAGTCAACCTGCGGCTGGAGGTTAACCCCTGAGACATTGTAGAGTGAGATAATCGCTGACTGGTTCAGCTCAGGATGAGACCCTGTGTCAATGAATGCCTTGTTGTAAGTGATGTTAAGGTCTGATTTGGGGGTTGATATTGCCTCAAATGTGCCAAGAACGTTAATGCTTCCATTGCCCATAACAAACGTCGTGTTTGTGAAATTATTGTCATTTGCACTGCCAGAAAGGCTGATCCACGTGCCTGTTGCGTTTATTGTTGTCTTGTTGAAAGAACAGTTTTTGGCACTCTCAAGGGATATTGCGGAAGAGGGTGTTCCGGTAATGGTGTTGTTGACAAAAATTGCCCTTGTTGCAGTCGCAAGTATTGCGTAATTCTCTGTTGTGACAGTCCCTACTTCCATTATTTTGCTGTTGTAAATAGAATGGTTGCTGCCTGAAATGAAAATACCCCTTCCAAACACGCTGCCGCCGCCGCTTAACACCCATGTGTTTATTGATACTCCTGTTGCATTGTTTCGCAAGCCTGAGATGTTAAGCCCGATTAAGTAGCTTGGACCGGGGATGGATGTAATTGACGAATTGATTGAGTTGTTCTCGATTGCATTGTCATTGCCTTCAACAGAGATTCCCCAAGAATCAGGGCCTGACGGGTCTGTGGAGGTCATATTTATTGAGACTATGTTGTTAAAGACAAAGCTGGTATTAGTTTTTTCAAGCAGAATTCCTGTGAAATCATTGACTTCACTTGCATTAGTATGCGCAATATTGCAGTTCCTGATTGTTATGTTATTTTTGTTTGAGGCATAAATTGCAATTGTGTTGCTTCCAATGGTGTTTCGCGTTATCCAGTATCCATTGCAGTCAAGCACTGTGCTGTGATTGTTGAACCTGATGCAGTATAGAGGCGAGCTTCCGGTAAACGTGATGTTCTGCGCTAGCTCTGTGCTTGTGTTGATTTCAGCGCAGCCTGTGATGTTCGGGAATATATCACTGCTCAAGACGCTGTAATTCGTGAAGCTCAGGACATCAAAGTCAAGCGTGCCTGAGGAGAATGTGACATTCTCGCAGTACTGGCTTGTGCACGCTACACCATTGCGGAGCACTGATGCGCTGTTTCCTGCCAGCCCCTGCCGCCGTATGTGTGAAGTAATGTTGTACTGCGGGCAGTTGACAGAGTCAATCTCAACAAAGTTGGACCTGAGCTTTGAGCAGGAGGTGATATTTGCGAAGTCAGTTGTGCTGCCGAAAGCAATCTTTGTTCCGGCTGTCGCATTCTTTATTGAGTTGTCAGTCAGGTTGACATCATAATTGTAATTTTCCTTCAGTATTGCATTAAGGACGTCAATCCTGCTGAAGCCGCTTATCATCTTTCCTGTGGGCTGGAGCAGGGCTACAACCTGGGCAAGGGTAAGCGGAGACTGGCCTTTTGCGCGCCTGTTCTGCTGGAGAATCGCGATTGTTCCAGCGACATGCGGGGTTGCCATTGATGTTCCTGTCATCGCGCCTATGCCGCCGCCAATCATAGTGCTGACTATGCTGCTGCCAGGCGCAAGCACCTCTGGCTTCCATCCTGCAAGCCTGTTTGTGAATGAGTCAAGCACATCTGACTTGCTTGAAGAGCCGACAGCAATCACGTAGCTTGAGCACGCAGGATGGCTCACTCCGCCTGTGTAGCCATTATTGCCTGAGGCGAAAACAGGGATTATGCCCACTGATGCTGATGTAATGAACAGGCTGTCATAATATGTCGGGCAGTTTTCTGAGGTATTTGCGTTGTTGTCTCCGAGCGAGCCTGAAATCACGCTGATGTTAAACGCGGCAGCATTATCGTTGCAATAGTCAATGCCTGCGATAATGCTGATATCGTCGCAGTCCCCTGCGCTGTCGCAAACCTTGACCGGAACAATCTTTGCACCGATTGCGACTCCGCGGACGCTTGTTGAGTTTGCCCCGACTATGCCTGCCACGTGGGTGCCGTGCGAATTGGCAGAGTCATCCTGCGGGTTTGAGTTCAAATTGACAAAGTCATACCCGCCCACAATCTTTCCTGTGAAAGCAGGGTTGCTCATGTCGATGCCTGTGTCAATTATGCAGACGCTCTCATTGAGCCCTGTGAGATTGTTTCCTGCAGGAGTGAGAATCTTCCAGACATCATCAGCATCAATCAGCGGCACGCTCTGGGAAAGGTCTGTTGTGAACACGTGGTTACGGTAAATTCCAGAGACAGAGGGGTCATTCCTGAGCTTTTCAAGACCTGCGTTTGTCAGCCTGACAGCAATCATGCCTGCAGTTTCATAAGTCCTGATGACATCAACATCATAGTCTGCAACAGCAGCGCCTGTAATCCCATTCTGTTTTTCCCTAACCTTGGCAAGCAAAGCCTGTCTTTCCTGCCTGACTGCAGCGCGCCTGCTTGCAAGCCTGTCCTGCTTTTCAGCATTTGTTGCCGCGACAGAGAATTTGACAGGCAGGGATTCCTTGAATGTGATGATTGCCTCAACAGTTCCATTGCTGTTAATCTCAGTCTCAATCCCTTGCTCAACAATGGGTGCCTGCTGTGATTCAGGAACAAAATGGGTTGGTTCTTCCTGCGGCTGTTCTTCTTGCTGTGCCGCAGGTGATGCCTGCATAGCCTGCGGTTCCTGCGCAGAGCCGCTTTCTGAAACTTCTATGCTGAGCCTCTTCCTGCTCACCTGATTTCCATCTGAAGCAAAGACGCTTACTGCCCGCATTCCTGCAAAGCCAGGCTCAGGGGTTATACTGAGAGTGTTGCCTTCGAGAACGACAGCGAGGTTTTCTGCGCCTGAGAATGTCAGTGATTGGCCTTCTGGGTCATTGAAAAGGTCTCCGAGGTTCAAAAGAACCGGAGTGTTCTGCTCAAGAACAAACTTTGTGCTTGAAGCAGTCCATTCAGGAGGCAGGTTTGCGTTGCCGCCTGCTGCAAGGCCTGTTGGAGAGCCCAGTTTGCCTGAAAAGAACATGATTCCGAATAGCGCAACAGCAAGTAATACTAAAACTGGCAGTAGTTTCGCTATCTCTCCTTTGCCACCCATCGTATTCCCCTTTTTAACAGCGTTTTTCATTTATCCCTTATTAAGCTTTTCGGTTTTTCATCGTCGATAATACCCTTTTTTGCTACCTTTCCTTGACAAGTACCTCCCTGCTATTGTATTCGCACTTCCAGTACTTAAGGAACCCATGAGCGTCCTGGGCAAACTTAACCGGCACAAGAAGCACTGTCCTTCCAAGCTGTTCTATGTGGCAGCGCTTCACAATGCCTGTCTTTCCATCCCTTCCTTTGAGGGCATAATAGAACCTGACCTTGTCTTTCTTCAGGAGGTGCTCTGTATTGTAGGTGAAAATTACCATTGGGACGTGCTTTCCATAGCCCTTCACGTCAATTGTTTCTTTCACCTTTTCCTCCTCTTAATCCTCTTTTCAAGCTCCTCAAGAGTCCTGTCAATATCCCTGAACTTCCTCTCAATGCCAATCCCTTCCTTGCGCAGAGCTGACACTGCAGGCTTTGCCCTTTGCTTTCTCGCTGTCTCAATCTTCCTGTCAAGCTCCCTGAGCCTGCTGTAGAACTCATTGTGCTCCTTTGTCGGCTTTGCAGGCTTGATTACCTGCGGTATTATCGGGCGGGGTGGTTCTTTCTTGATAGGCACAATCTTTGGTTCGGGCTTTCTGATTATTGGAGCGGGTTTTGGCTCTGGCTTTGGCTGCGGTCTTGGTTCGGGTTTCTTTATCCTGAGAGTGTATTTCTCGTGGGCAAGCTTGCTGAGGCTTTGTTCTATCTTCCTGTCTTCCTCTGTTTCTGCCTTGCTTTGCAAGCCTGCTCCCTGGTGCTTTAGCTTTGCCTGCTCTCTCAGCTTCCTGTCTATGTCGTCAAGGCGGTGGTAGAACTTCTCGTGCTCCCTGCTTGGCTTTGCAGGCTTGATAATCTGCGGTATGATTGGGCGGGGCTGTTCTTTCTTGACAGGCGCAATCTTTGGTTCTGGCTTTCTGGCTGGTTCTGCTTTTGGTGTTTCTTTCTTTGGCGCTGGTCTTGCCAGTAATCTTGCGAAGAATCCTGGTTTCTTTGGCTGTTCTTTCCTGACAGGCGCAATCTTTGGTTCGGGCTTTCTGATTATTGGTGCAGGTTTTGGTTCTGGCTTTGGTTGTGGTCTTGGTTCTGGTTTCTTTATCTTGAGTTGGTATTTCTCATGTGCGAGCTTGCTGAGGCGTTGTTCTATCGTCCTGTCTTCCTCTGTTTCTGCCTTGCTTTGCAGCTTTGCTCCTGGATGCTTCAGCTTTGCCTGCTCTCTCAGCTTCCTGTCTATGTCGTCAAGGCGGTGGTAGAACTTCTCGTGTTCCTTTGCCGGCTTTCTGATTTCAACTGGCTCTGGCTTCTTAACCTTTACAACGACTTTCTCGTGCGCAAGCCTGCCAAGCCCGCGCTCTATGCCCTTGTTTTCATCAAGCTCTGCTTCCCTCTGCTTCTCAAGCTCTGCATAGAATTCACCGGCACTCTTCTGGGACTCAATTTGCGCACCCTGCAGGGATTCGCTGCGGTGCGACACAATGTGGAGAACAAGGCTGAATATGACCAATAAGACAAACACAAGGTATTGCAGTAATGGCAATTGGGTGCAGAATGCGTAGTTGAAGAGCAGGATTGCCAGTATTATTATAGCAGGCACATCGAGCAGGGGCCACTGCTTCCTGCTCTTGCCCTTCATCATGAAGATTAGGAATGCGAGTATGAACAGCGCGAAGATTATCAGCGAGCCATCAAGCACAACAGGCGCTATCGGGCAGAACACGGCCGCCTCTGGCAATCCGATTGACGGCAGCCACGCGAATGCAGGCTTCTTAACAGAAGGCGCCTGTTCTTTGCCTCCCTCTAATTCAGGCTCTTTCTCCCCTGGAACAACAGCCGGCTTCTCCTGCTCAGGCTCATTTGTCTCAGGCGCGCACTCTCTTCCTGTCGCTGGCTTGAACCTGCTTGTTCCACAGGCATTCATGTCAACGCACTCGCGCGACTGGCTGTTGTCCTGGCAGGTGCTCCATCCTTCGCATGCCCAGTTCTCGAAGCACACTGGCTCTACCTGCGGCTGGACTGTCTCATTCCTCCTGACTCCTCCTGGAGCTGCTCCTCCGTCTCCACCGCCGCCTCCGCCAGGTGAGGGTGGCGTAACTGCTGAAACATTTGTTGTTGCAGTTGTATCAACGCCGAGGAATGCGCTTGTCTCGTTCTGGAACGTGACATTGGCAGTGTTATTGATTACTGTTCCCTGAAGCACTGTGCCTGATACCTGCACGCTGATATTGATTATGATTGTTGTACCAACTGTCAGGTTGCCAAGCACCCACGAATTGTTTGTTCCGGCAACAGGCGCGGGCTGGGAGCTGACATAAACAACCTGGGCGGGGTATGTTTCATTGACAGTTACATTGCTTGCAGGCCCATCGCCTGTGCTTGATACTATTATTGTATACGACAGGATTGCGCCTGGAGCCACTGGGTTTGGACTGCTGGTCTTTGCCACGCTGATATTGCTGAAGTTGAGCACTGGCGGGTTGAGTAGTGTCGTGTTTTGTGTGGTGAAGTAGTTGAACAGCGCGCTTGTCTCGTTCTGGAAGCTTGCGTTTGCAGTGTTATTGATAACTGTTCCATTGCTGACATTCAGGGTGAATATTGTGATGTTGATGCTGATATTCATTCCCGGCGTGAGGTTGCCAAGCAGCCAGCTGTTGTTTGTCCCAGCAACTGGGGTTGGCTGTGATGTCAAATAGATTACTTGTGGCGGATATGTTTCATTGACGCTGACATTGTATGCTGTGCCGTTGCCAGTGTTTGAGACAGTAATCTGATAGGTCAAATTCGCGCTGACATTATCTGGGTCTGGCGAGTCTGTCTTTGTTATGCTGATGTTTGTGAAGTTGAACAATGGAGGGTTTTCAACTGTTGTGTTTTCTGTGTCAAAGTAGTTGAACAGTGCGCTTGTATCATTCTGGAAGCTTACATTTGCTGTGTTGTTAATCACTGTGCCATTGGAGATATTGAGCGTGAAGACAGTAATGTTGATTAGGATGCTCGTTCCGTTTGTGAGGTTGCCGAGTATCCAGCTGTTATTGCTTCCTGGCTCTGGAGGCGGAACTGCCATCTCATAG
>JBGPSD010000008.1:0-35054 GCA_041489925.1 Candidatus Nanoarchaeia archaeon
ATTCTTGTGGCTGCCTTTGCGAGGTTCATCAGTCCAACCACAATCCTTGGCGAGATTTCTGACAAATAGTGCTTCTCGTTTGACTTTAGCTTTTCGGCAAATGCGACAACCTCGTCCTCAAGCTCTTTCGGGAACGAAACCTTGATTTTTGCTGCGCGGTCAACATACTGCCTTACAAAGTCAATGTCTGCCTGAGCAACTGTCTTTTTATCGTTTCTTACAATTTTCCTGCTGATTTCAGAGAATAGCTGGATGTCAGGCTTCCTGACTATGAACATCAAATGGAACCTTGTCAAAAGCGCAGAGTCAAATGGCAGTTGCTTCTTGAAGCCCTTCAAGTCATCGCCGATAAACTTGTCACCGCGCGGATTTGCAGTCGCAATCACGTTCACGCGCGCGTCAAACCTTGCGTGTGTTCCGCCCTTGCTGTATGTGACAAAGCCTTTTTCCATCGCGTTGTACAAGCCTGCCCTGTTCTCGTCTTTCATCAGGTTAAGCTCGTCAATTGCGCAAAGCCCGCCGTCTGCCATCGGAAGCAAACCCTTTAGGATTTCCTTGCCTTTCACTGTCGCCACCAATCCGACTCCGCTTGTTCCTGAGCCAAGCCCGAAAGCGCTTATTGGCGCCAATTGTGACATTCCCCGTAAAATATCTGTTTTTCCTGTGCCTGGGTCTCCCAAAAGGAGCATGTGGACAGGCTCTGTTGCAAATAATTGTATTGCAGCAGCAGTTTTGACATCTTCCATTCCCATTATGTTGGGCGCGATTATTGTCGGAAGCATTTCATACGCCTCTTTTGCAAAGGCTTCAAACTGCTTTTGCATTATTGCTTCCCTGATTTTTTTGTTGGTTTCCTCTGCAAATTCCTTCATTGACGCTTCTTTTGGCACTATCTGGGCAAAAGCAGGGTTCATGGCGATTGTTGTGCCGAGTTTTGCTTCTGAGAACGCAATCTTGAACTGCTTTTTGTATTTTGCAACGTCTTTGGCATCCTTGTATGGCAGAATTTCCTCTATCTGGCTCACAAGCTGCTTTTCCTTGCCGATTAGCGGCCTTGCCCTCAATAACAGGTTTCCCAGTCCCATGCACCCCTGGACTTGTTTCAGGTTTATAAAACTTATACAAAAATACTTAAGTTTAGGCCACTTAATAGTATCCGGAATGGTGGAACGCTGCTTTATGTGTGGTAATGAGGCATATATTCACATAGACCGCCAGTGGATGTGCAAGGAGCACTACAACAATTTTGTGTCTAATGAGCCTGACGCAAGCGGCGATTAGCTGATTTGTCAAGAACCGCCGGGCTGAAGCCCGCGGCGTGTTCTTGAGTCGCGAAAACGCAACGTGCGTTTTCGGGAACTTGACAACGCAAAGCGTTGCTCAAGTCATGCTCGGAAACTCCGATAACTGTTTCTGCGCAGGAGTTTCCGACATCTAAAGGCAAGCTTTAAAATAAGGGGATATTCTGTCATTTCCTGCACATCCGTGGTGAAGAGCAATGAATACCAAGACAAGCAAAGAGCTTCAAATCAAGTATGGCTCCCTTGAGAAAACAATCAGCGAGGACAATGCACAGGAGTCAAGGTTCAGGAAATACAGCATTGGCGCGTTTATTGCAGGGCTTGCACTTGCAACAGTTGCCGGCCTGGCAGTGAGGTATCTTGGCGAGCATTACCATGAAAGGGTTGTTGGAAGAAAAGTGTTTTATGCCTGCTGCACTGGTGCTGCGGTTGCAGGTTGCGCATCTGCGGGCTTGTATTATGCGTTGCGCCAGAAAAACAAAAAATCCTGAATCATAATTCAGAAATCTTCTTCTTTTCTTCCTTTCCTGTCTTCATGTCTTTTATCGTGAGCTTTTTTGACTTCAGCTCTTCAGGACCGATAACAATGACTTTCTTTGCGCCGATTGAGTTTGCGTATTCAAACTGCTTGCTTATCTTCCTGCGCATAAGGTCAATGTCAACAGAATACTTTGCCCTTAACTGGTGTGCAATCTTGAGCGCTTCAGGAATCATTTCCTCATTTATTGGCGCGACATAAAAGTCAGGCCCGATTGCAGGCGCAGGGAAAAGCTTCTTGTGCTGCAATAAAAGCGAGACAGTTGAGTATCCAATGCCAAATCCAGTCGCAGGGCAGGATTCTCCGCCGAGCAATTCCACGAGCTGGTCATACCTTCCCCCGCCTCCAAGCGCCCTGAACAATCCTTCATTGTCAAATGCCTCAAAGACAGTTCCTGTGTAATATGCAAGACCGCGCGCGACTGACAAATCCACGACGATATTGTCGTGCTTTACCATTGAAAGCACCTGCTTGAGGTTCTTCAGCCCTTCCTGCGAGACCTCGTTAAGCTCAAGGTGCTTGTTTATCTGCTTTTCAACATCTGAAATGCTGCCCTTGATTGTGATTGCGTGCCTTATCTGCTCTGCAACAGGGTCGCTTATGCCTGCTTTTTCAGTTTCCATAAAGTATTCCTTTTCGTCAAGCTTTGAGCTCTTGTCAACTATGCGCATTGCAGCTTCCATTTTTCCTTTTGGCACAACACCCTGAAGTATTCCCTCAAGAAGCTTCCTGTGGTTAATCCTGAGAGTGAAATCCTTTGCCTTCAGCCCTGTTGAGAGAAGGCAGTCGACAAACAGGTTTATGATTTCAGCGTCAGCTTCTGGCTTTTCAGAGCCGTACTGCTCGACGCTAATCTGGAAAAACTCCCTTTCGCGTCCTTTTTGCGGAGCTTCATAGCGCCACATCCTGTCGACAGAATACCACTTTACCGGCTTTGGAGTCTCGCGCTGCTTTTCAATGAACATGCGCGTCATGGGCACTGTGAGGTCAAACTTCAGCCCGTTTTCCTCACTGCCTTTTTTCTCAAGGACAAAAATCTGGTTCTTTATCTCCTCGCCTGACTTTGCTGCAAGGGTCTTTATCATTTCCATTGCAGGAGTGAGCACCTGCCCAAAGCCATAGCGCTCGCACATGGCAGCCATCCTTGACATTATCATCTGAAGCGCAAGGCTGTCTGCTGGAAAGAAATCATTAGTGCCCTTTACTCGCTGGAACATATTCCCTGAGGGCACAGAACGCTATAAAAAGGTTTCTCCTCAGGCAGCGTACGGGGCGACAAGGTTTTGCATTCCTTTTGCGATTATATCCCTTGTTTCAGGGTCGTGCAGGTATGTGTCTGCCTGGTTAAGAAGATATCTGAGCATATTTGCCTCGTGAATCTGGTCGTCATAACTGCGCAACAGGGTCTTCATTCCCTGTATAACCAGATTTGCCCTTGTTGTCGGCGGAAGCTCCTGGTTGCCTTCTGACTGCTTAAGGACTGCAACTATGTCGCAAATGTGTGTTGTCATTTTTCACCCTTATTATTTGATGTGGTTGTAAAGGCGCCTTCTAAGGTCCCTGTACTGGCTCATCATCTGGTCGGTGTTGCTTCCGGTCAGCCTGTTCTGGAACTTTGCAGTGGAGCCGTCGCTTGTTTCGACTCGCGCCACATATTCTGCAAGCCCGCAGAAATACCTTGCGTGAAGCCTTATTTCCTTGCCTGTTGCAGTGTTTCTTGCGCGAAGCAAAAGAGTGTGCGATGGTGTTCTATCTTCAATTATCCTTACCAAGCCTTCGCTAGCAGCGTCATCAATTGCTGCCTTGAATGCTTTTGCGTACAGCTTCTGCTCTTCGTTCATTGGCTGCGCCAACTTGTCGTTTATCTGAATTGAATCTCCGTTGTAGTGCGGTTCAAGAACTGATTTTCCGCTGTTGTTTCCTGAGTGTATTCTCCTTGGTGCTGCAATAGCCATTCCTGCCGTGTTCATTTAAATCATCCTCCTCACGAATGAGAATATACGGGAAAAACCCCTCCTTTTTAAATCTTATGTATTTTATATAAATTATAAATATCAGGGGCACAGGGGTCTTTGTGTTGTATGCGCGGCTACAACTCACGCTTAAATCATTTGACAGCTTCTGAAGGCAAGGAGGAGGATAACCATGAGTGACGTACAAAGGCATATTCACTATGAAAGAACGCCCTTTGTGAGGAAATTGTTTTACATTGGGCTGGGTGCAGCGCTTTATTGGACGGCTTTTGCAGGCGGGTGCAGCAAGGCAAAATCATTGTGCGCGCATGCAATGGAAAATCCGCCTGAACAGATAAGGCAGATGCAGAGCGCTTACTACAATCTTGTCGGAAAGAGCATTGATGATAGGGTTCAGCCCGCGCAGGGCGCAGGCATTGATGCAAAATGAGCTTATTAGGCGTTCTCAAAAGGCATGAACAGCCGAGCAACAAGGAGCAGGGCACGCAGTTTGAGATTTTCATTGAGGAGCTGTTCAGGCATAACTATCCCAAAATCTGGCGCAACACGGTATTTGAGGTCTCGCGCGGCGGTAAAAAGATTTACACAACCCAGATTGACATCTGCTGCAGGCTTGACCGCTTTTACAGCCTGAAAGACAGGTACGGCCTGTTTGAGCTCAAGTACAGCAATGAGTCTGCGATAGGTGAGGATGCTGTCAAGCAGCTGCTCGGAAGCCAAAGCAACCTTTCAAGGATGCAGTCCAAGATAATTGTCGTGCCTGCCGCCGTGGTTACAAACAAGGAATTCACAACAAGCGCTTACAGGCTCGCTGAAAAGCACAATGTGCAGATGATTAACGGAAAGGAACTCTGGGACATGTACACAAAGACGCACTACGTCAGGACCCTTTTTGACCCTGACCCGTCAATTGACGATAAAATCCGCGCTGTTGACGTCACAAGGCACATGACCGCGCCGAATTACATCCACATCCAGTCTTAGTGTAGTGGCGGGGCAGACAGCGCAGGAATATATGTTTTTGAGCCATCAAGTGGTTTGGAGGATGATTACTATGGAACAAACTTCAGTTTTGGGAAGCGGGGTTGACAGGGAGACACTCCGCGACATCGGCGAGCGTGTTGCGTCAATCAGCGCAAGGGACACGTACAGGCCGGCAGAATCTCCTGCAGGGCAGGAGGCAGGCTATTTCCAGCGCGCATCGCAAAGCAAAATTGTGCGTTATGGCGCAGTTGCATTGCTCGCGTTCGGAATCGGAATGGCTGGAAAGGACAACTTCGCAAAGAGCTACCGTGCAGCTGCAAAAACAGCAAAGCAGGGAGTCGGCTATGTCGCCGCAAAGGTGTTCAGCGCAATGCCGCAGGATCAGCGCTACGAGGTTATCCGCGACAATGTCAAGGACCTGAGCCCCAAAGAGCTTGCTGAGCAGATGAAAAAGCTCCAGGAAAAGAAATAAGCAAGTGGTGCAAAATGAAAACTTGCATTGCTACTGGAATGTATGATGAGCCAGCGCATCATGAAGGCAGGCTTATCCGCTTCAGCGATTACGCAGGAACAACTGCGCCTGAAAGCGCAGGAACAACTGCCTTTGGAGGCCGTTTTGAAAAAGCGCACTTTTACCAGCAAGATGGAACCGCGGTTTTCTGGCGGAAATTCTGGAACCGCGCAAGGACCGCTGTTTACGGCGCAAGGGATGCTGTTTACGGCTTTGCCGATGCAATTGGCTTCTTCACAGAAGACGACCATGGAAGAGTTGACAGGCAAATCAACAGCCTGACAAAATCAGGTGAAAGCATTGAAGAAAAAATCAGGGAAAAAGAAGAGGAAGCTAAAAAAATTCTTGGGCAAATGTGCAAGGCTTCTGAAAAAAAGAAGCAGGCGGGAATCATCCTCAATAGATACCGGAGTATGGAGGCAGGGCTTGTTGGCGCTGTGCAGGAAAATGCGCTTCCGACAGGAGAACTGCACGCAATCGTAGATGACATGCACACAGTCAGGCAGAAACAGGTTGCCGCAGCCAAGGCGGTTATTGGATACCGCCAGGCAGATGCAACTTACCAAAACGCGCTTCAGGTGCACAGGGCTGCAATCAGGGTTTACCAGGAAGCAAAGCGCGCCAATGAGCTGCGCATAAAAGAGTATGCGCGGATGCTGGCAAAGGAGGAGAAGAAATGACGTGTGTTGCGGTATCCGCTACAGCACACGCTTATGTATCGCAGTAACTTCAGCGGTTGACAGTGAGTCAGAATCGCTGACAAAAAATACAAAAAATGCGAAGTGAGATGAGGGAGAAAAAAATGTCAGATGTTGCATACAAGTCGGATGTCGCGAACACCGCGGCAGCGAAGTACGGAATTGATTTGTCAAAGGAAAGCATCACCAAGGAATTGGGTTCGGGTTATGACCATTCAAACATGGCCACAATAGAGGGCATAGTCAGTGACCTGAAAGACCTTAGGTCTGCAGTGCAAAAGGCTTCGGTAAAGCCAGGGCTGCTTGGTGTTGTCTACCGTGCCACAGACAAGCTGGGAGTAACTTCCCCGCAGGCGCGCCTGAATGGAACCTGCCGCAAGATGGAAGTCCAGATAGGCCGCGTTGACAGGCAAATCCGCGCGCAGGAAGGCGGCATTGAGGTTGTTGAAGACAAGCTCAAGACATACAAGAACAAGAAGCGCTCGGCAGAACGCATGTACAGCGGGCTTAAGGGAATGACTCTTGACATGCACGGCGAAATGGGCAAGCTGAAAGACGCTGTTGCCCAGAACGCGGCGCAGGCTGCGCAGGCAACAGACGTTTCCCAGAGCGCATCTGCTTACGAGGCAAAAGAGCAGTGCAAGGAACAGCTGGAGAAGCTTGGCGATGACATAAGGGAGCTTGGCTATCTCAAAAAGCGCGCTGCAACAAAGATTGTGATGCTCGAGCAGAACCTCAATTACGCGGCCAGCGAGAAGAACCTCCGCAGGATGGCGCGCGACAAGCTTGAGGACGTGAAGAACGGCCTTGAACTTCAGATTTGCGAGGCACAGGCGATTGTTTCATTGGGCCACGGTCCGATGATTGAGGTCTTTGACCAGCTTGGCAAGACCTATGCAGTGTCAGATGAAGCTGCAAAGACAATCGGCACCCTTTCCGACACAGTGTTCAAGAAAACACTGGAAATCGGACGCGAGGGACTGAGCTTTGAGCCTCCGAACATTGACAAGCTTGAGGAAAGGAACCGCGAAATGGCGCGCGTGCAGGACAATGTGTCAAGCCGCGTTGAACGCCTTGCTGAGCAGATAATCAACAAGGACGCTGCCTGAGCTGGTTTGGCGCTCACTCACTTTGCGGGGTTGAGCCGCCGGAATCCACAAAAGACAATGCGAGGTAAGCACAATGGTAGAACCTGTTGTCATAGACCCTGAACTGATCCGTAAAAAGACCGGCCTGGTAGACAGCATGCACCTTGTGCGCCCCTCTGTTGCCTTTTATGAGCAGATTGCAAAACGCGATTCTGCCCAGGGGCCCGGCGGCCTCAGCTCTGAAGCTGCGACATCAAGGGATGCGTTCAAGCATTTCCTTGGCACAGCCGCGGCTGCAAGGGAATCCCTGAATGGGCACAAGGCGCTTAACTGCAACTGGCAGGCAAGGCAGAACTTTATTGACTTGTTTTCTTATTATTCAGGCGCAGCAGCAGGGCTTTCAAAGCTGCAGAGCTACAGGAAGCCGAGCGCTCCTGGCGCGCTTAAGGGAAAGCACCCGCTTGACTTCAGCAAGGGCGAGGGAGTGCTTCTTGACGACCTCATCAAGTCTTATCTTGACGGCACATCCAACTGCAGGAACGGCGAGGCTCTGCTTGCGTGCACAAATGATTATCTTGAATGGGTTATTTCTGACGCGATGAAGCAGAAGGACAATGCCCGATTCTCAGACCTGAACCGCGCTGTTGACGGATTGAGCATAAAGCTTGACGGAATAACTGTAAAGGGATTCAGCTATTACAGGATGGACAAGTCAGAAGCATGTGTATGGTCTGTAAAGCGCGAGGATTATGTGGGCAATGAGCAATTCCTGAGCTTTCTCGGCAATGCTTTCACAGAGCTTCTTGATTTTGACTTTAAGGAAAAGAAAAACCCGCACTCCATGCTCGGCGGGTTCAAGCAGACTTTCACAGTCTGGGGCGAGCCGGGGACTGGAAAGACAATGGGAATTTCGCTTGCGTACACAGAGGCGCAGGAAAAAGCAAAAAAGCAGGGAATCCCGCTCTTTTTCAGGGAGCTCAGGGGTTTCAAGAGCCAGTATTTTGGTGAGTCAGCGAATAACATCAGAAAACTTTTTGATGAGACAAGGAAAGCTGACGGCGCTTATGTGATTGTTGCCGAGGACATTGACACGATTTTCTTCTCCCGCGAAAGCCTGAAGGACAGGAAGGAGGACGAGGACATTATTGGCGAGTTCATGAACCAGCTTGAGGGGGTCACTGCCAATAATCTCGGCAACTACCTGCTTATTGCCACATCAAACCACCCGATGCAGGGCGACAATGCGCTGATGGACAGGCTCAGGCAGGGCCAGATTGAGGTCAAGGGGCCGCAAAACCCTGCCGAATACTCAGCTGTTTTCAAGTCAAAGCTCAGGATGGCGATGGAAAATAGGTATGTTGCTGTGCGCGACTGGGACAAGATCGGCTCGCTTGCTTTCAAGCACTCGCTTTCAAACAGGGACGTGAGGAATATCTGCCTTGGCGTGCTTGACACAACAAAGAATTACTCAAGAACCCCTGAGTTTTACTCGCTGGGCTTCGCTGACAGGGTAAAATGCCTTTCATCAAACAGGAAATGCGTTGGCGACAATGAAATCCTTGGCTCGATTGGCGAATATGCCGCAGGGATTGAGCTGCAGAAGAAAAAGGACTTTGAGGCATCTGTCCAGAGCCAGGTTGACCAGTACATAATCAACAAGGAAGTTGCAAACAGAATCAAGGGGCTGTGAAAATGTTCACTTTTGAAAGGCAAAAAGAACTGAATCCGTTTGAGTCAGACTTTGCAAGACGGCTCTATGAGAAAATAGTGAAGTCAGAGAAAAAACAGATTGATTTCGCGGAAAAAGTAAACCGCTATGCTGAGAAAGCGCAGGAAGCTGCTGCGCCGGAAGAGGGAGAGGGATGGAAAGAGGCGCCTGCAGATGATGTTCCGCAGGAGCAGCCAATGGAAGAGCCAAGAAGGGAGGAACAAAGAAGGGAGGGGCAGGCAATTGAATCGCCAAGAAGGGAGGAGCAAAGAAGGGAAGCGCCCAATGTCCTGCATTTCCCAGGAAGAAGCAGGGACCCTGCGGATTATAACATTACACTCTCAGATGTTGTTGACTGGTATCAGCACAAGGAAACAGGCGAGGTTATTGCGCAGAACAGGGCAATGCTCAGGATGACACTGATGGCAGTGTCGCTGAAATCATTTGCACTTGAGGGCCCTGCAGGAAGCGGCAAGACATACATGCTCAATTCCCTGATGTCTGTGATTCCTGAGGAGAAGTTCTACTGGCACGAGCAGGCGACAGACACCGCGCTGTTCAATGACGCTGACAAAATCAACAGGGCGCAGATACTGATGATTCCAGAGTACCAGAAAATCCTTGACAACTGCCCGCAGACACGCGAGACAATCAAGACAATCACAGAGGGAAGGATTGCAAAGCGCAAGAAAATGGTTGACGGCGAAATCAAGGAGTTCACGATTTACCCGAAGTGCGTGATGACATCAATTGCTGACGAGAACGAGTCAAAGGAGCGCCTGTCAGAGGACAAGGAGGATATGAGGCGCTTTTCCCACATCAGGGTTGACAGCTCGCCTGAGACAACGCGCAAAATCAGGGAGTATGTCTGCGAAAAGCTTTCAATGCGCCCTGAGCTGCTGAAGCACGCGCCTGACTCATTGGGCGACAAAATCAAGGCGCACATGGCAAACTGCATGGAGCTGAAGCTGAAGCGCCCTGCGCTTGACCCGTTTGTGTATTATGTTGACCAGTTTTTGCCTGAGACAGACAAGTCAAGGGCTTATGTCCACGATTATTACGGCCACGTCCAGAGCTGCGCAAAGTTCCACCACAGGCAGAGGGAGCTGCAGCACGGCAGGGAAACATTCCACGTGGCAGACATCGCAGACCACTATGTTGTTTACAATCTTTACCACAAGGAGTTTTGCAATACGCTGAAAGCGCTTGACAACCTCGTTGATTTCGGCGAAAGGGGCAAAAGGTACAATGAGCCCCTGAACTGGCGCGCCTGCTTTGAGGCAGGAATCGCCAAAATGAAGGAAAACTTCCCTGAAGTCGTGGTTAACAAGTGGATTGGGCGCCAGCTGACAAACAACAAGGTCTTTGCATTTGACGTTGAAAAGCAGGAGGATGTCGCATTGTTCGACTATGAGCCATGAGAAGCATTTTCGCCAAAAATTTTGAAGTGCAGAATGAGGAAAACCAGCAGGAGGAGGACTTCCAGAACATCCCGCTTGATACCGAGTCAGGAAAAATAGTGATGGACCACTTCAACACACTCAAGGAGCTTGACGGCATTCACGTTATAATGGAGTCTGAGCTTGAAAAAGCAGTGCAGGCATCAGACGCTTTCAAACTGTGCGAGGTTTTTGAGCAGATAAGCCCGTATGTCACCCTGATAATGAATGGGGGCTATAACCATGATGTTCCTTTTGCACCTGTTTCAATCGGAAAAAGGGTTTCCCTTGCCGAGAAAATCAATGGCGTATGCAATGATGCAGCATCAAAGGTTGCCTCAACGGTTTACGTGAAGTTTGATGACAGGAAAAAGGAATATGACTCGCTGAAGAATTCAATCGGTGAATTCCCGAGGGCAATGAGCATACGCGCTGACATGGATTCTGTCGCAGAATCATACGGCGCGCTCAAAAAGAGCTTTGGCTCAAAAGTAAGCCGCCCGGGCATTGACCTTCACCTGGAAAGGATGCCGAAAATCAATGAGTTAAGGGGCGAACTCCTGAAAATCGCGACAATGCTGGAGACAGACCAGTCAAGAAACAATTTTGCAGACCTGAAGCGCGGAAAAAGGGATGTTTCAGGGATTGTGTTTGCAGGCAGGATAAGGAAAGATGCAGGAAATCTCGGGTATGATGAGGGCGTTCTGCTTTGTGACGAGCTGAAAAAACAGATTGACCAGTATATCAAGGAATGCCCGCAGGTCATCAGGGAGATTGATTACCTTGATAATGAAAAAGCCGCAATTGAGGGAGTGGTTGGCCTGCTTGGCGCAGTATCTGCCCCTGACATGGACTCCGCAAGCGTGTTTGAAACAGCGCAAAAACTTCTTTTTCCCAAAGATAAAGCAACAAGCCAGAAATATTCATTCCTTTTGAGCAAATTCAGCCGCAATACGGATTTAAGGAAGCAGGCTGGTGCGCTTTATGAGAGGAAAAGCGGCGAAATCTGTGAAAAGGCAAACAGCTTCATTAATTCAGTAAAGGAACTGCCTGAGCCGCAGACACTTGATGATATTGACAAGTCACTTGACCTTATACAGTCAACAATGCCCCAGATAAGAAACTGCAAGGCTGTTTTTGACGTGCTGGAAAATTTCAATGAGTCAGAGGAATGTGAAAAAGCCCTTTCCTCCCTTAAAGATGGCTATGATTCGAGGCTTGATTACAAAAAGCAGTATTCAGACCTTTCTTATGAAATCAACCAGATAGCAAAGGTGCAAAAGGAAGTTGATGAAATGTTCACCAAGCCGGAATTGCTCGAGATTGACCTTGACAACATTCTCAAGCGCATGAACCTGCCTGTCCTGCTGTTCCCTGACGTTCCGGTCTTCAGGGAGCTCAGGGACGCTTACAATGCGCTCGTGTCAGGCTTGCGCAGCAAGATGAATGCAAAAGCAGCCTGCGGGCTTGACAAGCTTGTTGAGTTTTATGAACAGCCGATGATGCACACAGGCAACCCTGTTTCAGACGAGTTTGCAGTGCAGAACAGGATTAAAAAAATAAATGAAGTCGCAATTCCCGCGCTGAAAAAGAATTTTGCAAAGCAAATGCCTGTGATGCGCTATGAGGCAAGGCTTGAAACCGCTTTGCAGGGATTTGGAGCCCAGCGCCAGAGCATACAGGAAGCCCAAAAGGAGCGCAGGGAGCTTGAAGGGAAAATACAGACAATCAAGACTGCGCTGGAAAAATATGACACTGATGTGCTTGCAGGGTGCGCAGCCTGGCCCGCGGCATTCCCTGAAACGCCTTACACAAAGGACCTCGCGGCAAAATACTCAATGCTCGTCCAGCACGTAAAAGGAATGAAGCTGTCAGAATGCGAGGGGCCGTTTGAAAAAACAAATTACGGCCACGAAGCGCTTAGGGATGACTCAATAATCTCCTTAAAGTCTTTCAATATTTTTGATTATGTTGAAAAAGAGCTGCCTGTGCCAAAAAACTCGCCTGTTCTTGCCCAATTGCGCGCGAACCTTGTTTGCGGCAGCGTTAATGAACGGCTTGGAGCCCTTTGCCAGACCCTCAGGCATGTTGCTGACTCCTCTTTGAGCAGGGAGGAAAGCAGCTGGCTTTCATCGCTAAAGTCTGCGTTTTCGCGCGACATCAGCGAGGGCTACCTCTCGAAAGCAGACAAGTATGATTATGTCAAGCCGCAGACAATAGCGAACTTGCGCTCACTGTTTGAGAAATATGTTGCATAAAAAATAATTAAACTGATTTTTTATTTGAGAAAGACTGCCTGCTTATACATCAATTCAAAATATTGCTTGTAAGCGTCGGCAAGCGGCTCATTTTCTATCCTGATGAATGTGTACGGCTCATCCCAGTGCATTATGAGTATTTCTTTTCCGCAGACTATTGTTGAGACAGGGCTGTTGAACTGCTGGGGAAGGTATTTTGCCTCTGTGTGGTCCATTTCATTCAAGTACTTCATTCGTTCCATTGCGTTCTCGTTGTAAATGTGCTTCATTGCAATCTTTCTGGATATCCTTGTCTTGTGGAATAATTCAATAAACCCCACAGACACCTCTGGCGCTCTCTTCGGGATTCCAAACATGTAAACTGTCTGCTTGTAGTTGAGCAGGTTGAACAATGCCATTCTCCATGCTTTCATACCCTCAAAGATGTGCGCAGAAGCCTTTTTCGCCATCTGCTTGTCCAAAAGCAGCTGCGGCATTATCGAGTCAAGCTTTGCCCTGCGCTCCTCAACAAGCCTTGTAAGAGACTGCGGTTCTGCAGCTTCAAAAAGCTTGGTGTTATCCTTGAGAATGAATGAGACAAGCCCTTTTTCGCAAAGGCGCTCAAGGGCGTCATAAACATTTGTGCGGTGCAGCTTGCATCTTTCAGCCACCTTTCCCGCGGTTGTGGCGCCGAGATTAAGAAGCGCGACAAAAACCTTTGCCTCGTTCACGCTCAGCCCCAAATCCTGGAGGACTTCCTCCTTTGTAAGCGCCATAAGCTCCATACAATGTTCCGTAGTATTTTAAGCTTATGATTCTATGTAGTAGCGACCGCTACAACATCGGATTATATAGACGATTGGCATGTGTTTGTGTGGACACTACAACACCTTCAAAACAAGGGCGCTGTGTTGCCCACCTTTATAAATACCCCGAGATTATGTGTTACTGGGCGGTGGTTTTAAATGGGCAAACCTAAAATCGCGATTATCGGGATTGGAGGGGCGACATCTGTCGGCTATACCCTTTCTGAGTTTATCGCGAGAGACCCTGCGGTGATGGACTCCATTGACGAGCTGATTCTGAATAAAGGCGATGATTCACCTGCAGAAATTAAGGAGGCGGAAAAAGAGAAGAAAACACCCCCCAAGAGGGATTTTGTAAACAGCCACATAAGGGAGATTCTTTTCCCTGCAGTTTACGGAATTAACCGCGAGGATTACATGAACAAGATACGTTACAAAACACAGGATGAGATTGCAAAAGAGTCAGCGCTTACTTTCTTTTTCTATGAAAAGAAGTACAGCCAGAGAAAGGGGGGCCCTTTGTTTTGGGAGCCGAACAACAGGAAGAAGTTCTTCAAATACAATCATCCCGCCACTGTGGAAATTGCCCGCAAATTCAAAGGCGCTTTGGGGCAGTGCGTTGTCGTGACAAATCCCACACTTGATATTGCAAGGACATTTTACAAGGAGTCTGGGCTTGAGGAAGGCCAGGTTCTCGCATTTAATCCTGACCATTTCAGGATGATACTCAAGCTCAAATCCCTTGAGAACCGCGTGCCAAAAATCAGGGAGTATTATGACAAGATATTCCTTGTTGGCGACCACGGAGGCACAAGCGAGATTGTAACAGCAGACGACTCATTTTTTTCCCTGAAGGACACTGACGGGGTTAAGATTCACGAGATTGTTGAGAAGGTTATGTCCACAGGGCAGTATGTGTCCTATATGCACTCAGGGGTTGCAGGCAATGTTGTCCCGCACATGCTTGGTTTTGCCAGGTCGACAATACTTAGCCGTGAAAGAAATAAGAAAAAGCAGTATGTGTGGGGAATCCCTTACAGGGGCATTTTTTGCTCGATTCCGGTTGTCAATGAATTCCGCGGTGAAAAAGAAGGAATTCCAATTTACCGCGCGAGGGTGCTTGATGAATTTAAGTGAATGTGGCAGGAAAACGCTGGATGGATTGGTATTACGGCTGGGCAAAGAGCAGGAGTTGTTTGCGCAGAACCCTGATGCCCCACTGCCTGAAAGCGCAGTGGCTGTCCATTATGTCGGCTCAAAATCACTTGAAATCTGCGGTTATACTGTTCCTCGAAGGGCAATCAGCTGTGATTATGGGATAAGGCGGTTCCAGGCAGACAACGGCTCAATCGCAGCAATCACCAATCTGCGCCCATTGAGGCTTGCATACTGGCAGACAGTGTCAAGCGCCCCTGCGTTTTATGACATTCCGCTTGGCAAGGAAAAAACCCGCCATTGCATAGCTGTTGATGCTGCTGAAAACAAATGTTACGTTGGCTGCTGCTGTGACAACAAGGGCTCTATTGCGGTATTTCCTGGCCATAGTGCGCCAGTGCCTGTTGATTTCCTGCCTTATGCGCTGAAGACTTTCGGCAATTCAATTTACTGCGCTGACAGCGACCACCAGATAAGAAAGCTTGACAAAAAGACATTCAATGGCGATGTGGTTGCAAAGATTGACAACCCAAATCCAAACCAGATAATTGAGGATTTGATTGTTGCCGAGAATGGCAGTTCAAAGGTTTTGTGCGCAAAAACAAGCAAGGGTGAAAATTCTGCATTTTATACGTGGGTAAACAATTCACCAGTAAGGCGGATTGATGTTTTGAACAATGCATTTGACGCAGGAATACTTGGCGGCAGGGTCTGGTTGTTTTATGGCGATAAAAGCTGCCTTGTTTCAGAAACCCCTGGTGTTAAATGTGAGCAGAAGCGCAAGTCTTTCTGGTACGACATACAGGCCATAAAAATAGACTCCAAGCTGAACTATTTGTATGTCGCAACAAGCAAACAGCTGTTCATGATTCCTTTTTATCCTGCAATTAACCAATTGCTTGATGACAGGACAAAGATGAGTGGTTTTGATACAAACAAGCATTTTGACAATATGGCGGTGGTGCACGTATGGCAATAAACTACTTTGTTGAAGGAGATTCATTTCAGGGCAGGAGGAATGAAAATCAGGACTCGCTGACTTTTGTCAGGAAACATAACATTTATGCGATTGCTGACGGGGTTAGCGACAGGCCAAAGGCAAAGGAAGGCAGTTCTGGTGCCGTAAAGGTTGTACGCAACCGGTTAGAGGAAAACATAATCAAGCACAAGGGAAAGCCCGCGGATTGGGCAAAGGCTGCAATGGAGAGGGCAAACGAGATTGTTTTCACAATGAACTGTGTGCGCGACAATTCTGGCGAGGTGCAGGTTGCAAAGCTCGCAAATACCACCCTTGACTTTGGGTTTATTTACAATCACGTATTGTATGGCGCGCATATTGGCGACAGCAGGGTTTACCTTCTTTCAAATGAGGGAAATCTTGAACAAATCACCACAGACCACTCAACAGACGGCTATCTGCAGAAAATGCTGGGAAAAATAAAAAAGATTGAAGACAAAAAAGATTATGACTCTTATGCAATTCCTTTGGCAGGTTACAAAAGGATTCTTTTTGCAACAGATGGAGTTTACAAGCTGCTTTCAAATGATGAGCTTAAGAAATCTCTTGAGGCAAAGGATGCGCCTGCGGCTTTGGGTGCTATTTTTGCACTTGCGGCAAAGCCAATGGACATCGCTAAAAAGTATGTAGAGGAGCACAAGGTTCCTTTTGATCATGCCCAGTCAAGGCTGGGCAGAAATGACAACATGACTGCAATAGTCGTTGTGATGGAGGGGGAATAATATGGCACAGCAACAAAATAAACCAGTTCAGCAGGTGGATGACAATACATTGTATTATGAGGATATGCTGAAAAAGAGCAAATATAATGTAATTCGACCGCTTGGTTTTGGAAACCAGTCAGAGGGTGTTTGGCTTGTTGAAGATTCCTCAGGCGCCAAATGTGCGGTTAAGATTGTCCCAAATGAAAACTTTCAGAACCATAGGGATTATGCTAAGCTGGAGGCTGAATCAATGAGGGAATTCGAGCAGGGCAATCACATAATTGGTTTTCATACTGCAGATAAAGAAATTTCTGACAACCATTTGTGCCTGTTTATGGAGTATTTCCCAGGGGCGGATTTGAAGAAATTTGCGCATAATAAGCAGTTCGCAAAAGAAAAACCGCAGGTATATTCTGATGAAAGCTACAAATGCATTATTGACAAGCTGCTTCATGCAGTGCATTATGCAAACACATTCAAGTTCAGTGACGGCAAACCTGGTCTTGTCCATCGTGACGTAAAGCCAGAGAACGTGCTTGTTGATAGGGACGGCAATGTCAGGCTTATTGACTTTGGCACTGCGCGCAAGCTTGAGATTGCAATAACACTGACAGGTGGGACTCCTGGCTACCGTGCATTCGAATGCAGGCGTCTTACAACACCTGATGGCAGGGCAGATGAGTTTTCTGCCGGAGTAATTGCATACCAGCTGTTCACTCGCGACCTTGATAACCTCAGGGCTGACGACCTTGCAGAAGAGATTGGCAAATTGCAGTTGAAAAATCTCCCGGCGGATCAGGAAGCAGCGGCATATTCCGGGATTTTAACGCATTTCTTCAATGCAAACAAGCGAAAGCTGTTTCCGGCAAGGGAAGCTGCAGATTTGGAAAGTGCAATCCTTAAGGCTGTCCAGTACAACCGTGATAACAGGTATCTGACTGCTGAAGGCTTAAGGTTTGACGTCAATCTTTCATTTGACAGGCACTTGCCTGCAAATAAGTCCCTGGTGCCGCAGTCACTTCAGGCGCTTGTTGAGATTGAAAGACAAACGCCAGGCAGCCAGATAAGCACTGAAGGAGTCAAAAAAGTACTGGACGCGTATGGCACACTCGTGTCAACATACCACCTGACTGACGCGAGGAGCCTGTTTGACTCTGTGGTTTTGTCAGGTTCAACAACCGCTTTCAAGAAAATGCGCGACAGGGTTTCAGACGTGTTTTGCAGGTATTTTGCGCAGCAGCTGCCTAAAGGCAGGACCAATGAGGACTTGATGGGCATAGTCAGGACTGAGCTGGCAAAGATAAAAGATGCACGCGCGCGCGATTCTGCGATAAGCAAGATTGGCGCGATACTCAAAGAGCCTGCATTCACAGCCCTTCCTCCTGACCAGGTGGAAAAATGGAAGGCATTTGCCAAAGAGCTGGCGACTTACCAAATGGTTTACGACACTCCGGACTAATTGCATGAGGATGAGCGCAAAGTGAGCAGAGGAGTAACCAATGGAAAATGCGAATCTGCTGAGGCAATTGGAAGCAAGCTGCTTTGAAATACAGTTCGCTAAAGGGGTGAAGCGTGAAGGCAAATGATTTGCAGCAGATTGTGGATATTTCTGACAGGCTGAAGCGCGAGGCAGAGGAAAGAGCGCGAAAAGAAGCAGAAGAACTTGCGCAGAAAGAAGAGCTCAGGCGCGTTTATGACGCCGCGCAGAAAAAAGCAGTTGAGGAAAAGGCAAGGCAGGAAGCGCTCAGGAAGCTCGCGGAAAACGCAAGGCGGGAGGCTGAAGAAAAGAAAGCAGACGAAGAATTGCAAGATGCAATCGCAAGGAACCTTGCTTTTGGAAATAAAAAAGGGCGAAAATCAGCAGCTGAACTTTTTGCGTATATGAAAATAAAGCTTGCTCTGATGCAGAAAGACGCAGAAGAGAAGGAAAGACGCGAGGGTCAAGGGTCAAATCCGCTTTCTGAAGCTGCGAAAAAGGCAGAGCAAGAGTATCCTGCGGCAGACATAGAAAAGGCATTGGCTGCAGCGGCTTTGTCTGGTCTTCCTTCTGAGACGCCTGCAAGAGCCAGAAGAAGCAGATTGCCTGCCACGCTTCTTACATTGGCTGCGCTTGCAATCGGCGGCTATGCCGGGTTGCAATTCGGCGTTTACAGGTCCAAGCCCTCTTCAGAGCTGACCACATTCCTGGCAGAGCAGGCTGACAAGGCAACTGCTGAGAACAAGAGGCTGAGAGAGGCAAATTCTGAATTAAGCAGGAAATATGCAGGCATTGAGGCGCAGCTGCAGACAAATTCCAAGGAATATGCTGAAAAATTCCAAACACTTGCAGGCGGGCTGGCTGAAAAGTATTCTAATTTTGACAAGGACCTTGCGAACAGCTTGTCAGAACTTGAAAAAAAATCAAAAGAGGAAATGGAAAAGCTTAACCAATTTTACAAAGGGCGCACAGCCGAGCTTGAGGCAAAGATTACAGAACTTGAAAAGAAAAATACTGGCTACCAGAAGTCAAATGCCGAAATTGAAAGCCTCAAGGATGAGCGGGCAAGCCTTATCCGCAGAATGGAAGAGTTGAATACTGCCGTTCTTTTGTATGAAAAGGAGTCTATAGACTTAAAATCCAAGCAGAAAGATGACGCTGCCAAACTTGGCAATTTGTCAACAAATAACAAGGAGCTTTCTGACAAAGTCAGGCAGTACGAAAACAAGGACGAGCTTGCCAAGAAGAACAAGGCGCTTGAGGAACGTGTTTCAAATCTCGAAGGAATGCTTAGAAAGATTTTTGGCAGCATTGAATCAGCTACAGAGAAGCTGAAGGAAGTGGAGAAGAAAGGCAGTTATGTTGCGCCAATTCCTGATGCCCCTGACCCGCTTGCTGAAGACAAGGATAAAACAACAAACAAGGCGGATTTGGTGCCTTTGAAAACAAGTGTTGCCACTTATGAAGTTCCAAAGGACATTTATGAGGCATATCTGCCCTTGAAAAAATATGTCTCATTTGTCGGAGTTTATAAGAACAAAATTCAATTGGTAAGAATTGAGAACCAGCCTTTGGAAAAAATTCCTGCAGAAATACGCAAGCTTACCGGGATTCAAAGTCTTTATTTTGACCGCTGTGAAATCAGCAGTATCGATAATGTCGGCGACTTGGACACTTTGCTTGATTTAAGAATCAAAAACTGCAAAATAACAAAGATTGATGGTCTTCCAAACGCGCAGTATATTGATTTGAGCGGCAACAAGATCACCCGCGTTGAGAATGTTGCCCATCTTGGAGGAGTCCAATTACTTGACTTGCGCGGCAATCCAATAGACTTGAATGATTCTGTAACAAAAGAAAATGTGAAAAAATTAAGGGATAAGGGGATAACAGTCTTGATAACAGATGCAGACAATCAAGCATGGTTGCAAAATTGGCAGGATAGACGCGACAAGTCAGACAAGAAGCTTCTCGAATATGAACAAAAAAAGTATGATGCGGCGCCAAAATGAAATCAACCTCACTTATCGAACTGCTGGAAGCTGCATTGAGCATAGATTTGAAGAAGGTTTTTGCAGAAAAGGACAAGGAACTTGCGAATATGTTTAAGCGCATTGATTTGCTCAAGGCAGCAGGAGATGTTGTCAAGGCAAATATTGAGACAATGATGCAGGATGGCTCGCAAACAGGAAAGTTAGACCCTAAAATTGAGCGCCTGAGGAAACTGTATTCGCAGGTTGGATACGCGCTGCAGACGGCATCTGATGCAGAAAAGGATTTGAAGTCTGTTAGTTCAGGAATTCACACAAAACTGGATGACACAGAGGGTGTTTTCCTGAATCTTTTCAGGTCAGTCAAGGAAGTGATTGCAGTTCCTAAAGAGCAGCCCTCTTACAGGGGCGCAGCAAGCCCGCCTCCATTGCCAGAACCCGCGGACTCAAAGGCGTACGAGCTTGTGCCAATAACTTACAAGGCAGAAACATACCACATTCCAAAAGAAGAGGCAGAAGCATATACTGCGCTGAAGAAACACCGCGTTTCGATTAGAGTAGAAAAGAACCATGTTGTTTCTATGTATGTTGAGCAAGCGTCTTTTTCCAGTTTGCCGCCTGAATTTAGCAAGTTCTCTTTTTTAAATAACCTTCGTGTCGGCTGGTGTGGGCTAAAAAACTTGATTAGCATACCAAATCCCGTTCAATTGAGAACGCTGTTTTTGGCAGGGAACCGCTTCAGCAGCCTAAATGGTTTGGAAAACATTTCAAATCTTTATGAGTTGGATGTGGGCAGTTGTGGAAATCTAAAGGACATCTCCGCTCTTGAAAAAATGAAGAGCATCAGGAAAGTCTGCATTTGCGATTCAGATGTTGACTATGACAACCCTGAAAATATCAGGATAATTCAGGGGCTTCTCAAGAGGGGCGTTGAGGTGCAGAGATGAAGGCCGCTTCGCTTCAGCAGCTGATTGAGGCTTCAGACAAGCTTGTTGAGGAAAACCGCTTAAGGGAGCTCGGGCTGGTTTTTGCCTGCCAAAACAAGGTTTACTGCGCTGAGAAGGGGAATCAGGTTCTTGTTGCTGAGTTATCAAGCCCTGTTTTGGCGCTTGCCCATAATGCTGGCGTGCTTTATGCAGGTGGTGAATTTGGGGTTGTTGGCATTGCGGGTAACAAGCAAGTTTCATCCCGCGCAATTTATGCGCTGGCATCGCACGGCGGAGCGCTTTACGGCGGTTGCGGCGGCATAAGAGGCATTAGCCGTGGGCTCATGGAACCAACAAATCAGTGGGGTCAGGTGTATTGCGTTCTTAATGATTACAAAACAGCAGATATTCCAGGAGGGGTTTTTGCTTTGGCATCGCACGATGGCAGGCTTTATGCTTCAAATCGTGACTCCCTTTATGACGGGCTTACTGGAAAAGAACTGCGGTTGACTCCGCACCCATTTTACATTTTTTATGGAAAAGTATCCACAATGCGGCGTGGTTATATTTTAGGATTGGCGTCGCACAAGGGTTTGCTGTATTGCACTAATTTTTTTGCAGGAGTTGACCCGAGCGGGACTGTTATTGATGTTTTTAACAAAAAAACCATTTTGGAGATGGATTTTGCCGAGTTCGATAATCTCACTTCTGTTAACGACAGTCTGTATTACTCCAGTGAAAGGCGCATTTACGATGTTTTTAACACACAATGCGATGTTCCCTCTGATTCTCATGTTACTGCAATGACCGGCATTCCAATGCCTTTGTGGAAGGAATTGGCAGAGAAAGGACGGGTGGTGGATAAATGAAATCCGGACCGCTTCAGGAACTGGTTGAGATTGCAGACGGGCTTGGTAAGTACAATGAGATTCATCGCGCACTTGCAAGAAGCAGGCCGAAAAATCTCCTTATTGGGTTTATGGCAGGGGCTGTTGTTGCAATTGGTGCTGCTTATTTTTTGGATAATAACCGCGGTGAAAAATTCCATAATCCGTTTGTTGTAACTGCTGAAATTGTTTCAAGCGCGAAAAATGTGCCTGAAAATGAGCTTAACCGCTTAAAGGACGCCGAAAATAATTACAAAAACACAATTGCTGAGAAGGACGGCTGGATTGCCGGCGCAAATATCAAGATAAAAGAGTATCAGCAGAAGGTCACAGAGCTTGAAAAATCAGTTAAAACTCTTACTGTGTCGCTTGACGCCCAGAAGGGGTCTGAAAAGGATGTGGCAATAGCAAATTTGACCGCGCGTGTCTTGAATTCTGAAAAGCAGGCAAAAGCATCTTCAGAGGCTGAAGACTACAAAAAATTATCCAACACTTATGCAGAGCAGGCAAGGCAGAAAAATACGCAGATTTCCGGACTTGAAAAGCAGGTCAATGATTTCAAAAAACAGGCATCTTCGCTGGCAGATGAAGGCAAAAAATACAGGGAGCTTTTGGAGGCTGAGAAAATTAAGTCTGTTATTCTCAGCCAGAAGCTTGTGGAATACGGGGTGATACAGAAAAAAGTGGCTGAAATCTCGCTTAAGCTTGAAAAGATGAAACAGGCAGGCAATCTTGTTTATGTCAAGGCACAATATGGCAACGATGAGCTTCTGCCTGAGCGTGAACTTTCTGCATATAATGATTTACTTGACAGGATTTCAAGTCATTCAACAGCGTTTTTCGGCGCATCTTATGAAGGCAGTTATGTAATGCGCCCGGAGAAAGACTGCTTTGAGCAATTGCCTTACAACCACATAAAGGAAATCCGCATAACAGGCGGCCCTGGGCTTGGCAGGGCATCAGGAAGCGTCTTGCTTGCAGATTTGGGCTCCAAACTGCCTTTTGTTGAGGTTCTGCATATTGAAAATGCCTGTATTGATACGGCATTTGGATTTGAGAACTTTGCTGCAGTAAGGGAGCTTAATCTTGTGAATTGCAATGTTGACTGCGTGAGCGGATTTGAAAGGCTGAAGAACCTAAAGGAGCTTGTACTGGCAGGAAATGTTGGAATATGGAACACTGAAGAAAACGCAAAATATCTTGATATTCTTGCCAAAAAAGGCGTTGAAGTCATAATCGAAGGCGAGCACTATCACAACTGGCTTGCGAGGAAAAAATGAAATCCGCGTCTCTTGTTGAACTGCTGGAGTTGTCTGAGCAGGTGAAAAAAGACAGCATGGCAAATGAGTCAGGGCTTGTTGTTGTCTGCAGAAACCGGATTTACTGCGTTGACAAGTATAAAAAAGTCCTTGTGGCACAGTCAACAAAAGACCAGGTTATTTCCGCACTTGCGCATAATGATGGCTCGCTTTATGCCGGCGGAGCTTTTGGGGTTGTCAAAGTCGCCCGCCCCAACCAAATTGTTTCATCAACACCAGTATCGGCTATTGCATCGCACGGTGGAGTGCTTTACGGCGCAAATAATTCGACAGTAAAGGTCGATCACCCTGTAACTGCTAAAGAATTGACAATCGATGAAGAATTCGGGAATCTTGGAGCTGAAGGAGTGGAAGCTATTAATGCATTATTGGCTGAAAACACAGAAACATATGCGACAAGAGGGTCTGTTTATTGCCTGGTCAACAATTACAAGACTGCGGAAATACCATCAGAAGTTGTTTCTTTGCTGTCCCACGACGGCAGGCTTTATGCAGCAGGGGAGTGGCAGCTGTATGATGCTCTGACAGGAAAGCCAATTCCTATAGCGGGTGCAGGCGAAGTCAAAAAGGGAGGGGGGGTTTACAAAGCACTTGCCTCGTATAACAATTCCATTTACTGCGCAGAGTACAGCAGCGAATGCGATCCTATGGGCAGAATCAGTGACTTTTTTGACCGAAAAGTGATTCTGGACTGTGAATCTTTGGATATCTCATCGCTTGTTTCCCTGAATGGCGGGCTTTATTACGCATCAAGCATTGGCGGCTCTTTTGGAGTCTTTGATGCGATGGACACTTCTTCAAAGCCAAGGCATTTTTGCCTGTTTAACACTGCAATAACCGCAATGGCAAGCGTTCCAATAAAATTGTGGGAGCAAATGGCAAGTAAAGGCAAGAAGGTGGGCAGATGAAATCCGCTTCGCTTGTTGAATTGATGGGGATTGCAGAGGATTTGGGCAGAAGGACTGCAGAGGAGGCAAAGCAGGAGCAAGAAAAACAAGCAGCAAGTGCGCCTGTTTTGCCGCCGGATACGCAGAATATTGATTCTTTAATGCCTTTTAATCGTGATGGAAAAACATATCTTCTTCCCACAACTGAAGTAAATGCATTAAAAAAGATTTCCGCGGCTTATGGAAGCCGCGGCGGGCACTGGGAGAAAGGTCTTTTTTACTCTGCAGGGTATGTTTCTCCTGCTGACTATTCAGTTCACATAGATGGCAATCACGTCATAGGGGTTACGATGAGCGGTCCTTTTGCGCCGCTTGAAGAGATGATAAACTTCCATCAATTGAGAAGGCTTGATTTGAGTAAAACCATGCTTGATTTTGCTGTGAGCGCCCCTTCTTCATACGTAAATCTGCTTCAAGAACTAAAGAAACGCGGCGTGCTTGTTCTTGGATGTGACAACCTGCTGGAAAGATTGGGTGAGGGCAAGGATGAAACTGCGGGGAAGGCACGCATTGAGGCAGAAAAACAGGCAAAACCGCACATTCTTCGCAATGAAGTTGTGGATGATGAATGGAAGGGGTATGTTCTGGGCGGCGCCCTAATTGCAGGCACTTTTGGGCTTTTTCTTGCTTCGTGGGGTATTGGAAAATTGTTTTTTGATGATAACACACCAAAACCAAGCCAGGAAATTGTTCGCGCTGTTGAGAAGCAAGAACCAGTTATGGCTGTTCTGCCAAAGCTTGGTGAGACAGTTCCTACTACTGCTAATGGCGGGGCTGGTTCTGGTCTTGAGGCAAAAGCAAGCGCGCCAGCAGTGCCCGGTTCTGTCGTTGCAAAAAACGCACCGGAAACTAGTGTCATTGAACCAAGCAGTGTGCAAAAGGAATTGTTTAGCATGGCGGAGCTTGCCGATTGTTATCGCATTTCAGGTGTAAAGTACCGAAATGATGTGTATGTAGTTGACGTTTCAAAGGCATTGCTTGAAAATGGCGCGAAAAAAACGCAGGATGGGTGGATTGTATATTCCAAAAACGCGCTTAAAAATAATGGTTTTGTCGTTGGCTCTTTGCCAATGTATCACGCCATTTTTTCTGAATTAGAGGAACATAAAAACAGCCCCGCTTATTCTGGCGCTGTTACTTCTTTGATTGATTTTTTGAACAAGCCAATTCGCGAACCAGGGTATGCAACCCTCACAAGAATAGAATACAACCGTTCTAAAAAAAGCTGGGTAATTCATAATGTGGGCATGCCTGACGCGCAAACAATTATCAAGGAGGTTGATCTTGGAGACAAAAAAGACCAGGGAACTGCCCGCGTATATACCAGCAGGTTCTCCACCTCCACTGCTGGAACACGAACTTGGCGTTCAATGACTTCTGAAGACTGCAATACATTATTCGGAAGCTCCAATGTCAGCTCTGTTTATAGTTCATTGTTCAATCAGGATGAATTTGCGTGGGGGTTTAAGTTAGATAGCCAAGTCATTGCAGTGGTAAGGTTGGGAAGCAAGCAAAACTCTTTTGATATTAGTGATAATAATAATGCCGCACTTCCAGCATGGGGGCTCAGGTTTACCAAACAGTCTGAGAGTAAAGAGGCTGCCAGATGAAATACCAGACGCTTATGCAGATAATGGAAGGGGCTGAGGCAGTTGGCAGGCTGCACCGCGAGCAAACGAAGCCAGCAGAGGCTGGCTCGCCAGGCAGGCGCACTGAAACGTCAGAGGAGGACAAACTCCTGCCATTTGATTATATGGGGGCTCGGTATTCTCTTCCAAGAAGCGAAATAAACGCGTACAACAGGCTTTTTGGGTATTGCAGGGAGTATAATTTGCGCAGCACCTTGCCTTGGCCTGCTTTGACGTTTGAAATGCAGATAGTGGGCAATCATGTCCGCAATATGCATTTGTACGGACATGCTACTGCGCCCTCCCCCCTGCTGGATTTTTCTGCACTTGAAGAACTGACCCTGCAAGGTCGTCCTTCAGGGCATCACTATCCCAGCAATTACGTTTTGAAAGACCTCCAGGAAAAAGGTGTGAGGGTTGTTTTTGAGGAGAACTCGGGGGCAGTAATGCCTGAGGCGCCGGCCTCGCATCAGCCGCAAGAAAACATTCCAGACCTTGCTGCATTCCAACACCCCGGAACTGTTTATCAGAATCCAAAAAGAGAGAGCTGGTTTGTTAATTCTTGCGTGGCAACAGTCGGGATTTGTTTTGCCGTTGCTGTCGGGATGTTTGGGCATCAATTTTACAAGAGCAGGACTTCTGCACAGGAAGAACCAAAAAGCGATTTCCCTCTGGTAACACTGTCTGACGGAAGCAAGGCATATGCTGTTCGGATGGAAAACCTGGTTCTTTTGGAAAACCTAACTGTCAATGGCCGCACCTATTCGATTCCCAAGTACGAGTATGACGCTTACAATGAATTGAAGCAATACTCGCCTAAAATTGAAATTGCAGAGGGAAAAAACGAGAGGGTTGTTTCTGTTGAAATGAGCAAAAAAGGGCTCAAGGAAGTCCCTGACAAGGCATACATGCTCTATGATGTGCAGAAGCTTGATTTGTCTGAAAACCAGATAACCAAACTGACTGATATCATTTATCACCATCGCACATCAGAAAAATGGTATCCGAAATTCGAGAAAGACATACCTTACGAAGAATGTGACACTGTCAAAGCTGATTATTTTAATGGGTTCAAATCGCTCAAGGAATTGAATCTTACAAACAACCCAATAGACTGGAACGACCCTGACAACAAGGGGGCATTGCAAAGGCTTGAGACAAGGGGAGTGAAGGTGTACAGATGAAATACGCGTCATTATGCGAGCTTATAGCGGGTGCTGACCGGGTTTGGAGAGAGACTGAAGAATCGAAAAGGCGCGAGGCAGCGCTTGCTGCACAGCCTGAATCAAATTGTGACCCGTGGGCAGGCACCCCTACAATTATACTTTCTGATGAGCCTGACGCAAAAGAGCAGGACACAAAAATTAAAGAGCCTTACGATTTATTGCGAGTTGCTGTTAACCTGTCTGAAAGTTGTTACAAGAATCACGTTCCCTCTGCTGAATTGAAAAATGCTTTGGATGGGCTAAAAAGCAGGCTTGACCCGATTGAGAAAGCCGGCAGCATTAGCGGTTTTAATCATTTGCCTGTAGAGGTTCGCAAAAAGGACTTGGAATTGATTATGCGTTCAATTAATTATTGTCTGAAAAACCATAAGGCGCCACACATAACGCGCGATACAGTGCAAAAAGTTGATTCGGAGAAAGGAACAGCAAAGTCTGGTGTTGAAAACGCTGCAAGTTATTCAAAAGGCTCGCTTTTGGAGCGCTTCGGATATTTCTGTGAGGGTCGTATTAAGGGTTTCATTTCAGGTTTTAAACGTGCAGATGCAATACTTCTGGCAAGCGTTCTCGCAGGGATTGGAATAGCATATGTTGCAGTTAATTCGCGCGACCCTGTCTTGCAGGAAACAAGCACAGCCCCTGTTATTGAACAGAGCCCTGAAAGCTCTACAAGTATTGGCAGCATGGAATACAAAGGGTTGTCTTACACTGTCCCTTACCACGAGACTATTGCTTTTGATTCTGTAAAAAAATATGATCCGGAAATTGTGGTAAAAAAACAGGAGTGCAGCGCGTGTGATGGGCGTTCAAGGGCAAATCCCCACCACATTGATGTGCACAATATTGAGTCAATTATAATTAAAGGCAAACCTCTTGATAAAATTCCTGATATGATGACCGGGCTAAAAAAGCTTAAATTGCTGGAAATTTCAGAATCGCAACTCGCAGATGTTTCGCCTTTATACAGTTCATTTGCACGCAACCTTAAAGCGCTGGAGACTCTAAAGCTCAATAACAACAGGCTAACTTCGCTTGAAAGCAATCTTTGTGAGCTTCCTTCATTAAAAGAAGTGTGGATTGAAAACAACCCAATAGACTGGAACGACCCTGACAACAAGGGGGGATTGCAAAGGCTTGAGGCAAGGGGAGTGAAGGTGTACAGATGAAATACGCGTCATTGATGGAATTGATGTTTGCAGCAGAGCGTATTCCTGGCAGGTTTGAAAGCCCAGTGGGCGGTGTTGTGCTTCCTCCTGATGAAATTATCACGTCAAGGGAGTTTCCGGTTGGTTATGGCGGGCTTTTGCGGGCTCCAAGGTCTGAGCTTGAAGCCCTTGCTGCATTGCGCGACAAGTACGATGCGCAAATTATTGTGATTGATGCTCCGCACTGTGCGTTTAATTATGATCCTGAAGAAAATATCCCTGAGGCTCCAAAAGACCGCATTGAGGCTTTGATGATTGTGCCGAAAAAAGGGCAAAATCCAAGGCCAAAGCTTGACTGGCCTCCTGCTGAGCTGGTAAAGCTTCCGCATTTGCACACTTTGATGTGGTTGGGCGGGGATATTGATACATTAGCATCTGGAAAGTGTGAAATCACCTCAAAAACAGGGGAAAAGACAGTCCTGTACAAAGAGAAAGCCGCATTGGAACAATTTGTGGGGTTGGCAGGCGATGCAGTTGTGGGTTTTGACGCAAATGTTTGTTTAGGAAACTACTCGCTTGCATTTTCTGCACACGACCTTGATGCAGAAGGTGTTGATGAACTTAATCAGCTTGTTGGGGATTCTGTTTTATCAGGCCCTGCTGGTAAAATTGCGTTTAACGGGCGCTTTGATAAGGCTCTTGAGCAAGCAATGCTGCTGCTTGAAAAAGACGGTTGTTTACCAAATGCAGGGCGCGCAGATTATTGTATGAGCTCTGATGGAAACACTCTGAAAGCTTATCAGCTATTGCTGCCCCTTAAACACCTTTACTTTATCGAAAATAACACAAAGAGTATCGGGGATCTGGCTGGTTTCTCCACTTTGCGCAATCTTGTTCTGACAGATAACAAGATTACAGGCGGGTTGTGGTCTATTGTAGAATTGATCGCATCTGGCTGCCTTAAGCAGGTTGATTTTTCAGGAAACCCGCTTGATCTTAAAGGTTCAACGTATAGCCAGATGGTTGATCTTCATGATTATGGTTTGCGCATTAAAGGGCTGCCTGAAGGCTACAAATTCCTGTGCTTTGGGGAAGCTACGGATCTGTCAGCCGCAAAGGCGATTGAGGATAAGGCCAGTGCGCCGAAAAATGATGCTGGCTCTGCTTTGGCAAATATTGAAGCGCTTCTTGATGAACTGGGCATATCTCCCGATCAGGCTGAAAAACCCGCAAACAATCCGCCAGGTGATGCCAAATGAAATACGCGTCATTATGCGAGCTGATCGCGGGCGCAGAAGGGCTGTCTGGCGGTTTTGAGCTGGAAGCCTGTCTGAAAGAAGTAAAGAAGAATCCAAAATCCGCTGTTGCGCGCTATAATTTAGCCAGGGCTTTGCATGACCTGCGCAGGTTTGATGAGTCTGTGTCGTCTTGCAGGCGGGCTATTAAGCTGGACCAGAATTATGCCGATGCGTATTGCGGTTTAGGCGCTTCTTTGGCAAAGTTGGTCATGTTTGATGCTGCTTTCAAGGCTTGCAAGAAGGCTATTGAGCTAAATCAGAATCATCCGCGAGCATATAGCACTCTCTGCGCTTGCCTTATTGAGCAGGGCAAGCTGGATGAAGCTTTTTTGCATTGCAAGAAGGATCTGGAGCTAAACCCTCAGAGTGCACAAACACATTCTAATATGGGCGGCGTATTATTTTATCAGGGAAAGTCAGATGATGCCTTATCGTATTTTAAGCGTGCTCTAGAGTTGGACCCGAATGATGCAAGTGCGCACAATGGTTTGGGTGTCATTTCCTTGGAGCGCGGTAGGCGTTATGAAGCTATGTTATCTTTTAGAAAGTCTATTGAGCTTGACCCGTATGATCCATGGGCGCATAATAATCTGGGCGCGGCTTTGAGTGAAATGGGCGATTTGAATGGTGCAGTGTCATCATTTAAGAGGGCTATTGAGCTGAGGCCAAAGTTTATTGTCGTGCATCTTAATCTTGCAGGCGATCTGTGTGAACTGCACAATTACGATGAGGCGATTAAGCATTATAGGATAGCTGCAGATTTAGGAAGCCCGAAAGCCAAAAGGAAGCTTGCAGAACTCGACAGGGGTGCGGTCAAATGAAATACGCGTCATTGTGCGAGCTTGTTGCTGGAGGGGAGCGGTTGCGCTTTAAGTACGCCTCAAACCTGTCGCGTGATGAAGTAACGCAACTGCTTGATTCAATGAAGGCTCGTCTTGACCAGTGTTGCATCTCCCCTGCCAAGCTGGATCATGTAAGGAGTGCTTTCAAAGAAATGGAGTCATCAATCACCTCTGCAGGCGACCCCTGCATTACCAATCCTGCTTATTGTTACAATTTTGCACTGAAAGACCTCGAATCTGTCGCACCTCTTGTTGTTGCAGCATACTACCACACAGGTGATGTTAAACAGCAAACAGAAAAGTACCATAAAGACCCGGTTTTCAGTGCGCATCCTGTTTTTTCCATCCTTGACAAATCAATGCCTCTTGCATTTGACGGGGCTAAAGCGCTTGTAAACAGCATAAGCAGTTCACTGGGAATCATATGCGAACGCTTGCAGCCAGATATCATTAAAGCCACACCTGCGCCGGAACTCGAAGCAATCAAAGATTTTCTTAAATACAGCCAGGCATACTTACAAGCACTGCATTGAGCCTCTTGAGCCTGAACAGGAAACCTTTATAAGCCAAATCCAGAAATTAATTCTCTATACCGGGGCTGTCGGCTAGCTTGGTAGGCTTCACCCTTGGGGCGGCAGAAATGCTCCAGAATGGGTGCGACGGGAGTTCAAATCTCCTCAGCCCCATGTTGTCGATTAATTGCACAGATCTGTGAAATGCAATCTTCAATGCTTTTTTTGTCGCTTGTCTCGAATGTGGCGCTTGCTTCTGGTTTCTGGATGAAGTTAGGCACGCATATTTCCCCTTCTCTAGATATTGTGTGGTTAATTGGATATTTCTGCATTGTCTCCTCAAATGAGCCGCCTGCAGGTGCAAGCCCGCAGAAGTCTATGGCCGCAGCCCCTGTTATTATTGTGCCGCTTATGTCGTTGTCATTGCTTATCAGCGTTGCTTTTTTGCCTTGCATCAATTGCCTGAACAGCTCCCCAACAAGCAAGTAGTCTGTTCCGGAAGGTGAAGGAGCTCCCTCAGGGTATTTTGCCAGGCTGATTATTTTCGCAAGATTCTTTGCTATTCTGTTGCTCTCGCCATTATTTCCTTTGAGAGTTTTCTTTTTTTCAATCAGCTCAAGAAGCAATGAGTACTCTTTAATTACGCAGTTCATGGCATCCATTGTGTAAGGGTGTTCAGATTTAATGTTGTCGCTGTACTTCCTGCAGTAGCTAAGTTTACTTGCAACTATATTCATGCCTTTGTTAATCTCGGTGTAAACCGCGCCTATTGTTGTCAGGTTTTCCAAAGTTTTCGCAGCATGCGTGAAATTCGCGATAACCTCTGCGAATTTCAAGAGCCCATTTGTGTTTATCGGCGACTTTGTCAAAAAATACAAGTCCGTGTTAAAAGGTGAGTAAACCGAGTTTGTATCAAAAAGGACAACACTATACGCGCCGCAAAGCGCATTTATCCCTTCTTTCTTTTTTTCAAGAACATGCAGGTTGGCTTGCTGTATCATTTTCTCTTGTTCCTGCCGCGCTGTTCGACCTTTGCAAGGCGCTCAAGCACCAAAGCCCAGCCGGGATTTCCTTCCTTGTAGCCTTCCAAAGCAGCTGCAATGCATTCGCTGTAGATTTCGTGGTGCCTTGATTCAAGCGCGCGGTCAAGCAAGTGCAGGTCAACTGCCTTGTCTTCAATCTTGCTGGACACAAAGCTCAAGCCAAAGTCAATGAAATGGACTTCATTATTGCAGTGAATCATGTTTGAGGTTGTCAAATCAGAGTGGATTATGTCATTTGAATGCAAAATCCCGACCTTTCTGCCGATTTCCCTGCTGAACTCAGCCGGCTTTGTGTGCAAAACATCCTTTAACAGCGGTCCTGGGACAAAGTCCATTTCTATCTTCATGTCCTTGTCATCAATCTTCCTTAATCTTGGCGCGGGAAAGCTGATTTCCTCAAGCTTTGCGAGAATTTTTGCCTCGCGCCTTGTCCTTGACGCCCTGAGCCTGCTGTCTATCTCAGAAAGGCGGTAATCCTTTGGAATCCGCTCCTTAATGACAGAGTTTTCCTGCCTGTGCAGTATTGCCTCTGCCCCCTGCCCGATTATCATAAGAAAAGAGAGGGATATGGCTTTTAAAAAGGTAATGCAAAAAGAACTTGAATTATCGCTTGGTCTCTGGCGCGGTACGCGCCCGAATTAGAATTATGCAGTTTCTTCTGTTTGTGCTTCTTTGTTTTCTTCCTGTACCGGCGCTTCTGCTGGCTTCTCTTCAACCTTTTCCGCAGGCTTCACAGGCAGTGGCGGAGCTATTAGGATGTTCTTAAGCCTTTTTTCGCTTGTCTCTATGTGGACATCGCGGAGCTCGCAGGTCTGCAGTGGGTAAATTTTCCTCAATGCGTCCTGCAGCTGCCTCTGGAACTTGTGAGCAACAAGCTCCCTGATAAAGTCAACAAATGTCATTGTTGCGACGCCGCGGACAATGAACGCGCGCATCTGGCTTCTAACATCGCGCATGACTCCGCCCTGTGCCCTTCCCCTTGTGATAAGGACAGGCTTAATCCTTACAGCAATGTCATCCTTTGTTTTTGTGACAAATGAATCGTCAACGCGCTCCCTTGCACGCCTCATCATCTTCCTTACCGCAGCAGGGGCAATTGAGTATCCTGTTGTCGTTGTGAGAATCTGGTTGTTTTCCTTCTTTGTGACATCCAGGCTGATATGAACATTCTGCCTTTGGGGGTCTCCTGTAAGAACCATCAAACTGACAGTCACCCTTCTCTTTGCGGGGTCTGCCTCGTCATCAATGTACATTTCCCCTATCGGCTGGTTGTTGAAAAGCCCTGGCGCTATGATTGGAAGCCATGACTTCTTCTTCACGAGTACGGCTGCTTTTGATGTCTTTTGTGCCATATGTCGGAAACCTCTGGCGCGGAAACCACTAGCCCATTGGATTAGCTTGAGGTTTCCGAGCATGCTCAAGAACCTGCGGTTCTTGACATTTAGACGAGAAAGCAGGGCAGGGGTTTATAAAGTTATCGCGTTGCGTGGTGTATTCTGCTTTTTTGTAAAAGTTTATAAAACTGGCACTGTGTACTGGGGGTATGGCAGGGAATCCGGTCCAACCGCGGAAAAAAGGGCTGCTCATTGCGCCCGAGTTTCCTTATGATTCATTCTGGAGCTATCGGTATATCATGCATTTCATAAACAAAAAAGCAGCGTTTCCCCCTTTGGGGCTGATTACCTTTGCCGCGGACATGCCTGATTATTGGGATTTTAAACTGCTGGATTTGAACGTGGGCACCCACTCTAAAGGGGTTTTGCGAAAGGAAATACAGGAAGCGGATGCTGTTTTTGTCGGCGCGATGTCCATACAAAAGCGGTCTCTTGTTGAGCTTCTCAGCGGTCCTGCGAAGGGGCTTGACACGCCATGGGTGCTTGGCGGCCCGTTGGCTTCAACGTACCGCGGCCAAATCCTTAATCCAAAGGCAGAATCTGACAAAATACTTCATGATGGCCTTGACCTAATTGTTTGGGGCGAAGCGCATAACTGGATTGGGGAGATTAACTCCCTGTTGGATGGCAATCCTGTGCATTCCTCCCGACAGCCAATTCTTCTCATTCCGGAGACGGTGGCGAATGAAAAACCAGGGTCGCGAAGATACCTCAATGACAGGTCCATCTTCAAGCCGGTGGAGCAGGCGCGTCCGCCGAGGTGGGACCTGCTTGATGTCAAAAATTACCGCGCATTAACCATTCAGACAACCCTCGGCTGTCCTTTCAGGTGTGATTTCTGCGACATCATCCAGTTTAACGGCGGTTTTACCAGGCCAAAACCGCTGGAAGCGGTCCGCGGGGAACTTGAAGCAATATATGCAACAGGGCACAGGGGCAGCGTCTTTACAGTTGATGATAATTTTGTCGGCAATCCGGATGCAATTTCAGCAATCCTTGATGTCATGACTGAGTTTCAGCGAAAACATGATTACCCATTCGTATTTTACACCCAGGCCAGTGTTGATATCGGCTCCCCGCGGCTCGAGTATTTGATTACCAAGATGAAGCGCGCGGGATTCAATGCCGTCTTCCTCGGCATTGAGAATCCTGACAGGGACGCGCTTAAGGGGATGAATAAAAAGCAAAACATCCTTGTTGATGTCCCTGAAACCGTGCGCAAGATTCAACGCGCAGGCATTGAAGTGTATGCCGGATTTATTTTTGGCAATGACACTGATACTCCCCTTACCGCGAAAAATATTGTCCGTTTTGTCAAGGACCAGGGAATCTTCACTGCCATGACAGGCATGCTTACCCCCCTGCCGCACACGCCGGTGTACCAGAGGTTAAAGGAAGAGGGCAGGATTGTGAATGCGGAATTTTCAGGCAATAATACTGATGATGAAATTCAATTCAAGCCAAAACACATGACGCAGAAAGAAATGCGGCAGGGCATCCACGAAATTCTGGAAGCGCTGTTCCATCCTGCAGAATCCTACCGGCGGGCGAGGGACGAATTAAAACGGGTTCAGCCCCACATCTTTGCCCAGGACCATTTTGAGCCTTCTTATATCAAAGCAGCATTGCTCTCTATCTGGCAATTGGGCATTAAGCGCTTTGACTTTAATTATTTCCGTTTGCTTACGGATGCGTTCGCAATGGACAGGCGGGACTATCTGTCGGCTAAACACGAGTCAAAAAAGCTTTCAGGCCTGCTGGATGATTGCAGCGGGCAGGCGCTGGCTGGCCCTGCCAAGGGGCCTGTCTCTTTATTTGCGAGGTATATAGACCTCGCGCACGATTACTTTATCAGGGTTATGCCTGAAAAGAGTCTGCAGAATATTTCTGACCACATCAGGGGAATCAGGGAACGCCTTAATGCAGGAAGGATTTCTTCTGAGGATATTCAGGGGGTTTATGAGACTGCCCGGAATTACCTGCGTGCAAAGATGGAATTATGCCGTTTTCCAGGCGTGCATCTTGTCCGCGCATTTGAGTTGGGTGTAAAGTCTGCGCATTATGAGCGCGTCATGCGCTCAATTGTTTCACAGACATCTGACGCTTAGACGTCCAGCTCTTTGACTTCCTTTGCGTGCTGCATTATGAATTCCTTTCTGGGCTCCACTTCCTCGCCCATAAGGACTGAGAATATCTCGTCTGCTGCGACAGCGTCCTCTATCGCGATCTGCTTGAGAATCCTGTTTTCTGGGTTCATTGTTG
>JBGPSD010000009.1:0-34425 GCA_041489925.1 Candidatus Nanoarchaeia archaeon
AACAGAAGGTTCAAGGCACTTATTGGCTATGTCAGAAGACTCCAAGCGTGATAACACCAAAGGCGCACCCATCTTCAACACCTCCCCAAATTACAAGGGGTAAGGGGCTGAACTTTATTAATGTTTGTTGCAGCGGGATAGAATAAGCGCGGTCTGCCGCAAGCCCAAGCTTTTTATATTCAGGCTCATTGCTGTGTTTTTATGGGGGGAAATTCAGCTGTAAATGAGATTGTGGATTTGCTCAGCGGGGCTGACCATACCGAAGCAAACAAGGCGGTGATTGCAGACCTTTGCGCAATAATTGCAGACGGCAAGAGAGCAGGCTATTTGTTCACTTCAGACCAGGAAGGCGGTTATGTTGCTTACCGCGTTGATAAAAACGGCAAAGAGAAGGCTGTCGGGGAGGTTTATCCTGACACTGTATCGCTTCTGCTCCTTACATCTGCAAAGCTTCTTGAGACAGGGTATGTTGAAAAATGCGGCAAGGGATATATTGTAATGCGCCCGACACAAAAGGCGCGTGGATTATATGCGCGGTTAAAGGCAGAGGGGCAGATTGACATTCACGGCCGCGCTGTCTGGCACACAATCAAGTTCAAGGACACGCTGTGGAAAAACAAACTGGAATTACCTGAGTAATGCAACAATTTCTTTCACAGCCTGCTCAGCTGTCTTGTTCTGCGTGTTGATTGTTTTGCCATAATCGAATTTGCTGACGAGGTTGTAGACAGCTAAAACCGAGTCTTTTCCGTATGAGTTTTTTCTTTGCCTGTCTCTTTCAATGCAGGTTTTCAATGGCGCTTTGAGTGTGAAAACATAATGAGGCGCGTTTAGTTTTGTTATCAGGTGAGTTATTTGGCCTTTGTGGTAGAAGTTGCCGTCAAAGACTATTGGTTTTCCTTTTTTCAGGAATGATTTTGCCCTTGCAAGTATTATTTTATTGCCTTTTACAAAGTTTTCAAGCGGAATGCACCTGCCTGTGACCTGGTCAAGCTTGTGCTTTGAAAGGACTTCATCGACGGAGATGTAGAGCGCGCCTGTTTTCCCTGCAACTTTTTTTGCGATTGTGGTCTTGCCAATGCCCAGAGGACCCCTGATGATTACGAAGAAGGACATTTTACCTCAAAAGCCCTGGCTCCATTTCTTTGGGGCGTGGAATGCCCATCAATTGGAGTACTGTTGGGGCAACGTGGTAGATTGCAGGCTTCTTGATTTTTCTCAGCCTGTGCTTGTCATTGCTGACAATTATGAAAGGTATCTTGTTTGTTGTGTGCGCTGTGCAGATTCCGCCGTTTGGATACAGCTTTTGCTCTGCATTGCCGTGGTCTGCCGTTATCACAACATCATAGCCCTTGTTTTGCGCTGTTGAAACAACATAAGCAAGGCATTCATCAACTGTTCTGACTGCCTTGACTGTCTCTGGAATCTTTCCTGTGTGTCCAACCATGTCTGCATTGGCAAAATTGATGAGTATGAACTGGTATTTTTTGCTGTTAAGCGCTTCAATTGCCTTTTTTGTGATTGCATAAGCGCTCATTTCAGGCTTTTTGTCATAAGTCGTGACCTTTGGAGATGGAATCAGGAATCTGTCTTCCCTGTCAAAGATTTTTCCGCTCAATCCGTTGAAAAAGAACGTGACATGAGCCCATTTTTCTGTTTCTGCAAGCCTGAACTGCCTTAATTTGTTTTTTGAAATGATTTCTCCAAGCGAGTTTGTGACATAAACAGGCAGGAAAGCAACAGGAGCCTTGATTTCAGGGTCATACTGTGTCAGACAGACAAAGTGAAGGTTGATGAGCTTTTTGCGCTTGAACTTGTTGAATTTGCCCTGCACGAATGCTTTTGTTATCTGCCTTGCCCTGTCTGAGCGGAAGTTCCAGAATATGATTGAGTCCCCTGGCTTCACAAGCCCTTTTTCGTCAACAACTGTCGGAGTTGCAAATTCATCGCTTTCTCCGCGCTTGTATGCCTCAAGGACTGCTGTTTCAGGATTCACGTGGTGGTGTCCTTCGCCATTTACCATTGCGTCATATGCCTTGTGCTCGCGGTTCCAGCGGTTGTCGCGGTCCATTGCATAGTATCTGCCGATTACTGTTGCGATTTTCCAGTCCTTGCTGTACTTGGCAAGCTCTTTTTCAACCAGTTTGATGTATTTGAGAGCGCTTTTTGGCGGAACATCGCGCCCGTCTGTTATTGCGTGGACATAAACCTCTTTTACCTTGCACTTGTGCGCGAGTTTCAAAAGCGCGAACAAATGCTGGATGTGTGAGTGCACTCCTGCGTCGCTTATCAGCCCGAGCAAGTGCACTCTTTTGTGCTTCATTGCAGAAATCAAAACCTTGTTTTTGAAAAATGAGCCGTCTTTTATTGATTCAAATATTCTTGTCATATCCTGCTTGACAAGCCTTCCTGCCCCAAGGTGCAAATGCCCGACTTCAGAGTTGCCTATGTAGCCAGGCAGCAAACCAACAGCAGTGCCTGATGCGTCAAGCATTGTGTGCGGGTTGTCATTCCAGAGAGTGTCAATGTGCCTTGGCTGCGCAAGCGTAATCGCGTTTCCAGGTCCTGGCGGGGCAATTCCCCAGCCGTCAAGCACAATCAGGCAGGCAGGTTTCATAGTGCATCAGCTATCAGTTTTGCAATGTCAATCTTTGCAACAGGATTAGGGATTGTGTTTGTCGCGATTACTGTTGCCCCAAGCTTTCTGAGCTTTTGCAGGGCATTTTCAGTGAACACTCCGTGCACTCCTATGCAGGTTATTTTTCTCGCGCCGAATTTCTTCAGCTGTTTTATCGGCTCTATCATTGTGTGTCCTGTGCTTATGATGTCATCAACCAGGACCACATCGCGGCCTTTGAACCTCGCAGGGTCGCCGTGCACTATTGTCCTGACTTTTGTTGATGAGTAGCGCTTTTTCAGCAGGACCATTGACTCGTGCCCTATGCTGTCTGCGATTGTCTTTGCCCACTGCGATGACTCAATGTCAGGGCCGACAATTATTGATTTTGGATGATTTTTTTGTATGGACTTTGCGAGAATCGGGTCTGCGCTTATGCTCTTTGCTTTTGTGCGGAAAATGTCCTGAAGGCGGTGTATCCTGTGCAGATGCGGGTCAATTGCAATGACATAATCAGCGCAGTCAAGCATTTTTGCCATGACTTTTGCAGAAATGCACTCGCCTTCGTGGAACTGCTTGTCCTGGCGCATGTAAGCAAGGTAGGGGGCGACAAAAGTTATTTTTCCAGCGCCCAGCTGCTTTGCAGCGTGGATTGCAAACACAGATTCCAAAAGCATTTCATCAGGATTTGGCATCATTCCGTTGATTATGATGACATTTTTGTCTGTGAGGTCTGTTTCATACTTCAGCCGCATTTCTCCGTCAGGGAAATTTGATTTTTTCAGCTCAGAATACTGGGCCTTGATGAGCCTTGCAACGCTTTTCGCGAGCTCTTTTGAGTTTGTTCCGCCGACAACTATTGTTTTCATATTATCCTTCCTGCGTAAACTGCTTTTTTGCCTAATTCTTCTTCAATTCTTAATAACTGGTTGTATTTTGCCAGCCTTTCGCCCCTGCACGGCGCTCCTGACTTTATCTGCCCTGTTGCCATTCCGACAGCAAGGTCTGCGATGAATGAGTCTGTTGTTTCGCCTGACCTGTGGCTGACCATTACTTTCCACTTGTGGTCCATTGCAAGCCTTGCTGCGTCCATTGCTTCTGACAATGTGCCGATTTGGTTGACTTTCATCAGTAACGCAGTGCAGCTTTGGTGTACTAATGCACTTCTTATCCTGTCAGGGTTTGTGCACAAGAGGTCATCGCCGACCACCTGCACTCTTTTTCCGACCTGCCTTGTGAATTTTGCAAAGTCCTCAAATGCTTCTTCGTGGAATGGGTCTTCGATTGAGTGGACAGGATAAGCTCCGATGATTTCAATGTATTTTTCCATAAGGTCAGATGCCGTTAGCTCTTCGCCTTCCACATAGTATTTCTGGTGGCGGTAAAAAGTGCTTGAAGCAACATCCATTCCGAAAGCGACTTTTTTCCAGTAGCCGAGGTTTTGTGCAGCGTCAGCAAGATAGTCCAATGGCTCCTGTATGCATGTCAGTGGCGGTGCAAATCCCCCTTCGTCCCCCACATTTATCGCTGTCTTGCCAAATTCTTTTTCAAGAAGCTGTTTTAGCTCCTGGTAGATTTCAGCTCCAATCTGCATTGCCTCGCTGAATGACTTTGCGCCGACAGGCAGGAGCATGTATTCCTGGAAGTCAAGCTTGTTTCCAGCGTGCTTTCCGCCGTTTATGACATTAAATGCAGGAACCGGAAGGACAAACTTCTTGTTTCCGTAGAGACTTCCAAGGTGCTGGTAGAGGGGAATTTCCTGTTCAACCGCTGCCAGGCGCGCGCATGCCAGGCTTACTGCGAGGATTGCGTTTGCGCCTAACTTGGATTTGTTATGCGTTCCGTCAAGCTCGAGCATTATGTGGTCAATGAGCTCCTGATTGTCAGGGCTTTTGCCAATTAGTTTTTTTGCAATGATTGTGTTAATGTTCTTTACTGCTTTCAAAACACCTTTGCCCATGTAGCGCTTTCCGCCGTCTCTGAGCTCAAGGGCTTCGTGCACTCCTGTGCTTGCACCTGACGGAACACTTGCGCATGCCTTGTTTTTCGCAGACTCGATTGTGACTTCGACTGTTGGATTGCCGCGCGAGTCAAGAATTTCCCTTGCAGTAATGTGTTTAATTGTGCCCAATATTCACACCCTCTTTTATTGAGAGAAATGCAGGAGAATGGGTATATAAGCATTTCGACTAAATGCGTCTCATAAGTTATATAAAAAGCAGGAATTTTGTTGTGTTATGATTGCAAGCATTGATCATGAGTGGGATATTAGGGTGTATATGAGTTCTGAAGAGGTTAAAATGATTAAAACAGGTTCTCTTGAAGGCGTTCTTGTAAAATGGAACAAGCCAAAACAACAGGGGCTTATTGTTGTTTCAGTTGATGACGTGTTGAAAATTAGTAATGACACGTCGGGTGTTGGTGTTGTTTTCACAGGATATGACTGGAAAAGTGTGGGAAAGGTTGAATTGTTTTTGCGCTCTGGTTTTTATGGCGGCCTTGTGATTAATGGCAAAAATGGCGTGAGATACGGGACTGTGGGAAGCAAGGTTCACGCTTATGACAGGTCAAAAGGGGATTTTGACATTAAAAACGCGGCAGAAAGCCTGGAATTTTATCGTGATAACAAGGATAGATTGCGTGCAGAATTGGGGTAGGTTCTATCCGATATAGCTCGTGTCTTTGCCTTTTCTGAGCTTTGCGAGTGAGCGCCTTTGCATTCCTGCATCCGGGTTTTCTGTCAGGTCCTGCTCAAGTTCTGTCAGTTCTTTTTCCAGCGCCTTCATCTTCAGGTTGAGCTTGAGCTTGTTGTTCAGCACCTTGATTATTTCCCTTGCGCCGCCTATGCCGAGATACATTGGATGGCCGTAGGTTTCTGCAAGCAAGGACACTGCCTTGATTTTTCTTCGCGCTGCAAGCCCGAGCAGGACTCCTGAAACTCCGACTATTGGTCCGACAACTCCGTAGAGCTTGTTGCTCAGCTTGGTTGAGCTCTGGTATTCCCTGATTATTTTCTTGTCATTGCCTGTGAGCATGACTTGCGGGTCTTTTGGAACCTGCTTGAGCGCGATTCCGCCGAGCGTGACGATTTCAGAGCATCCCAGTTCCTGAGCCATGTCAAGGACTGTGTCTGAGAACTGGTAGCAGGACTCCTCGTCCAATGGCTGGACATCGCCGGCAAGAAGCAAAAGGTCGTTTTTGCCTTTTTTGAACTGTTTTGCGTAAACTTCTATTGATGGCAGCTCAACAATGTTGTCTTCGTTGACAAAAACAGAGTGCGGGAATGCGTAAGACTGGAATTCTGCGATTTTTTTCGCACCCAAGCCCTCAATTATGAAGTCAAGCGCGATTTTGCCCACGTTTCCGATTCCAGGCAGGCCTTCTATGAGTATCGGGCTCCTTAGCACCGGCTTTTTGCCGATGTAATTGAGTTTCCAGGTGCTCATAGTGTCCCTTGGGATTTTCTTTCCTGTTCTTTTGCCTTTCGCCTGTAAGAGCCGTACTTGTCTTCAGGCGAGTATTTGACAGGATAAACAGGAGCGGTCTTCATTGTGCAATCGCAGGTTTCCTTCAAAGTGTGTTTCTTGCAGACTGCGCAGAACTTTATTTCCTGCATCAGTCGTGCTCCGCGCGCACAAAGTTTGCCTGCATCTTGTGCGCCTTTGCTGTTTCAAGGACAGAGTCAACTGCCTGCTTGAGCAGCTTTTCACCTGTCTTGTAATCGTCAGAAGTCACAGAGATATGGTATGTTCCTGCGCCCTTGTACCTTATTTTGGGCTTTCCTGAAGTGTCTTTTGCCTTGTGGAGCGCTTCTTTCACAATTTCTATTCCGTTTGGCGCATAGCTTAGGAGTGTCAAATCGCCGTCAACAACCACTTCTTTTGGAGTGATTCTCTGCTTTATTGCCGCAGTGATGTCTTTTGCCAGTGTTTTGTCAATGAACTGGCTTAAATCCAGCTTGTCCTGCGCTGCTTCCTCAAACGCAGGGAACAATCCGCCGTATTGCGGGACAAGTGCTTTTGTTAATGTCACGTAGATATCTTCTGTTTTTTTCAAATGCTGTTTTGCAGCGTGCTCAACAATTTTTTCTGCCAATTGCTCCTGCTTTATCTGGTTGAGCTTCTGGCGCTTCTGGTTTTCATTGACGCGCCTTAATGAAAGGTCTATGTGTCCTTTTTCAAGGTTGACCCTGAGGACCTTGCAGACAATCTTTTTTCCTTCCTTGACAAAGTCGCGTATGTTCCTGATTCTTCCGGGCGCGACCTCGGAAATGTGAATCATTCCTGTCTTGCCGTATTCATCCAGCGCGCAGAATACAGAGTGGTATTGCACTGCTGTGACTGTGCAGAGAACAAGTTCGTCTTCCTGTGGCAGGCCTGTTTTTTTTAATAGCATTTATTCAAGTACCTCAAGTATGCGCGCCTTGACCCTGCTCTTTCCGCCTGTTGGCTCTGCGAGAACTTTTCCGCAGACCAGGCAGCTTATGAGCGTGGAAGCCTTTCCGAACATTATCTGTTCGTTCTTGCATTTCGGGCAGCGTATCTTGATGAACTTTGAGTTTGTTTCCTTGAGTGCTCTTTTCTGGTCAGTCATGCTCATACGAATTCCACCTTCCTTGACCTGAACCCCATATTCTGGGTGTGTGATTTCTTGCAGACAGAGCATTCGTAGCGGAAGTCTGTCTTCTTGGATGTCTTCTTTCCTCCCATTTTCCACTTGGTCTTGGCCGGCTTTGAATACTTTCCGTTGTTGCCGAAGCCTATCCTTCCGCGCCATTTGGCCCTCAGGTTCTTGTTTCCCGCTGCCAGTGGGTGCACGCTAAAAGGCGTCTTACCTTTACTGTTGCTGACCTTGTGCTCGGTGTGCTTCTTGCACGTCGGGCAGTACTTGTTTCTTAATTTTGGCGTCTTCATAGGAATTTCCCCACGAGAATATCATTATCGACAAAGGGTCGGTTTATAAAGGTTGTGGTATCAGAGATGTGCTTGCGGTCACTCAAGCCCTGCGTATGTTTTTAAATTATTAGGGGCATACTTGAGCTTGTGCTGCTGCGCCCAGTCTGCAAAGTCTGACTTTTTGGCTTCACGAACCCTTTCCTCAAGGCTTGAAAGCGGGTCGCCAAAACCGATTTCTGGAGAACCAACACGCATCGCGATTAATACAGGGACGGTTTTTGATAATAGCATACCATAAAAGTACCGCACCGGGTCATTAGGGTCTTTAATGCAGGGAGTGCCGTCAGGAAGCACAGGGCGTGGTGTGCCGTCAACCATCTTGACCCGCAACCTTGCCGTTACCCCAACATAAATCATTGGCAAATCATATCTGCCCATTGTTCTTCACTTCCACGTTCATTCCTGCACTTCCACTGCGCTGCCTTTTGCTATCAGTATGTCTGCAATGTCTGCTGGCAGTTGCTCCCTCTGGTCTGGCTGGAAAGGCCCGTAAAGCTCAAGCTCTTTTCCGACAAACTGCTCAACTGGCTGTGTGAATTTCACGAATTTGATTGTCGGCTCAGGCGGTTCTTCTGCCGGCTGCACAAGTGATTGGGCTACCTGAATTTCCTGCTGTGTTTTTGCAGTTTCAGGAAGGTTGATTGTTAATGAGGGCTCCCTTAATGACAGAACAGAGTGCAGTACGCTGTCCCTGAAGCTGTCAAGCACTGAAACAATGCTGTCAAACAAATATCTTTCGTGGACAAGCAATGTGCTCGTGTCAATGAGGTTGCTTCTTGTCCTGCTCCTGTTCAATGCCATGTCTGCTATCTTCTTTTCTCTTCTTTCGTATAGTTCGCGCACTATTTTCCTGATGTTTACCAGCTGGACCTGTGTTTTTTCCCGTTCATCCAAAGAGAACATGTCCTGCTTTTTCTCTGCATCGTCAAGTATGCGCTGTTTTTCCCTCAGGTATGAAAGAACGTCAAGCAGGAATCCCTCGTCAAGCCCCTGCAATTCTTCCCTTGACTTTTCGCGGCGGAGCATTTCATAGAGCGTCTCGTACGTCACTGCCACTTCCTTTTGAGAAACAACTTCTTCCATTTCCCCCACCATTCAAACCTCATTTCTTGTAGTATTTATAGCTTTCGAGACTGCAGTTCATATGATTTATCGAGCGACATCGTGAGGCTGCGAGCAAGCGGAACCGGGTGGAGCGCAGTGAGCAGCCGAACGAGGAGCGAGTGTCTTGTTGCGAGCGAAGCGAGCCAATTGGAGTTTGCTGCTCTGAATGACGTTATTTGGGGGCGTCGTTGTCATTTTCAGTCTGTTCCTTAAAATATTTGTATATTGGCTGTTGTTCTCCTGATGCGAATTCCTTGTTTGAATAGCGCGCCATCACAAACAGCAGGTCAGAAAGCCGGTTGACGTACTTGATTATTTCCGGATTAAGAGGGTATTGCTGGCTGAGTGAGACGATTAAGCGCTCTGCTCTTCTGCAGACTGTCCTTGCAAGATGAAGAAATGTGCTTGCCTGTGTTCCTTTCGGTAAAATAAAAGAAGTTGGCTCGACAAGCATCGCGTCAAGCTCATCAATGTGGTTCTCAAGCTCTTTTACCTGCTGGGGCGCTGTCAATGGAAGCTTTCTTGTGCCTGTGCTTGCCTTGCTTGTGAACCAGGAAAGCTCTGCGCCAAGAGTAAACAAGTCGTGCTGTGCTTTTTCAATTATCTGCTGGATTTTTTCATCAGTCACAAAGCCAAGTGTCACACCAAGCACGCTGTTTAATTCGTCAAGCGTGCCTGTGGCTTCAATGCGAAGGTCATTTTTTGAGACTCTTTCCCCTCCGACAAAGCTGGTTTTTCCCTCATCACCTGTTTTTGTGTAAATTTTCATCGAATATACCGTTATTATTGTAACAACGCTGTCCCGCAGACCTGGCAGAGCCCTTTGCCCTGCGAAAACTGGAGTGTTGCCCCGCACTCAGAGCATCTTGCGAACGGGTTCTGAGCCTGCTCTGCGCTCTTTTGCTCGTGCTTTCTTGTGTGGGCGATGTTGATAACCTGCTGGTCAAGGCTTTTGTCGCGGTAAACAGTCAAACCTTTGCATCCGAGCTTGTAAGCGAGCATGAATCCCTGCGACACTTCCTGCAGGCTTGCGTCAGCAGCAAAGTTGATTGTCTTTGATATTGCATTGTCAGTGTGCTTCTGGAAAGCTGCCTGCATGCGGATGTGCCACTCAGGCGAAATTTCCTGCGCTGTTATGAAAATGCGCTTTGTGTCATCAGGGATTGCGGGAATGTGCTGTATTCCGCCCCTGTCTGCGATTTCGCGCATCAGCTGGTCTGAATAAAACCCTCTTTTTTTCGCGATTTTTGAAAAAACCTTGTTGACATAGACAAGGTCAGTGTCTCCCATCACGTTTTTCACAAAAGAAATTGCGAAGTTTGGCTCAAGCGATGGTGAAACATCTGCAATCATGCTTACTGTGCCTGTCGGAGCGATTGTAATCAAACCGGCATTTCTCAATGGCAGGTTTCTTTGCGCAAACGTGCTGTCCTGCCATGCTGGGAATGTGCCCCTCTGCTCTGCGAGCGCAATGCTTTTCGCGATTGCCTCTTCTTTTACGAATTTCATTATGCGTTCTGCCCAGGAAAGCCCTTCTTCTGAGTTGTAAGGTATTCCAAGGTGGTAGAGCACGTCTGCAAATCCCATCACGCCAACCCCGATTTTCCTTGATGCCTTGCTTGCCTTTTCAATTTCAGGCAATGGATACTTGTTAACGTCTATAACATTGTCAAGGAAGTGGACAGCGTCATGGACAAGCATCCTGAGCTTGTCCCAGTCAAAGTCATCGTGCCTGACGCAGGAAAGCAGATTGATTGCGCCCAAAGGAGCTGACTCAAACGGCAGTAATGGCTGGTCTCCGCACGGGTCTGTTGCCTCAATCTCCCCAAGCCCGATAAGCGGGTTTTGCTGGTTAATCCTGTCAAGAAACACAAGCCCAGGGTCTCCGCGCTGCCAGGCAAGGGCGATTATGTTGTCAAACACCCCGCGCGCTGACAAAGTCGTTACCGGCTGCTTTGTCCTTGGGTTGATTATGCTGTATTCGCGGTCATTAAGCACAGCTTCCATGAAAGTGTCTGTAACTCCTACGGACAGGTTGAAGTTTGTGAAGCTCTTGCCGTCTGCCTTGAGGTGGATGAATTCAAGCACGTCAGGGTGGTCAACGCGCAGTATGCCGATGTTCGCACCGCGCTGCGCCCCTCCTTCCTTGATTATGTTTGTTGCAGCGTCAAACAAGCGCATGAATGCAGTTGGACCTGTTGACTGCCCCTGGCTTGTTACAATGACATCGTGCTTTGGCCTGAGCTTTGAGAACGAGAACCCTGTGCCGCCTCCTGACTTGTGGACTATTGCAGCGTATTTCAGGGCGTCAAAGATGCTTTCAATTGAGTCCTCAACCGGCAGGACAAATGACGCGACAAGCTGCTGCACCTGTGTCCCTGCGTTCATCAGCGTGGGCGTGTTTGGCAGGAATTCAAGCTTTCTCATCCTTTCATAGAACTTTTCTGTTGTTGCAAGCACATCTCCGCCATAGAACGAATCTGCCTGCGCAATGTTTGCTGCAACGCGTTTGAACATCTGCGATGGTGTTTCAAGAAGGCTTCCCTCAGAGTCTTTGCGCAAAAACCTTTTCTCAAGAACCTTAAGCGCATTTAGTGAAAGGTCTGTTTCCTCATCGCTTTTTCCCTGCAATAACGCCTTTTTGAGGTTTCTTAGCTCTGTGCGCTTCTGCCTGTAAAGTATGTATGCCTTGCCGATTTTTGGCTCGCCGCTTCCGATAAGAACTTCCTCAACTACGTCCTGTATTTCCTCAACTGTCGGTGTTTTTTCTGCAAAGCGCTCTTCAAGCGCCTTTATGACTTTTTCTGCAAGGGATTTGGCAAGCTCAATGTCAGAACTGCCCACTGCGATTCCTGCCTTGTGGACTGCGGTTATGACTTTGTCTGGGTTAAAATCAACAACTCTTCCATCGCGCTTTACAATTTTTGAAAGAACAGTCATACGCGCGCCGTAATTTTCCTGGCTCTCCCCCCATTGCCATTAGGGGAAGCGGGATTTTTAAGCTTTGCTACTTCCTCGGTAAACTGGCTCGCGTCCCTGAACTTTTTGTAAACCGAGGCAAAGCGCACATAAGCCACCTCGTCAAGCCCCATAAGCCTGCCCATAACCAGCTCGCCCACAATCCTGCTCTGTATTTCTGTCTTGTCCATCTGCCTTAATGAGAGTTCGATGTGGTCAACTGCGTGCTCTATCTTTTCGCGCTTTACCGGACGCTTTTCGCACGCCCTTAATATTCCTTTTAGAAGCTTGTTCCTGTCAAACGGCTCGCTCCTGCCGTCGCGCTTCACGATTGACATGTCAAGCATTTCAACGTGCTCGCGGGTTGTGAAGCGCTTTGTGCATTCTGAGCACTCGCGCCTCCTTCGTATCGCATCATTGGTAGATGTCGGCCTGCTGTCAAGGACGCTGGTGTCAGAGTGCTGGCAGTACGGGCATTTCATTTGTCCCAAACCTCTTATGAACAGCCTGTTGTTGAGCCGCAATTAAGGCATTTGTAGCAGGTTCCGCTCCTGATTGTGATGTTTCCGCATGACGGGCATGGCGGAGCGTCTCCCATCATGTTGCTTAATTGCAAATCAAGCGCGCTCTTTGCCTTTTTCGGAGGCGAATTCAAGCTTGCAGGCGCTGGAAGTTTTGCGCTGGAAAGCTCTTGTTTTTGCTGCTTCTGATCGTCTTTTGGCATGTCAACCGGCTTTACATGGACCAAATCATTCCTTCCAAGATATTCAAAGCCGAGCACTCGGAAGACAAAGTCAACCATGCTTGTGCTTGTCTTGATGTTCGGGTGCGTTGTCATTCCCGCAGGTTCAAAGCGCGTGAATGTGAATGCGTCAACAAACTGCTCAAGCGGAACTCCGTGCTGCAGTCCGATGCTCACTGCCTGCGCTATGCAGTTCATCAGGCTCCTCATTGTGGCGCCTTCCTTGTGCATGTCAATGCTTACTTCGCCGAGCGAGCCGTCTGAGAATTCACCTGTGCGTATCACAATCCTGTGGCCGCCGACAACAGTGTCAACAACCCTTCCTGCGCGCTTGGATTGCAGGACTTTTGTTTCCACCTCTGCCTTTTGCCCCTTGTTTTCATCTGCCATCTTTGTTCCGGCAGTGAGCGGCTGTGAGAGTTTGCATCCGTCGCGGTAGACAGCGACTGCCTTTAATCCCATCTTCCAGCTGTCAATGTAGATTTTTTCTATTTCTTCCACTGTTGTTTCGGTTGGCAGGTTGACTGTCTTTGACAATGAGCCTGAAAGGAATGGCTGGACAGATGCCATCATCTTGATGTGCCCCATTGGGTCTATGAAGCGCTTTCCTGTTCCGCACCTGTTTGCGCAGTCAAAAACAGCAAGGTGGTCGTCCTTGATGTATGGCGCGCCTTCCATTGTTCCGCCTTCAAGCACATATGCCTGTATTTCCTTGACCTCGTCTGCTGTATAGCTGAGCTTTCTCAATGCTCTTGGGACGCTCTGGTTGATAATCTTGAAATAGCCGCCACCTGCGAGCTTTTTGTACTTGACAAGCGAGAAGTCAGGCTCAACTCCGGTTGTGTCGCAGTCCATTAATAGCCCAATTGTCCCTGTTGGAGCGAGCACTGTCACCTGTGAGTTCCTGAAGCCGTATTTTTCTCCAAGCTCAACAGCATTGTCCCAGTCATCCCTTGCGGCTTTCAACAATTCTGGCGGGCAGTGGCGCACATCAATCTTGTATGCTGCGTCGCGGTGCTTTCGCATAACCCTCAGCATTGGCTCGCGGTTGTTCTTGAATCCTGCAAACGGCCCTTTGACAGCTGACATTTCTGCAGAAACACAGTATGCCTGTCCGGTCATTATCGCAGTTATTGCTCCTGAGATTGCGCGGCCCTTGTCAGAGTCATACGGCACTCCCATAACCATGAGCAGTGTGCCAAGGTTTGCATATCCCAGCCCGAGTGCGCGGTAGTCATGGGTGTTTTTCGCAATTTCCATTGTCGGATAGCTCGCAAAGTCAACAAGAATTTCCTGCGCTATGAGAAGCACCCTGCACGCGCGCCTGTATGCCTCAATGTCAAATGTTCCGTCTTCATTGAGAAACTTCATCAGGTTTATGCTTGAGAGATTGCAGGATGAGTCATCAAGGAACATGAACTCGGAGCACGGATTGCTCGCGTGAATCCTGTCTGAGTTCGGGCAGGTGTGCCAGTCATTGATTACTGTGTCAAACTGCACTCCTGGGTCTGCGCACACCCACGCTGCCTGTGCGATTTGGCGCATCATGTCGCGTGCTTCGTATTCCTTGTGCACTTCGCCTGTTGTGCGGAACCTTGTCTTCCATTTTGCGCCTGTGAGATATGCCTGCATGAATTCGTCAGGGACTCTCACTGAGTTGTTTGAGTTCTGGCCTGAGACTGTGAGGTATGCCTCGCCGTTAAAGTCAGAGGGGTAGCCTGCGGCAACCAGTGCCTTGACTTTCTTTTCCTCCTCAACTTTCCAGTTTATGAAGTCAATTATTTCAGGGTGGTCAAGGTCAAGGCAGACCATTTTTGCTGCTCTTCTTGTTGTTCCTCCTGATTTCATTGAGCCTGCTGCGCGGTCAAAGATTTTCAGGAAAGTCATTAATCCTGAGCTTGTTCCGCCACCTGCGAGCTTTTCATACCTGCTTCTTAATGTTGAAAAGTTTGTTCCTGAGCCAGAGCCGTACTTGAACAATCTTGCTTCGCTCTTGATTAAATCAAAAATGCTCATTAGGTCGTCTTTTATTGACTGGATAAAGCACGCAGAGCATTGCGGCCTTGCATACGCGCCTGTTGTCTGCTGCAATGACTGTGTGTCAAAGTCCCAGTACCAGTTTCCTCCTGTTCCTGAGATGCCGTATTGGTGGTACAATCCGCAGTTAAACCAGACAGGCGAGTTAAATGCCCCTTTCTGGTTGATGAGTATGTATGCCAGCTCTGCTTCAAACGCGTCAGAGTCTTCTGCTGCCTGGAAATATCCCAGTGCCTCGCCTGCCATGCGTATTGTGTTTGCAACCCTGTGGATGACCTGCTTTGCGCTTACCTCATTTCCTGTGCCTGGCACTCCTGCTTTCCTGAAATATTTTGAGACCATTATGTCTGTGGCTAATTGCGTCCAGTTCTTTGGCACTTCTACGCCTTCAAGCTTGAAAACAACAGTTCCGTCAGGCTCTGCTATTACTGAGGAGCGCTTTTCGTATTCCAGTTCGTCAAGAGGATTGGTTCCCTGCTTTGTGAAGTGCCTGCTTATTTTCAGGCGCTTGTCATTAAATTCAATTTCAGATGAAGTTTCAATCAGGTCTTCTGCCGCTTTTTGTTCCTCTTTCACCGGAGCCACTCTCTCACCTCGACCCTGTTTTTTCACTGTTGGAGCACGATTATTGCCAGAAAACCACTACATATAGTGGTTATCGTCGGACTGAACCACAAGCGGTATGAATTAGTATTTAAACATTATTTGCCTGCGATATACATAACTGGATTATAATAATAAGATAATATAAGAAACAGTTTTTGGCTTAATATGGCTGGTTTTTGTTGCGCCTGTGCAGGATGAACAGGTAGACAAGAAGGCCTGCAAGGGCAATGAGTGAAATTCCGTAGAATATATTCTCCAAGCTGGGCATCCTGCTTGCTTTTGCTGTTTCTGGCAGCGACTCAGGCTCTGCTACAGGCTGTGCTGCAGGCTCTGCTTCCTTTGGCAGTGTTGCAGGGGGAAGTGTATAAACGCAGTCCTGCTCTTCCAGCGGCTTGAGCTTTGTTGTTCCGCAGCCTCTCAGGTCACTGCACGACCTTGTCTGTTTGGTGTTAATGCATGCACTCCAGGAATCGCAGGTCCAGCTCTCAAAACAGGCTGTTGTGGATGTGTTGGTGGTGTTTGAATACCCGTAATAATATCCTCCGCCGCTACTTCCGCCACCACCTCCGCCGCCTGACGAAGATGGGTTGGAAACAGTTGTGAATGATGATGCTACCACGCTGAGGTTGCCGCTTGTTTCGTTTTGATATGTGACATTCACGCGGTTCGTAAGCACTATGCCATCAGACAAGGACGGGACATTCATTGTGATGTTGATGAGTATGATTGTTCCATTTGTGAGGTTGCCGAGTATCCACGAGTTGTTTGTTCCTGTGAGCGGAGTTGGCTGTGCGCTGTTGAAGACAATGCCTGCAGGGTATGTATCATTGACAGTCACATTGAATGATGTGCCGTTTCCGCCGGCAGTCACGGTAATTGTATAATTGAGCTGGGAGTTTATTCCGACAGGGTCAGGGTCGCTTGTCTTTGCCACAGTCATGATGCTCGTGTTGTAGACAGGCGGGTTGAGCACTGTTGTGTTTTGCGTGCCAAAGAACCTGAGCAGGCCGCCTGTTTCGTTATTCATTGTGACATTTGCTGTGTTGTTGATGACTGTGCCGTTGCTGATGTTCCTTACGAGCACTGTTATATTGACAAGTATGCTTGTTCCGTTGGTGAAGTTGCCCAGTACCCATGTGTTATTGGTGCCTGTAACTGGTGTTGGCTGTGAAGTCAGGTAGATAACCTGCGCTGGGTAAGTGTCATTCACAGTGATATTATACGAAGTTCCATTGCCTGTTGTTGTGACATTAACCACATAAGTCAGGTTGGTGCTGGCACTCACAGGGTCAGGCGAATCTGTCTTCGCAACAGTCAGGTTGCTGAAGTTGTACAACGGCGGGTTGTTTACTGTTGTGTTTTCTGTCGTGGTGAGATTAAACTGCACACCTGCCCACTGGATGCTGTTTATGGTGAAAAAGGAGATGTTCGCTGTGTTGTTGATGACTGTGCCGTTTGTAATGTTGAGCACAAAAACAGTGATGTTGACCTGGATAGTCGTGTTAACAGTTATGTTGCCAAGGATAAACGTGTTGTTTGTTCCTGCAACCGCAGTTGGCTGTGAGTTGTTGAAAATAATATACTGAGAATAGTTCTCTGTCAAAGTGAGGTTGCTGATGTTTGTAAGAGTCGACGAAAGGTTGGTTACTGTAATATTGATTGTGTAGGTCAGGTAGCTGCTTGCATTTACAGGGTCAAAATTGTCTGTCTTGTTAAGCGTGACATTCATTCCATCTGTAACCAGCAGAGTGCCTGAGGCAAGGACATATGGAATAAGCGCCAGGCAGAGTGCTAAAACAAGTAATACTGCACAGTTTATGACTGCATTTCTTCTCATTTAAGACCTCTTTTGGTATTTATAAAGAAGAATGGTATTTAAATATTGCTCATTCTTTCCGAGTGTTATGGGGGCTTTAAGCGTTTCTGGCTTCAATCTTCATCATACTCTTGATTCTGGCCAGTTTTTCAGGTATGTTTTGCATGATTTGTGGTATTATATAGTGTCGCGGGAGAAGGTGTTCAGGGTCAGGCAGGAAGGTGGCAAGTTGTTTTTTGAAGGTGCTTCTGAGCGTTTTGTCCGTCATTTCTTTGGGCTTGATGAGAATTATCTTGAAGTTATGCACCAGTTGAAAAAAGACCCTGTTCTTAGGCTTGCAATTCGGAAGTATCCTGGCTTAAGGCTGATTCGGCAGGACCCTTGGGAGTGCACTGTTGGGTTTTTGTGTTCGCAGTTTTCCAATATCAAGAAGATTAAGAAGAATATGGAGTGTATTGCTGAGAAGTTTGGCAAGGAAGTTGTTTTCAAGGGCAAGAAGTTCTTTACTTTTCCTTCGCCTGGCGCTCTGAAGGATGTTGCTAAATTGAAAAAGTGCGCAGTTGGCTTCAGGGCAAAGTATATTGCAGGCGTTAATGCGAAAGTGAGTGATGCTTTTTTCGCAAGGCTGAGGAAAATGCAGTACAAGAAAGCAAAAGAAAAACTAATTGCGCTTCCTGGCATTGGCGAGAAAGTCGCTGACTGCATTTGCTTGTTTTCTTTGGGCTTTACAGAGAGCTTTCCTGTTGATGTCTGGATGGAGCGAGTGATTAAAGAGCAGTATGTTGGAGCAAAAAAAGTAAAACTGAAAGATTTGGCTGATTTTGGAAGGCAGAGATGGGGCAAAATGGCCGGATATGCCCAGCAGTATCTGTACCACTGGAGGCGTTTGCATGGTCAAACACGTTGAGATTGACAAAGTGCTTGGAATACTTGCGAAAAAGCAGGGCATAGACACAATGCTCGGCAAAATGGGCAGGAAATATGATGCTTTTAAGGTTTTGATATCGACTATTTTGAGTGCTCGCGCAAAAGACGAGGTTACTGAGGTTGTTTCTGAGGAACTGTTCAGGAAATATCCGACTGCTGGGAAGCTCGCTGCAGCAAAGAAGGCAGACGTAATCAAAATCATCAGACGAATTGGCTTTTTCAACAACAAATCAAAGAATGTGATTAATGCTGCAAAGATGCTGGTGCGTGATTTTGACAGCAGGGTTCCAAAGAATCTTGATGACCTTGTCAAACTTCCTGGCGTTGGAAGAAAAGTCGCGAATTGCGTTCTTGTCTATGCGTTTGGAATGGATGCTATCCCTGTTGATACGCATGTTCATCAAATTGCAAACAGGCTTGGCTGGGTTCGCACCAAAACCCCCGAGCAGACAGAGGAAAAGCTGATGAAACTCATTCCAAGAAAGCACTGGCAGATTGTCAATGACACTTTTGTTGCCCATGGAAAGACAATCTGCGTTCCTATCTCTCCTTTTTGCTCAAAATGCCCAATAATTAAATACTGCAAACGCATTGGCATAGTAAAATCGAGGTGAGATAATGAAAATCGCAATTTGGATGGTTTTAACCGGAATTTTTCTTGTGTTTTTGATAGTTGGAAGGCTTTTGCAGGCAAGGGCTTTGTTCAGGACAAAGGTTATGCAGTGGACAAAGCACAAGAAATCTGTGATGTCCCCTGAAGCAGCGTGGGTTTACAGGCTTGCTTTCATTTTGACTCTGGGAATTGGAATCGGAGAGTACATCAAGGCAGGCAATCCTGTGCTTTCAACCAATTACACAAACTGGACTTATTTTGGAATTGCGCTCTTGCTGCTCGGGCTTAACAACCTGCTTAACGCGATGGCTGCGAGAAAGCAGTTCTTCTGGTTTATTCAGGTTCTTGCACCAAAAGAGGAAATTCCGCCATACTCAACAAACGGCATTTACGCGAGAATCAGGAATCCGCGAGACTGGGGAATGCTTCTTGTGATTGCAGGGCTCGCGCTGGTGCTTTCGCTGAAGTTCACCCTGGTTTTCACAGTGCTCCTGCTTTTCGCTACAGCTTACAAGGTGAGCTCGCGTGACAGGATAATGCTTGAGAAGTACGGAAAGGAATACATCAGCTACATGAACCGCACGAAAAAGCTTATTCCCTGGGTTTATTGAGAAATCAGCGAAGCCTGTCTTCAAGCGATGAATTCTTTGGCACATAGAGGACTCCGGTCTGGCCTTTGCTCGCTCCCGCAAACATTGAGAAATAAGTATTGTCAGGAAGGTCTTTTTGGTGCACGTAAACATAAGGCCCTGTTTTTGGATTCCAGACAGGGAACTTCCTCACCCATTCCCAGGGCATAAGCCAGGCGCTCCTGTCCATAAACACTTGCGGAAGGTCTTTTCCCCTGATGCCTGAAATGGGTTTTTTGAGCCCGTAAAGAATGAAAGCCCAGTAAAGTTCTTTGCCTGGGTTCTGTTGCGGATACATGCTTATCTGGTTTGCGTCAATTGTCCATGTGGGGTTCCATTTGCGCAGCCTTGTCTTGAGTTCAACACCAGTATTTTCATCATAGCAGTCAATGCCGCCATTTTCTATAATATGAGGGAGCTTGAGAACCCCGCTAATCCAAAGCTGGTGATATGCTGCGCTGATTGTTGTGAAAGCCCTTGGATGCATTACTGCTTGGAGAAATGAGCGGGTTATAAAGTTTCACTGTTCACTGGGCAGGGATGCTGAGATTTTTTAAGCAGAAGCAGGATTTTTATCGCAATGCTAAGGAACACTTTCCTATTTCTTCCAAAGGTCAGGGCGGCTACTGAGCAGAGGATTTGGTCCCAGGGCATTCCTGACTGGCAGGCTTTTGTTGAGGCAAAAAAGGTCGCTGGCTTTTCGCCTGAGCGCAAGGAGAGCGCAAACGCGAAAATTCACGAATTCAAGGCAGAATTGTGGAACGAAAACCTGAATTATTTGTCAAAGAGTTTGCCTCTTTCTGAGCAGTGGCGCCTGTATGACAATTTCCGAGATGAAGCTGTGTTTTTGGATATTGAGACAAATGGCTATTATGGCTCGATTACTGTTATCGGCTTGTATGACGGCAATGAAACAAAGACATTTGTCCGTGGCTATAACCTTGACAGGGCTTTGATTGAGAAAGAACTGCAAAAGGCAAAGATGATTGTGACTTTCAATGGAAGCAGTTTTGATTTGCCTGTCATTGAAAGGTTCTTTGGCTTTCAGATTCACAAGCCCCATGTTGACTTAAGGCACGTTTGTGCTCGCATTGGGCTTACTGGCGGCTTGAAGGCAATTGAGAAAGAGCGCGGAATCAAAAGGGCAGAGGAAGTTGAGGGAATTTCCGGCTCAGACGCTGTTTATTTGTGGGAGCAGTTCAAGTCAACTAAAGACGCTGATTTTCTGAACAAGCTGATTAAGTACAATGAGGAGGATATTATCAACCTGAAGCCTCTTGCGGATTATGCTGTCAGGGAGCTGTGGGCACGAACTTTTATAAATGGCAAACACTGATATTCTCTATGAAAGTTTACACAAGGGAGGAAGTAAATAAATTCAGGGATACTTTCGCAAATCTAAATTACCGCAAGCATACTGTTGAGCTTGGCAGAAAGGAATTCAGTTTCTTTGATGTCCCCCAGGACCGCAATCCTGCTCTTGAATGCTTTGCGCTTGTCCTGGCAGGGAAAAAAGATGATAGCTATGTTATTGGCGTAAGCTCCCAGGTTGAAACAGCATTCAGGCCGCTTTGGGCTTTTCACGAATATGTTGAGGTTGTTGAGCCTGGGGTTGACATGAAATTAAAATGCGTTGACGCCCTGAAGCAGGAGCTTGGTGTCGCGAGGATTGTTCTTGTAGAAAAAGATTTGCCAAGATATCTTGCCGCGAGAAAGAAATTTTTTGCAAACCTCTTTGATTATGCGCTTGGATCTCCACAAAATTATGACAAGGCAACAATAAAGGAGTTTAGGGAAAGCCTTGACCACCTGGTTTCGCTTGGTTGAGGCAGTTGTCAAGAACCACCAATTGATAAATTGCTAACATAGTGGTGGTTCTTGAGCACGCTTGACATCTCCACCAATTACATAGAATAGTGGAGATGTCAACGTTTATAAACCCTGTTCTGCATTCTTATGGCGATGAAAACATTATTTATCCACGCACACAGCACAAGGAAAGTTGTTATTCCTTCAGCTGTTGCCAAGAAACTGCCAAAGAAGGTTGGTGTTGTTGCAAGTATTCAGTTTGCCAATCAGATTCCTGCGATTGTAAAGCAGATTCCCGGCTCTGTTGCAGGCGGCCAGGTATTGGGTTGCAATGCGGCAATGGCTTTGAAGCTTGTTTCTAAGGTTGATGCGTTTCTCTTTATTGGCTCTGGCCAGTTTCATCCGATAAATGTCGCCTTGCAGGGTAAAAAGCCAGTGTTTTGCTTTAATCCTTACACTTCTGAGTTCAAAGAGCTTGATTCAAAGGAAGTTGATGCTTATGCAAAGTCGCGAAAGGGCGCTGTTTTGAAGTTTTTGACAGCGAAAAGGGTTGGCATCATTGTCAGCACAAAGCCAGGGCAGAAAAACCTGCAGCGCGCTTTGCAGTTAAAGAAGAAAGGGGACAAGGAATACTTTATTTTTGTTTGCGATACGTTTGATTTCCGTTATTTGGAGGACTTTAACTTCATTGACTGCTGGGTTAACACTGCCTGCCCGCGAATGGACGACCAAAAAGCAGGCATAGTTAACATAAATGACCTTGTTTCAGCAGGCATTGTGAAGTTTCCCCATATGCCAGAAGGATACGAAGCTCCTATTTGGATGGGGACTAAGGGACTTGCTTTAAAGAAATAAACTTTCTACTTCCGGATTATAAGAATTATGCAGAATCAGGTGTCGCTTGGTTTGCAGTCACGCCTGCGGTGTTCGCAAGCCCTCCATGGCCGCGTTATTCAACCTTTTGCACCCGGTCCTTCAAATATGGTAAAGGGAGCTGAGTATATACGCTCATCGGTGATGTAGAAGTTTGTGGTGATATCGCGCGAGTTCGGAGAATTAATAAGAAGATTATTTCTTTGAAGTGTGATGTGCTCGTGCAAAAATGTCATCTAATGTGTTCATAACTCTTTTAGGTAAAACAGAATTTCCAAGCACATCAACCACTTTTAGCGTAGGTTGATTGTTCGCATCCTCATAGAAAATCTGAATTCTGCCTTTGACAACAGCTTCATCAAAGTTGAACGTTTGAACTTCTGTTCTTAATCCGTAACCTGGAGAGTGATCAACATCCTGAGAAGTATCTTTTAGCAATGTAACCGGTTGTTTCGGAAAGATGTACTCCTTGGTTCCTTTTCTATAGAATTGATACGGTGCAATGTCCTTATCATGTTCAAGAAATCTGTCTTGTGAGACCATAACTCCCAGTTTATCACAAATAGCAACTAAGGAAAAATACTTTTCTTGAAGATATGCAGTTTTACCAAATTCTCCTTTAATTTCTCGAGGCTTCATACAACTGCCAGAAGTATTCCATTTATAAAACTTCACCATTTTATGCAGTGGACTGTAAGAAGCAGTTCAAGTCGTTATCTTCAGGGAGCTCTCAACAGATGCATCTGTGAGTTCTGTGCCGATGCCCCTGCCGATGTTGTAGCTGCTCATTCCGAGAATTTCCTCAAAGACTGACTTTGACTCCTTGAATTCGTAGAGTTCTGCTGTGATGTTGAGCTTTTGTTCAATGTACTTTGTTGCGTCTTCCTTGTTTCCTATCGCGTCTACCAAGCCAAGCTCTTTTGCCTGCGCTCCTGTGAGGACAAATCCTGTTGCGAGCTCTTTTACCCTGTCAACAGGCAGATTCCTGTTCTCTGCGACAGCGTTTATGAAGTCAGCGTATATGTCGTCAAGCATTTTCTGGAACAATGTTTGCTCTTCAGGATTCATTTCCTTCCATGGCGAGCCAGCGTCCTTGTACTTGCCTGAAGAGAGCTGGCGGTATGTGACATTGTAGTCTTTCAAAAGCCCTGCGAATTCAAGCCTTGAGCCTGTGACTCCTATGCTTCCTGTCAATGACATCCTGCTTGCAAAGACATAATCAGCTGCTGATGCAACCCAAAATGCCCCTGATGCGCCTGTTTCCCTGATGACTGCGACAACTGTCTTGTTCGCGTTTTTCACTGCTGTTGCTATTTCCTCTGATGCAACAGGGCTTCCGCCAGGGCTGTCAATCTCAAGAAGTATTGCCTTTGTTTTTTCGTCCTTGTCAGCTGACTTTATCCAGTCAACTATGTCTTCTGACGGCGTTCCCTTTCCGCCGAACATGTCTGAGCCTTCTCCTGTTGAAATAACTCCCTTGATTGGAACAACAGCGATGTTTCCGCCAAGTATGTTCTGGCTTGGGAAGAACAGTGTGATTACGAAGAAAATCACGATTGCAAAGAAAATCAGGCTCACAAGCGCGCCAAAGACAGCGCCGATAACCTTGAACACTGTTACAAATCCGCTCTCTCCCTCTTTCTTGGCCATAAGGTTTTGGCGCGCAATTCAGGTTTATAAAATGTGCGGTCTCAGAATGTGAAACTGTCAATAACCACCAGTCAATATCTCGGCAACCGAGGTTGCCGATGAACTTGAGAACCAGCAGGTTCCTCAAGTGAATTGTGGCATGATTGTGGTGGTTATTGAGCAGACTCGGAAATCCACCCTTTTGGTTTGTGACGGCAAACCACAATAAACTGGTGGATTTCCGAAGCTTTAAATAAATCACAAATGCACCCCCTGGCATGGTTTACGCAAGGATTGCAGGGACAGCAAACTATCTTCCTGAAAGAGTTCTGACAAATGCAGACCTGGAAAAGATGCTGAAAGATGCGCATCCAGATGACCCTTCCCAATGGACCAATAATGAGTGGATTATCGAACGCACAGGGATAGAGACGCGCAGGATTGCACGCCCTGATGAATCACCTGGATCAATGGGCGGCATTTCCACAGAAAAATCGCTGGAAGATGCAAAGACAGATGCCCGCGACCTGGGGATGATTATTTGCTGCACAAACACGCGCAAAAAAGATTTTCCCCCTTCTGCAGCACAGATCCATGCGTATGTTAAAGCGCCCATTACTTGCGGGATAATGGACATTCAGGCAGGATGCACTTCATTTACAACAGGCTTGCAGGTAGCAGACGGCTTAATCCGCGCAGGAATACACAAGACAATCGCGCTTGTCGGCGCTGACAAGATGAGCGACGTTGTTGATTACAAGGACCGCAAAACCAGTATCCTGTTTGGCGACCTTGCATGCACGTGGATACTAAAGGCAGGCGACAAGCCGGGAATTGTTCCAATCCCTGGCGGAGGGCTCTATTGCGACAGCCAATACCGCGGCCTGATTACGCTTAATGACCAGTATAAGATTGAAATGGATGGAAGAAAGGTTTTCGAATTAGCAGTGGAAGTTATTCCTGACACAATTCTCAATGTGCTGGAAAAGACAAATTACACTCTGGCAGATGTAAAAATGGTTGCACCGCACAATGCAAATGGGCGGATTATTACTGCCTGCATTAGAAAACTTGCTAAAAAGACAGGCATTCCTGAGAAAGAGATGGAGGAGAAGTTCTACCATAAGACAAGAGAATACGGCAATACATCTGCAGGCTCTAGTGCGAATTGCATCCACGAAGCGCGCAAGCAGGGCATTGTCAAAGAAGGCGACTTGATAGTGAAAGTCGACATGGGCGCAGGCTTCACTTGGGGCGTCAGTGTGATGATTCTCTGATGCAAAGGCTTTTAAACCGTCTCCTGTCTTTTACGTCTTAATGGAACACAAGAAGCCGCTTAGCGCTGAAGAAAGGCAGCAGATGATGGAGGAGGATATCCGCCGCACGCCTCTGCCAAGGGGAAGGCAGGTTATCGGGCTTTGCATGCAGCGCGTTGGCGGCTCAAGGATGAAAGTAAAGTGCCTTGACGGAAAGCCAAGGATTTGCAGGATTCCAGGACGGTTAAAGCGCAAATTGTGGATTCGCGAGGGAGATGTTCTTTTGATTGAGCCATGGGAGCTGTCAGGCGATACGAAAGGAGATGTTGTGTTCAAGTACAAGCCCCACCAGGCAGATGTTTTGAGGAAGAAAGGGATGTTGAAATCGCTCGAGACAGACGAATTCTAGTTCCGTCACTACTCCAGAATAGAAAACTTTTTATATGGACTTGGTTTTTACCGCTTTATTACAGTGGGGGTGTGCAGAAATGGGAATAGGAAGACTTTTGGTCATAATGGCGACATTGGTGCTGAGCTTTATCGGCACTATTTTTCTCGAGAGCAAGATGGAGCAGTATGCTGTCCTTGAGCTCGTGATTATCGTTGTCGGAATACTTCTTTCAATAATCGCGCTTATTGGCGTTGCAACAGAGTCAAGGTGGAGCTGGCCTTTTGCGACAATACTGTTCTCGCTTTTGCTGGCTAATGCAGTGTTCCTTTTTGTCAACGTGCCTGCATTCGTGACATTTGTGCTTTTGATAATCGTGAACATCTTTGGAATGCTTGTCTCAGTGCTTTCCATTAACGATGTAGGGCCCTCGGTCGTGAGTTCAGCGCCCGCAGGGGAAGCTCCGCAAGTTGAGCCGTATGTTGAGGAGCCTGCAGCAGAAGTCACATACAAGCAGTCAAAGCCAAAGCGCGGAAGAAGGAAGAAGAAGCGCTGATTTTTTTATTCAATTATTATTCCCTTAAACTTGAAGCCGTTTTCTTTTGTGAGCTTTTCTAACGCGATGTATTCTATCTTAGGGGTAACTTCAAGCATGAGGCGCCTGATTGCTGCTTCTACTTTGGGTTCTGCTGATTTTCTTGATGTTTTTGGCGCAAGGCGTATTATTAGCTGGGCTTTTCTTGCGATTACTTGTGCTTCTGCTATTTCATTGAGCTTCAGCAGGGCGTCCCTTATTGCCACAAGGTTGATTCTTGTGCCTTTTACCTTTGCTTCCACCATTCCTGTGAGCTTTAGCTGTGCTTCTGTGTCTTTTATCCTGCTTACATCAAATATTCTTTCAACATTTAACCCGCATTTTTTGCATGGAACTGAGGTTATATGGTCATAAACATCGCCTACAAGGTAGCCTTCGAGCAATGTGCCTGCGCCGTCTGTGTTCCAGATGACTCCATAGCCTCCTTCTGCAGGGTGTACAAAGTCCCAGTCTTCAATCCAGCCTGATTTTGCAGTGCTGTCTGCTTTTACTGTGCGGATTATGTTTGACAATGGCGCAATGTGGTGAAATCCTGTTCCTGGGGCGCATTCTGGCATGATGTCCTCTTTGAATTCGCTTGCTCCGAAGAAGTCAAGCACAACTGCCTGCTTTACTCCGAGCTTTTTCGCGAGCTCTGCTATCTTGTTTCTTTCTGGCTCGTGCATTTTGTCAGCGCCATTGATGAACAAGACTTTTTCAGGCAGAGTGATTTTCTTTTGTATTGCAACATCAAGCCAGCGGTTTCTCAGATAAGTGCTCATTCCTGCGAAAATGTTTGCCTTGAAGACTTCTGCCATTTCAACCAATCTTTCTGTGGAGATGGCGCCGCCTGCTGCTGTTGAAAGGTTCAAATCAGCTGCTGTTTCCAAAGCCATGTGGACAGCGTGCCAGCCCAAATGAGGGGCATATGGGAACAAATTCATTCCGACAAGTGTCCCTTCTGGCTTGAACCTGCTCATTATGAGTTCTGCAGCGATTTCAAGTATTGACTGCATTGTCTGCTTTTGTTTTGCAGTGATGAAAACAGGAGTCGGCCTTCCGCTTTCTGTTCCTGCAGAGAACGCAGGCATTTTTGGCATGAAGAAATCCTTTATTTCCTTTTCCAAATGTGTTTTTCCTGTGATTGCCTTGATTGTCAGTGCGATTGTTGCTGCGCTTTCCTGCTCGTGCATAAAATTCTCATATTGCGTGAAAGCCTGGCTTGGATGGACTTTTGCAATGAAATCCTCAGGGTGCTCCTTGTAATACGCTTTTTTTAACAGCGGCAATCCTAGTTTTTTCCAGTCTTCCACTTTTTCCAGCGTGTAAGAGTCAACTTTGTATTCCTTGAAGAGGTCCCTGTATGCTTTTACAGCAGGAAGAATGTGCCTTACTGTTGCCTTGAAGCGCTGCTGCTGCAGTTTTTCAATGGTTTCCCAGCTGATTGTCTTCAGCTGGTGCGCTGTAAGGTATTCTTTCATGTGCTTATCACTTCTTTTGTTTGCTTTTTTTCAGTAATATTATGTTCAAAATTAAGCCAAAAATAGCAACTCCTGTGATTATGTAGTTGTAGTGTAGGATGTTGTTTTGGGGTATGTTTTTGAGGTTCATAATCATGTTTATCAGGCTGTAGATTCCTGCACCAATCCAAAAGCCAATTCCGAATTTGTTCATGTCTTTCATTTTATTCCTCCAGTATTTGTGGCCATATTAGTATTGGTATTTTGTCTTTGCTAATTGTGCGACTTTTTGCATTACTTTTCTTTGGAAGTCAAGGAAGTTCTTTTTTGACTGCTTTCCCTTGAATTTCATTGGCTTGCCTGCCCTTATCGCGATGCATCTTGGCCTGAATGTGGGCAGGAACCTTTGCTTTGGCCACCATTTGTATGTTCCTTCTATTCCAATTGGTATTACCGGCACTCCTGTCACTTCTGCCAACAGCCCAAGACCAGTGTGGGTGCATTGCTGCATTTTTCCGTCAGGGCTTCTTCCGCCTTCCGGGAACAGCATTAGCATTTCTCCGTGTGTCAGCGCCTCAAGTGCTTTTGATATTGAGCCGTTTGTTGGAATCTGCCTGAGTATTGTGAGGAAGAGGAATCTCCTGAACCCGCTTTTTTCAACCCACTCTCTTGACTGTATTCCCCTTGGCAGTCTTCCTGCGAACCAGTCAGGAAAATAACGCATCAGGACAGCGTCAATGTAGCTTGAGTGGTTTGCGACAAGTATTGCCGGCCCCTGCTTCGGGATATTTTTGAAGCCTTTTGACTCATAGACAAACAGCTTCATGAATGGCACTATAAACCACTTAAGTAAGCACATATTAACCCCTTTTTGATTACGAATTCTGGAAGGTGAGTATAAAAATGTTTGCTCAGGAGAATACAAATGCTTATATTCAGCGCAAGTATTTCTGTTTTCAATGAGCGAACTTCGTGACATGTATATTCACTTGGGGAGCAATATCGAGCAGTTGGAAACTTCCCCTGATTATCTCGCTGACCTTGCAATAAGGGGCGCAACTGAAACTGATAATTATCTTTTGGGCAGGAATAAGGATTTTGGGCACGTGAGGGAGCTTGCAGAAATCCTAAAAAAGTACCAATTGAAGGACACTGACGATGCACTTTCAATTTCTGAATTTCCATATATTCCTTTGTGGAGGGCAATGAGCAGGGATGGTTCCAAGAAAATAACAGATTTCGCAGGGTTGGCTTTGGAAATGCGGTTATTAAGAGCAGAACTAGGAAGCATTCCTGCAGATTCAAACAGATTGGAAGAAATGCGTGCGTTTTTGTGTGTTCTTGCAAGAGAATTTTCGAGTGATGAACACAGCGTATACGCGCCTCGCAGAATGGCTTCGTAGTAATTCTTTCTTAGAAACATATTTAAAAGCGGTTTTGCCCCTTCGTCGTATGCGTAAAAAAGATGTGTTTTATTGGGGCATGTATGACCTTGCGAATACTGCTTTTTCTGCGCTGTTCGTTACTTTCTTTTTTCCCAAGTATGTTACTGAGTTTCTTGGAGGCAACAAGTTCCAGATTGGGCTTGTGTTCGGAATATCAATGTTCCTTGTCGCAATATTTGTTCCTATTATTGGCGCGTGGTCAGACAGGACAAAGCAAAGAATGCCTTTTATTGCAATATTCACGTTTTTTTGCTGCGCTGCGACTCTTTTTGTTCCTCTTGTTGGCTTGAAGGCAGCATTGCTCCTCGGATTAATTGCGAACTTCCTGTATCACGCGGCTTTGACAACTTACAATGCAATGATTCCTTCGCTTGGCGAGAGCAGGGAGTATGGCAAAATCTCAGGCATTGGAATCGGCCTTGGCTATCTTGGCACTTTGATTAGTTTGGGAATAGCAGCGATTGTTTTGCATAATCTCGGCTGGGAAAGCCTTGCAGGAACAAAGGCAATGTTCACTGTTACAGCTGTTATTTTCCTTGGCTTCTCATTGTTCCTTTTCCTCGGAGTCAAGGAGAGGAAGAACCGCGTAAAGGAGTCAATGCACACCTGCGCTCACCATGCAATACAGGATGTTTTGAACACCCTGCACAGACTGAAGCACCACAAAGGGCTTATTCCTTATTTGATTACGACTTTCATGTTTGTTGACGCTTTGACTGCGGTTATTGTGTTTTTGTATCTTTACGGCAGGAGCGCTATTGGGCTTGAGACACAGGCATTTGTTGTTGTTTACGCGCTGTTTGCTTTCTCTGCCGCAATTGGAAGCTATTTCTTTGGCAGGCTTACTGACTCCATTGGCCCCAAGAAGACATTGATGATATCAGGGTTTTTGTGGCTTATTGTGCTTGGAGTTTTGTTTTCAGTGCAGTCATATGGAATGTTTGTGCTTGGAGGGCTTCTTGGTGGTGTCGCCCTTGGAGCAGTGTGGACTTCAACGCGCCCATTGCTGATTACACTCAGCCCTAAGAAGGAATTGGGACAGTTCTTTGGCTTTTCTGAATTGGCAGGCAAGTTCTCAGGTGTTTTAGGTCCGATTATTTACGGCTACCTTGCGACTGCTTACAGCGACAAGGCAGCTTTGGTTTCACTTGCAGTGTTCTTTGTGCTTGGATTGATTTCTTTGCATTTTGTGCCTGATAAGCATAACAAATAATCCTCAAAAAGATAAAAGCTTAAATAGAGTAAATACCTACTGGGGAATGGTGGAGAGTATGGTTGATAAGAAGAAGTTCAGGTGTGGGACGTGCAACTGGAAGTTTACAAGAAATTACTCACCCAACCTCTGCCCTTATTGCGGCAAGGCAACTGTTGAAGAGGATTTTCTTCCTGCTGCAGACCAGTTAGTGCAGAATATTTAGGGCAACGAACTGCGTTAACGACGACTAAACGACTGCGATAAGTAACGGCTCCTTCCAGTCGCGGTGCCAACGATAATGGAAGTTATTTCTCTTTATTTATTCCGAGCTGCTGAATGAGCTGACGAGCAAGCGGAACCGGGTGGAGCGCAGCGAGGAGGCAAATTCGCGGCGAGTGTCTTTCGCTGTGCGCGTTATTTGTAGTTGTTAAATAATAAAAAATAAAAGAAAAAGTGTTATTATTACTGCGCTGCTGGCGTCGTATTGGTTTGGTTTGTCTCCAGGTCCTTGAAGGTTATTCCCCCAAGCATGTTGATGTTGCTGAAGACATATGTCCCGTCGCCTGCAATCACGCCGACCTGACTCCAGGCTTCATTGAGCGAGCCGTATGCAGCAGCCTCCTTGTCAAGCAGGAGCGTGGGCACATACCTTATGCCATACTTCTTCACAAGGTCCTTTCCTGCCTTTGTGGAGATGTCAACCGTCTTCTCAGGCGCGAATGCCATTCCAAAGCTCTGCTTGAGCACGTCCTTGTGCATTGAGACATTGTAGCATTCTGTGCAGGACGTGTCAGTTATGTATGTGATTGTCACAAGCCCGTGCACCTTGCTGTCTGCGAAGTCATAGTACGGAGCTGAGATATTGCGCATCACAAGCATTCCGTCGCTTTCCTGCGTTCCAACCAATGACCAGACCTGCGAGACAACCGCGTATTCAAGCGCGTCGCCTGAGATAAGCATTGCGGGAATCTTTGTTATGCGGTACTTTGTAATCATTGCCTGCGCTTCCTTGTCAGCCGCATCCAGTTTTCTCTGGGCGGATATTGCCACACCGACTCCCTTGAGCTGCTCGCTGAACTGGGTGATGTCAAAGCAGTTCGGGCACGCCGAGCTGGTGATGTAGGTTATTGATATCCTGCCGATAACCCTTCTCTGGCTCACATTGTAATATGGCGGAGGCGTGTCATCAAAGTAATAAGCGCCGTCCTTTTCCTTGAAGCTTGTCAGCGAGAGGTTTGCTGTCTCTCCTGTAACAATTGCAGCCGGAAGCCTTCCAATGTTGTACTTGGTTATGAGCTCTTTTGCTTCTGTGCTGTTGTATTCAAGGTTGTTTTCTGTGACATTCACGTTTGGCAGCTGCCTTATTGCCGCTGCGTAAGCCGCCTTGTCAAAGCAGTCATCGCACTTTGGCGGCGCAATTACAGTCACGAGCAAATTTGCCTGCTTAACAGGCGCCTTTGGCTCTTCTGCCTTTGGCTTGTTCCACTGCGTGGCATAAAGCCCTACAAGAAGGACAATCACAAGCCCGATAATCAGAAACGCGTTCAATACCCTTACATTAAGCTTAATTCCTTTTTCATGAGTCATAAGTAACCACCAATCCCCCTCCTGATGCGGGCGGTTTATAAATTTTATGCAGTTTTCGACATGTAATCTTTATATATAGGACAGATACCGTTACGTGTATGGAAAAGGAACTTGAGGCTCTTGCGCGGAAGTATGCCCTGGCTAATGCTGTCCATTATGAAGGCAAGGCTAATTTTGGCGCAGTGCTTGGAAAACTTCTTTCTGAAAAGCCTGACATAAAGAAAGAGCTCAAGACGTTAAGCAAGGAAATAGCAGCAGTTGTTGAGGCAGTTAATCTTATTCCTGTTGACCAGCAGCGCGCAGAGCTTGAAAAGACAGCTCCGGAATTACTTGAGGTAAAGCACGAGAAGCAGGAGCATGTTTTGAAGGAATTGAAAGATGCTGAGATGGGAAAAGTCGTGATGAGGGTTGCCCCTTCTCCGTCAGGACCATTGCACATTGGCCACGCTCTTGTCAGCGGGCTTAATTCAGAGTACTGCAGGAAGTACAATGGCACGTTCATACTGAGGATTGAGGACACAAACCCTGAAAACATTTACCCTCCTGCCTACAAGATGCTTGAGGAGGACGCGCAGTGGTTCACAAAAGGAAATGTCAAAAAGGTCATCATCCAGTCAGACAGATTGCACACTTACTATGATTACGCTGAAAAGCTTGTCAATATGGGCAAGGCATACGTTTGCACGTGCAATCCTGATGTCTTCCGCGAATTAATTATGAAGAAAAAATCCTGCAAGTGCCGGGACCTTGAGCTTAAGGAACAGCAGTTAAGATGGGACAAGATGTTCGCGGGCTATGAGCCAGGCGAGGCAGTGCTGAGGATTAAGACAAACATCAATGACCCAAATCCTGCAATGCGAGACTGGCCTGCGATGAGAATCAACCATCACACGCACCCGCGCACAGGCACAAAGGAAAAAGTCTGGCCTTTGATGAATTTGTCTGTTGCGATTGATGATTACGAGCAGGGAATGACCCACACTATCCGCGGAAAAGACCACATGGACAATGAGAAAAGGCAAAAGCACATCTTTGACGCTTTTGGCTGGAAGATGCCTGTTCACATGTATGTCGGCAGGATTAACTTTGAGGGCTTTGAACTGTCAACAACAAAGACAAGGCAGGCAATTGAGCGAGGCGAATACTCTGGCTGGGATGACATTCGTTTGCCATTCATTGCCGCTTTGCGAAGGCGCGGTTATCAGCCTGATGCTTTTATCCAGTTCGCGCTTGACATCGGGCTCGGCGAGAATGACAAGAATGTTTCGCTTGATGAGTTTTTCAAGACAATTGACGCTCACAACAGGAAACTGCTTGAGCCGATTGCAAACAGGTATTTTTTCATCTGCAATCCTGTTGAGATAAGGATTGTTGGCGCTCCAAAGCAAACTGTTGAGCTTGGCCTGCACCCTGACCATCCGGAAAGGGGCAAAAGAAAGTTTGAGACCTGGGAGCAGTTCTACATCGCAAAGGACGACGCAGAGCTGATTGAGGATGGCAAGCTTTACAGGCTGATGGAGTGCGGCAACTTTGAAAAGCAAGGCAATGATTTCAAGTTCCACTCACGCAATGTTGAAGAGTACCGCGAGAAAGGCGCGCGCATAATGCACTGGCTTCCTTTCAGCACTGAGCTTGTAAAAGTCGAGGTTTTGCTTCCTGACGGCTCAAGAAAGACAGGCTATGGAGAGGCAGGCTTAAAAGAGCTGAAAGAAGGAACAATCATTCAGTTTGAACGCTTTGGCTTTGTCCGCCTTGACAAGAAGCAGGGAGACAAGCTGATTTTCTGGTTTACGCACAAGTAAGTTCATTAGAAGAGGAGATATTTTATAAGAGCATATCTCTCTGACGCGTTATTGGGATTGCTGGTTTTTGATCTGGATCATACAGATTTATCCCCGGACCAAAACTAGACACTCTTTCTTTAAATTCTTCTTCTGGCAAGGTTAGAAGCATGTCTATAGTGGGGTGAAGAGAATGCACTTCTTCAAAGCAGTTGTCATGGACATGCCTTGCTACGTCATATGTTCCATCCTTCTCTTTTGCATAAACCAGATAAATGCCTTCATGTCCTTCAATTCTTTTTATAGCTGGAAGCTTAACCGATTCTCTTGGTGTTGTAGTTTCACTTATCATGTTTACCTCATGGGTTAGATTGGGGAATTAAACTCAAGTGGACGGTCGAAATAGCCTTGATGGTCTAAAAGCTCTGCTGTTAAAATGGCTCCGCCTGCCGCCCCCCTGTTAGTGTTATGCGAGCATCCAGCGAATTTTATGTCAAAGATGCTGCACTTTCTCAGCCTGCCAACTGTTACAGCCATGCCATTGCCTGCATCTGCGTCTTTTCTTGGCTGAGGGCGATTTAGCTCATCCCTGTAGATTATTGCAGGGTCTGGCGCAGATGGGAGTCCGTGTATTTGAGGGATTCCCTTGAATTCTTTCCAGATTCGAATGACTTCTTCAAGAGGAGGAATCTTTGAGCGGTCTGCAAATTCAAGATTTACAAAAGCCATGTGCCCGTCTTTTACAGGGACTCTTGTGCAGTTTGCTGAGATTGCAAGCCCTGTTCTTGATTGATAATTCTCTATGCGCCCGTCTCTTACCTCACCAAATATCTTCAGGGGTTCGATTTCAGTTTTTTCTTCTTCTCCAGAAATGTAGGGCACGACATTGCCGATTAAGTCAAGAGAAGGCACTCCTGGATAGCCCGCTCCGGATGAAGCCTGTTCAGTTGTTACTATTATCCTGCTTGGTTCGTATCCTGCGGCCATTAGTGCATAAATGGGCGTCATGAAACTTTGTATGGAGCAATTTGGCTTGGTTACAACAAATCCTTTTTCAAAACCTCGCGCTTTTCTCTGGCTTCCTATTATTTCAATGTGGCGATCATTTATTTCCGGAATAATCATTGGCACATCAGGCGTCCAGCGATGCGCCGAATTGTTTGAAATCACAGGGAACCCGGCTTTTGCATAAGCCATTTCAGTTTCCTGAATCTGGGATTTGTCCCCCTCATAAGAAGAGAATATAACTTCGCATTTTCCTATTGCGTCTTCAATGTTGTTTGCATTTCCGACTTTTAATTGTCTTATGCCTTCTGGAATATCTCTATCCATAAACCATTTGTCTGTTACAGCCTGAGCATTTGTTTTGCCCGCGCTTGGAGGAGATGCCGGACCCGAATTTTCAGGGGCGAGGGGGGGTGTGG
>JBGPSD010000010.1:0-33218 GCA_041489925.1 Candidatus Nanoarchaeia archaeon
AAGCACATAGCCAAACTGATTATAGTAAGTTAGATGAAAATAGCTTCATCAAATGTGTAAAAGAACAGGTTATCTTTCAAACAAAACTAAAATTAGGATTACTAGATGAAGACATAGATGCTTTAAGCTTTGTAGAGTTGTTGAACAAAAATAAAATAACAAACGAGCCAAAAGACAAAACAAAGAAAGTAAAGAAAATAGATGTGACGAAGTGGGATTGGTTTGATATTAATTCGACCACGCCTAATCGCTCTTTGTTTAATGTTGAGAAGGGAGAACGATTAGTCGAGACTGAGAGAGTAGAAGGAGAAATTCCTTTAGTGACTGCATCATCAAAAAAGAACGGTATTGTTGATTATCTTTTGGGAGAAGCATTTTTCGGAACTAAGAAAGTTTTTGAGAACAAATTAACGATAGATATGTTTTTCAATGTTTTTTATCACACATACAAATATTTTAGTGATGATAATGTCCACACATTGATTCCTACATTTAAAAAAGACAACATATTTGTCATGCTATTCCTCTTGACGGTTTTAAGAAAATCAAACTACAAATATGCTTTTGGAAGACAACTCAGATTAAAGAGAATCCAGAAAGAAAAAATCAAGTTACCAATAGACAAAGAAAGAAAACCAGACTGGCAATATATGGAAGATTATATCAAGTCTTTACCGTATAGCTCTAATATTTAAGATTATGCAAAAGCAAAAGTCCCTTACTCGACACTATCAACCAAGTCCCGCGCCTGCGACATCACCAGATGTGAATACCTTTTTAAACGCCCTTCTCTAAGTTATTCTCATGGCATTGTTCCTTATCGGAATAGGTCTTGGTGATGCAGATGACATCACTTTGAAAGGGCTTGAACTGCTCAAACAGGCAGACAAGGTTTACTTGGAAAGCTACACTTCTGTGCTGAACTGCGATGTCAAGGAATTGGAAAAAGTCATTGGCAAAACCATTGAGCCAGCAAACCGCGAGGTTGTTGAGAAAAAAGCAGAAGCAACAATCCTGCAGGCAGCAAAGGACGGAGACTGCGCTTTGCTTGTAATCGGCGACCCGCTCGTAGCAACTACTCACATCGACTTAATGGAGCGTGCACGTAAAGCAGGCATCACAGTGAAAGTCATCCACAACGCAAGTGTTATTTCAGCCATCGGAGCAACTGGCTTGCAGGTGTACAAGTTCGGCAAGACAACAAGCATTCCATTTGCGCAGAAAGACTATGCTCCAGAAACTCCTTACTTAGCGATTGAGGAAAACCAGAAAATAGGCGCTCACACTCTGCTTCTCCTTGACTTAAAGCCAGAGGAAAACAAGTTCATGACAGTCAATGACGCTATTGATTACCTCTTGAAAATCGAAATGAAGCTGAACAAAAAGGTCTTCACAAGGGACACTCTGTGCATCGGCTGTGCAAGAATCGGCGCAAAAGACCAGCTCATCAAGGCAGGAAAAGCCAAAGACCTGCAGGACATTGACTTTGGCAAGCCAGTGCACTGCCTCATTGTCCCAGCCAAGCTTCACTTCATGGAAGAGGAGTTTCTGAGTAATTTCCGTTAGATTTATATATAACTTAATCTAACTGTGATCTAATATGACTGAAATCGAATGTATTGCAAAGAAGTGGGGCGGCTCAATAGGGGTAGTCCTGCCGAAGGATATTGTGGAAAAGGAACACATAACTCCAGAGGAGCACATACGAATAATTATACAGAAGATTCCGCGTGCAAGGGACATCTGGAGCCTCGGACCAATCACTACAAAAGATTCTACGCAGAAAATCAAGGATGAATTGAGGAAAGGATGGTAAATTATTTTTTTGACACTTACGCAATTATTGAGCTGCTCAAGAGGAATCCTGCTTATTTGAAATACGGCGAATTCCCGCTGATCACAACGGTATTGAACAAGATTGAGCTGACGTGGTGGGCATTGAACGAGCACGGAGAGGCGTTTGCGGACATACTGCGCAACTCTATTGTGCACGTTGTTGAAATCACTGATGACGTGATAAAGGACACAATGATATTCAGGAAAAATCACAAGAAGCGCGACATTTCAAATGCAGATGCAATTGGTTATGCATATTCACTGAAGCAAAACATCAAATTTCTCACAGGCGACCAGCAGTTCAAGGACCTGCCAAATGTGGAATATGTCAAGTAGCATAACAACCTTTTTGAAGTAGAAAATTTAGCACTTGCCGTAAATAACTGAATCTTTGTCCATCAATTGGTACGTAATATTGCCGTGCTTTTTTGAAATAAAAGGAATGTTGAACCAGCTTGGCTTGATGATTTTCGCGCAGTTTTTTGGAGGGACAATGACCACCCCGTATTTTATTCCACAATTCAAAAAATCGCCTTTTGATTCATGGGCTTTTCTCAATTTTTCCTGCACTTTTTGGGCGTCTTTGTCAACTTTGCCTCTCCAATCATGCCAATGTTCTTTTCTCTGTAGGTACGCGAATAACTGGACTGCAAATCCTTCTGTGCATTCTCCAAAATGCGCGCCGTGAACACGAAAATCAGTGTCCTGCTTCACAATTCCCTCGAATTTGCCCCAATCACAGGGTGCGACTTCTCCGTAGTCATATGGCCAGTCTATTATGTAATGTGAAGCTGATGTCAGTGTTCTTTCAGGCGGGAATAGTTTATCAAACTCGCCAGTGGCCAATCCGTTTATTAGTACGGGAAGTTTGCTGTTGTCAAGAATTCGCTTCAAGTGTGATATGTATTGGTCATGGATGTCCTTGTATGGATAGCCTGTCAGGATTGCGTGTTCTGGGTGTATGAACAAGTCAATTGTCATAAAAGGCATTATTTGACGGTTATTATAAAGTTGAGGATAACCTTTTTATACGCACCTTCTGTCAGGAATAACATACAGCCCCGTGGTGTAGTGGTCAAGCATGGCAGGCTTTGGACCTGTAGACGGCGGTTCGAATCCGCCCGGGGCTATATTTATCAGCTCAGCGGATTAGAACCCAGCCTCAGATGGCGCGGTTCGAATCCGCCCGGGGCTATTTTATTATCATAGAGGTGAAAAAATGACAGGCTATGTAGGACCGATTGAAAAACAGACTTTGGCAAACAATTTCTTCAGGCAGGTATTGTTCACAGGCAAGCACGCGCAATTAGTTGTGATGTGTTTGCAGCCAGGAGAAGAAATAGGCAATGAAGTGCATAATCATGTTGACCAGTTTTTCAGGATAGAGGAAGGAGAAGCATTGTTTGTCTTCAACAACACAGAAAAGCACACTGCAAAGAACGGCGATGCTGTGATTGTCCCTGCAGGCACTTATCATAATGTGATAAACGCCTCAAAGACCAACAAGCTCAAGCTCTACACGGTGTATTCGCCGCCAAACCATCCTGACGGCACAATACACAAAACAAAAGCCGAAGCAGAAAAAGCAGAAGCTGAAGAGCATAAATAAAAAAGAAAAAGTTTATTTTTTATTTCCCTTTCGGCTCAATTAGCCCTGTGCATCTCCAGTTTATTTCAGCTGCCCTTGACTCAATGTTCACAACGCATGCTGGATTGCAGCCTTCCTTTGGCGTGTTCATTTGCATATCAAACCAGACTGTGCCTGTGAAATCATTGCACATATTGCCTTCTTGTACTGTGCCTTCAGCGGTACAGGAGCTTGCCTTGGCAATCTGAAATGCTTCTGATGTTTTCATTGCGAGCTTTGTTCCTTTTTTCTGGCAAACCGCCGGCTGATTAGCACATCCTGCAACAAGCAGCAGCAAAACCAAAACAACAACATATGCTTTCATAACATTCACCTCAGAATAAACTAATAATCACAATTATTTAAGCATATCGACGAAATCTTTATAACCTCTATTCTGCTAACTCTGCCTTATGCGGGTTACTAGGGTGCAGGCATATATCCTGTTTGCTCTTGGCACTTGCTATGAAGAGTGCTCCAAGCGCTTTGCAGGAAAGCCAATGGCTGTATCAATGAACAAGGTTGATTTCATTGAGCTTGCCAGAAAGGCTAACATAACTGCCAAGAAAGAGCGCGCAGTATACAAGAATCTTGAAGCGCTTGAACAATTAAAGCTCGTATCGTACGACAACAAGAACCTTGCATTGACAGAAAAAGGCAAAAGTGTTTTTGAGCGCGTCAAGGAAGACCTTGCCCCTTACATCAATGTCAGGGGCGTGCTGGCAAGCGACCACGTGCTCAACTACACTACAAAAACACAGACAATACTCAAGGGTGACTGAATTGCCATTGGACGAAGTGACTCGGGATGCAGCAGGACTCGGCGGGCTTGCGATTTATGTTCTTGTCGCAATCATTTTCTTCCTGCTCGGCAACATAAAGGCAGCGGCAGAATTAATCATCGCCCTTGCGCTGCTTTACGCAATAATCGCGCTTATCCGCACAATATTCTTCAGAAAGCGCCCTGACAGGCAGAAATACCGTGGCTTTTTCACAAAGATTGACGCTTCTTCATTCCCAAGCATGCACACAACAAGGTCTCTCACACTGGCAATCATACTCGCAACAGTCTTCACACAGCAAACCATAAGGATTCTGCTTGCAATTGCTGTGCTTGGAGTTGCTTACACAAGAATCAGGCTCAAGCGCCATTACACAAGCGATGTAATCGGCGGCTTAATCCTCGGCGCAGTTGTAGCCTGGGCTGCGATTAAGCTTGTTCCTTTCTTCATTTAATCGCAATATTTAAAAGGGCTCAGCTTACCTTTTAACTCATAAAGCCCCGTCGTCTAGTGGCCAAGGATAACAGGCTCTGGACCTGTGGACGGCGGTTCGAATCCGCCCGGGGCTATAAAACTTAAGCGACAGAGTCATTCAAACAAATCAGCTCAGCGGATTTGAACCCAGCCACAGATTGGCGCGGTTCGAATCCGCCCGGGGCTATGTTTTTCATTGAGGTGAAATAATGGCCAAAAAAACAGAAAAAATAGTTTGCAAGAGCAACATCGCAAGCTCGTGCAACAGCGGCGGACTTTATTGCATAGGCTTTATCGGCGCAGCAATTTACTACATTTCAACAGCCACAGGCTTTTGGAATGGTGTATTGGGCGTCTTGAAAGCGCTTGTATGGCCTGCGTTTGTTGTTTACGGCCTGCTGAAACAGCTGGGCATGTAAAGCTACAATGAGCTTGCCGATAACAAGGGAAGAGGCATTGAAACTCTTAGAGCAGCATAATAAAGACAAGTCCGATTTTATCCACTATCTTGAAAGCGAGGCAATTATGGGCGCTCTTGCCAAAAGGCTGGGCGAGCCCGAAGACTATTGGAAGATGCTTGGATTATTGCACGATGTTGACTGGGGCATAACCAAGGGAAATTCAAAAGAGCATTTAACAAAAGCTCCGGAAATCCTGAAAAACGCAGGTTTTGACGAGAAATTCATCAAAATAATCCTGTCGCACGGATACGGCTTTGACTGCGCCTGCTTGAAGGACATGAAGAGAACAGAAAAAGTGGAGCACGCCCTTGCTTGCGCAGAGACTGTCACAGGGTTGATACACGCTTATGCCTTAATGAGAAAAAGCCTAGAAGGGATGGAAGTCAGCGGCCTGAAAAAGAAGATGAAAGACAAAAAGTTCGCCGCAGGAATCAACAGGGAGATAATAATGGAATGCGAGAAACTGGGCTTGAGTCTTGATGAATTCTTTGACATCGCGATAAAAGCAGTGCAGTCAATTGCAAAGGAAGTAGGGTTTTAATCCGCCCGGGGCTATTTTTTTATTTCTCTTCAGAAGCGGCACATACCGTGTTAGGAAACTGGCAGAATTCTATTTGCTTCAGTCCTTTGGATAATGGATTTCCTGGTTCTTTGTAGTACTTTGTGTTGTCTGACTCCCATTTGTTGATTGTATCGTGGAGTTCTGCTCCTGGAACCACAAGCACAGGACGCCTTGAAACGTAAAGAATTTTATCAGAACCGCCGTAATAATGAAGTGAGTATTCCCCGAGCACTGAAAATGGCGATTCACTCATGCGGAGAATCTCCCTGATTCCTGGCTTTGAGGCTACTGAGCAGAGTTCAGGGGGAACAATATTGAATCCCATTTTTGACGGAAGCGAAGCAAGCCACGCCCCTGCTTTTGACATTGTGTACTCGCTTATAACTTTGTTAAAAATGGCATATTTAAGCCTCAATGACTGGTGGGCGTTTTTGTTTAATCGAACTGTTTGTTCAAAGCGCCCAATTTCGTTTTCTTTAAGCGAAAAATAAAACCCGTTGGACACAAAATCAGTTGCGTTCAGCTGGGCGATAAACAAGTTTCGGTCTATTTTTTCAAAATATTCTGCAACATGTTTTTCCAATGAATCAACAAGTTTGACACTATCTGGTTCGAACATAATCTGTTCAAAAATTCGTGCGCTTATAAGTCTTTTCCGAAGCTTTAAAAATACCCTTCTCGTATTGGTTTTATGATGGGACGGTGGTTAATCAGTGCATTATTTGTTCTTCTTGTGAGCCTGTCAGCATGCTCGCAGTCCACAATACATGCACAGCCATTGAACAACACCCCGCCTGCTGTTGCTGACGCGTGCACCAATGTAAACTGCGGCGAGAACGCCTATTGCGACGCAGGAGTCTGCATGTGCTCTGGCGGATTCAAGAAATGCGGCGACAAGTGCATTGGAGAGCGCCTCTGCTGCAATAACAGCCAGTGCCAGGGCTCTGGAAAAGTTTGCGCGAGCGGTCTCTGCGTTGAAAGGCCCCTTTGCGGATTTAATGAGCAGTGGGACCTTGGCAGCAAGCAATGCATCTGCGCTGAAGGCGCAAAGTTCTGCCAGGAGCAGGGCAAGTGCATTCCCGCGGATAGCTGCTGCGCCCACACTGACTGCAGGTATGGCGACCAGCGCTGCGCTGCTGTCACATATTCAGCTTCTGTCTGCCTGAGCTATGGTACAAGGAAGTGCCGCGTTGCCCATGAAGGTGTTCCGACAGAGATGGTTACAACCGCAGGAGACTTTGACGTGCTTCTGCAGAATGTCCTTGAAGGCCCTGTGTTTGACCTCAAGGTGAACAATGACAGCATACGCAGGGTGCACATTAACGAATCAAACACGCTTGCAAATGGCAGTGTAAAAGTGTATGTCGAGTCAATGACAGTCTTCGGCGGCTACTGCAGGGACGAGCCGAATTAACTCTTTATGAAACGGCATTCTATTAAGGTATTTGAGGATTTTTGGGCAGGTTTGAAGCAGGAATCTGACCTGAACGTGCTGAAAAACAGATACAAACTGTATGATAATCTCTGTATAAAGCTGGTAGCTGATGAAACGCAAAAAGCTGCCTTGGAAGCAATTCTTGAAACTTATCCGAAAAAAGAAGATTTCAAAACGAACCTAAAAATGTTCGGCGTCAGGTATTACTGCGCTGGAAACCTCACTTTTGGCTACCGTGTAAAAGAAGGATTTGAAAGCCTGACATTCTATGCCGGCCATGTAAGCAAGGAAAAAATGGCGGTTATTGAAATTATTGAAAAAATCTTGGCTTTGAAAATTCCTTTTAACGTGTTTGAATGCGTATCAAGTGAAAGTCCTGTTGCTGCGTACAGGCCAAAATAAGCCGCAAGTTTTATAAATGCCCCTTCTGGTTTTATTCTTATTCGAGAGATACGGCGGTCACAAGCTTCCGTATGCTGGAGAAAAATAATTTCTCAGTCCTCGAATGGAGAATAGCTTATGGCAAAAATGCACTCAAGGAAGAAGGGAAAGTCAGGGCCTCACAAGCCTTTGAAGCCGGCAAAGCCGACCTGGCTGAGGTACAAGCCAAAGGAGATTGAAATGCTTGTTGTCAAGCTCGCAAAGGAAGGCAAGACAGGCTCGCAAATCGGATTGGTCCTCAGGGACACTTACGGAGTTCCTGATGTCAAGTCAATTACGGATAAATCAGTCTCTGCAATCATCGCTGAGAAAAAGCTCACGCCAGAGCTTCCTGATGATCTCGTGGCATTAATGAGGAAATCAATCGCGATTAGAAAGCACCGCGAGCAAAACAAGAAAGACGAGGCTGCTCACCGCGGATTGAACCTGACCGAATCAAAAATCAGGAGAATAATCAAGTACTACAAGCGCATCGGGCGCATAGCAGTCGACTGGAAATACCAGCCAGAAAAGCTCAAGATGTACACAGAGTAAAACTTCTTTTTTCTTTTATTTTTTTATTAAAATTCACAGGGCGGATTTGTATCAAGAAGCAGTACTGGCAATCCATTGGCTGCATTTTCTAATGCTTTTGTATATCTAGCATAACCCTGAATTGTCCACTTATCACTGTCACGAACGCATCTGCGGAAGTATTTATCTGTGGAAGTAAACCCCTGCCCGTCTGGATGCGGCTCCACCAGTTTCAAAAGTTCGTGAGAAGAATTTTTGCTCTGCAATTTTTTGTAAGCCTCAAGCAGCATTTCGAGCTGAGATTCTGAATCAGTTCCAATATCCCCCATAAACTGGCTTAACAATAAGGTGATTATAAAGCTTCGGAGAATTATCTTCGCTTCTTCTGAAACCAAAGAATATACACTATCGGCAGGATTCCGACTGTGTTAAAGATGAGAATGCACACAAACCACGCGAGCTGGTTATTCCTGGCTGACTTCCACATCGCGACTGCCTTCCAAATAGCTTCCCAGATTCCAAGGACAACCAATAATGCGAGAATCCCTCCTGTAAGAACAGGCACAATCACAACAATCCCCTAACATCATCAATTCGCGAGGCGACATCTGTGCCCTTCTTTGTGAGGGTCAAAAGCTTCAGCCTTCCCTGCTTGTCAAAGTTAACAAGCCCCTCGCGCTCCATCTGCTGTAGAATTTTCACAACGTGTGAATATGTGCAGTCAATTTGCTTTGCAAGCGATGATGCGTAAACTTCTGACTTGGCATTCTTCAGCTCGACAAGCATCATAGATGGCTTCTCCCTGAAAAAGACGCTGAAGATTTCCTTTTGTTTCACGCAACCACCCCAACTGGCGCTTTATTAATATATATTACGACAGATATGATGCAGGCGATATATAAAGGTTTTGATTTTTGGTTGCCGGAATTTTTTTCCTGGCACTCACCCGCATCAGCCGGAATTTTTTTGTTCCGACTGGTTTTAATCAAATCTGGTTTGTATTTAAATCTTTCGAATAGAGGTTACGGAATATGTATATCACGTTTTTTCTCCGACGACAGATTTTTTGCAAACTAATTTAAACTTTGCAGAATTTCAGGCAGAGAATGAGCGTTCTTTTCCCTCACGAGCAAGTGAGAACTGTCCAGAAGCAGATGATGGATGACGTAAGCGAAGCCCTGGAAAAGCGCAAACACCTTGTTGTCCACGCTCCAACAGGGCTTGGAAAGACCGCGGCCACATTAAGCCCTGCCTTGGCGCTCGCATTGAAGCGCGATTTGACTGTTTTCTTCCTGACATCGCGCCACACCCAGCACAAGATTGTCCTTGACACATTGCAGGCAATCAGGAAAAAGCACAAAACAGATTCAATCGCCACATCAATCATTGGGAAAAAATGGATGTGCACCCAGCCGGGTGTCACAACAATGCGCTCAAATGACTTTTTCGCATACTGCAAATCATTAAGAGAGTCAAAATCCTGCGAGCAGTATGAAAATGTAAAGCAAAAAAACAACATGCAGTGCGACATAACCCTGAAAGAGATTGAAAAAGAGGCTCCACTGCCAACTGAAGATGTCATCTCGCGCTGCAGCGAAAAAAAGCTGTGCCCTTACGAAATGTCCATTCTGCTTGCTGAGAAATCAAAAGTCATTGTGACAGACTATTATTATCTTTTGCACCCGCACATCCGCAATTCCTTCCTGAAAAAAATAAAGAAAACACTCGAGCAGGCAATTATTATTTTCGACGAAGGCCACAACCTCCCAAACAGGGCAAGGGAGCTGATGACACAGAGAATTTCTTCAAGATTAATCCAGGCTGCTGCAAAAGAGGCAAAGAAATACAAGTTTGATGACCTTGCAATGGCAATGACAGAGCTAAACGCAGTGCTGGAAAATCTCTCTGAAGAACTCCAAATCAACGGCGAAAAGCTTGTGAAGCGCGAGCAGTTCCTTGATGCTGTCTCAAAATTCGCTGATTCAGAGGAGCTTGTCACAAAGCTGGACGTTGCTGCAGACATTGTGCGCGAGGACAAGCAGAAAAGCTGGCTTGGGTACATTGCTGAATTCCTTGAGCTCTGGCCAGAAGGCGATGAAGGCTTCTCAAGAATACTGGTGAAGCAGGCCAACAACATCCAACTGAGCAGACGGTGCCTTGACCCCTCGCTTGCCACAAAAGAGCTTATGGAGCAGGCTTACTCAACAATTACAATGTCAGGAACTCTTTCGCCGGCAAACATGTTCGCTGACCTCCTCGGAATTCCTGCTGACAGGCGCGTCACAAAAGAATATCCTTCTCCTTTTCCGACGCAAAACCGCCTTGCACTGGTTGTTCCAAGGACAACAACAAAATTCTCCCAGCGTTCCGACGCGCAATTCAAGTCCATTGCAGAATATTGCGCCAAATTAACAAACGCAATTCCCGGCTGCACTGCGATTTTCTTCCCAAGCTACCAGATACGCGACACTGTCAACAATGTTTTCTCGTCGCTAAGCAAAAAAACCCTTTTCCTTGAGCAGCCAAACATGACAAAGGAGCAAAAGCAGGATTTTCTTGAACGCTTTAAAAAATACCAGGATTCAGGCGCAGTCATGCTCGCTGTCGCGTCAGGAAGCTTTGGCGAGGGAATAGACCTGCCTGGAGTCCTCAAGGGCGTTGTCATTGTCGGGCTTCCATTGGACCGCCCAAACCTTGAAACACAGCAATTAATAGAATACTATGACAAGAAGTTCGGCAAGGGATGGGATTATGGCTACACAATGCCTGCGCTTACAAAATGCATGCAAAACGCGGGAAGATGCATCCGCTCAGAAACAGACAGGGGCGTCATAATCTTCCTTGACGAGCGCTATGCCTGGCCAAGGTACTTTACCTGCTTCCCCAGCGACTGGCAGTTAAAGATAGCAGTTGACCCCATGCCCCAGATACAGGGCTTCTTCGTGAAATAACAGTTATGGTTGGTCTCTGCGCTGTAAGCGCCCAATTTGGATGCTTCATTTCACGAAAAGTTAATAAAGCAATATCAAAGTAATGCGACTTATGAAGGAAAATAAGGAAAGCGTCTTTGAAAAGCGCAAGACAGATGATGGGGAGATTTCTGAGGAAAAGGACACCGAAGGCGATGAGCACGACGAAACCCCTGAAGAAGTTGAGTCAAAGATGCAAACCGGCAAAAAGGAAGCTGACACATACACAGAAGAAGGAAGGGAAGAATTGCTGGAAGACGACGAAGTGAGCGCGGGAGAAGAGGGATTTGCAGAAGGCGAAGAGGAAGCAGAGAAAGCCCACTGCGCAGGATGCGGCAAAGTGCTCGGCCAGGACAAGAAAACACTCATAGAAAAGGAATTTGACCACGTTAAAGTCTTATTCTGCTCTGAAACGTGCGCAAAAGCAGGCAGGCAGCACGGAAAGAAGAGATAAAAAACAGAAAAAATTAGTTGGCAACCGCTTTTACGCTTGCCTTCGCCTTCAAAGGCTCCTTTACTTCCTTGACGTCCTTTGTCCACTCAAGCAGCTGCCCTGTAAGCACAAGGGTTTCCTGCGGCAGGTAGTTTATGCGCGTCAGGACAAACTGGTTGTCATTTGCCTCTGCAATCCTGAATGACCGCGGTATGACCAGCTCCCCTCCATCAGGAAGTGAGACTGCCTTCTTGACAACCTCGCCTATCCTCGCGGCATAAGTGACATTAATCACTCCAACACCAAGCCTTACAGTTGCATCTCCAAGCTCTGTGTGAATTATCTGGCCGTCAACAGGGTTGTGCCTGAACACAATGTCATTGTTCGAAACCGCGAGCAGTGATGAGTTCCATTCAAGCGATGGGAGCTTGTAGGACTTTCCTTCCACAACTACAGGGTCGCAGACAATGTTGTTGTTCTCTGACACGTTCACGACCTTGTAAGGCCACGGGAAGAACGGGTTTGAAACAACCTCGTTTATTACCGGCTTTTTCTTGAAGTATTTCTCAAACGCGGTTTCTGTGAAAGTCTGGAAGCGTGGAAGCGGCATATTGCGCGAGATGTGCCTTGTCCTGTTGACAACTATCTTTATCACAGGCTCGGTCGGCTCAATTACCTTTGTGAAGTTTTCTAGCTCCAATCCCAAGATTGCCTCGTCAAATCCCTTTACCTTTCCGCTCTGCCCGACAATGAACCTGAATGGGCCCTTTGAGAATGTTGAAATGTTATTCGCATTTGCCAAAGCCTCATTATTAGTGTCAATTACAGTCCCGTTTGACATTGCAAGGACAAAGTCTATCGCGACCATGTCGCCCTTCTCAACGCCTGCCTTCTCAACAACAGGCTGAGGAGTTGCCGGCGCTGCTTGTGCAGGCGCCTTGTAATAATACCACAATCCGCCTGCTACAACAACTACAAGGATTATCCAGAACAAAATGCTCTTTTTTTGTTTGGGCTTTTTTGCCATGTTATCACCCGATTGTGCGCCTAACGTCTGTTATGCGCACAGAAGCAACGCCTGTGAGCTCTGAGATTTTTTTCTCAAGTTCATCAGGGATGCCCTTTGACTCATCCATTATGAATATGATTTTCAGCGCCTTAAGCCCGAAAGCCATTGGCTCTATCTCAACCTTTCCGACGTCTCCGCCGTACTCAGCCACTTTTTTTGAAGCCTCTTCCTCAAGCTTCTTGAGGTCAACATCAGGGCTGTCCGGGTTAATTGTAAGTGTGACAACAATGCGCGCCATCAGTTTGGGCCCTCAAAGCTGCACTCAGGGCACGTGTACTTTGCCGCGAGCCTTCTGCACCGCTCGCATCTGATCATTTCCTGCTTTGTGCATTTCGGGCACTTGAACCTTGCAGTGCCCTGGACATTTGTAACCTCAGTCTTACACGAACTGCATTTTTCAATATTGTTTGCCATGCACTTCCGGGTATAGGGAGTGCTTAAAAAGCTTATGGTTTTGTCGTCCAGACCATCTCGGGGCGTTATCATTGGGAAGGAACGATAAAAGTTCTTAAAGGCAGGCACTACCTCATCGTCGATGGTTGTTCGGATAGAACCGCCTATGGGGAGTGGGATGGCGGCATTGTTCGGTCTTTTCTCTAGGTCATCCCCTCAGGAGCAGAAAGCGCGCCTTGAGGATGTTTCTTTGACGCTTAGGCAGAAGCAGAAAGAGCTTCGCGCGATTGAGGGCCAGATTGACGAGCTCAGGGCAAAGGCAGAAGCCGCAGAGGAGCTTGACTCCCACATAAAGGCGCAGCAGGATGCGCTTGCAGAGCTTCACGCAAAGGCAGAGCAGAAGCTTGATGAGTTCAAGCGCGCAGAATCAGAATTCGGCGCGCGTGAGGCAATAGTCCTGCGTGCTGAGCAGGAGCTTCACGAACAGCAAACTGTCTTCGAGGAAAAGCTAAGGCTCCTTGGCGAAAAAGAGGAGGCATTGCTCCAGCGCGAGGATGTCATTGAAGAGCGCAAGAACCGCGCAGAGCAGATAGAGCACGCAATAAAGCACGCAGAAGTGCCATTGGAGCGCAGGAGAAAAAGGATTGAGGCTCAGATTGCAGTTGAGGAAAAGCAGCTTGGCGAGCTGAAGTCAGCAAGGCTTTCAGCGCTTGAGCGAAGGCAGCAATATCTCACTTCTATCAATGTGAAAGAGGAAAAGCGGCTCAGGGAGCTGAAGAAGGCTGCGGAAGAGGCAAAGCGCGATGTCACAGTCCAGCGCAGCGAACTCACAATCATGGAAACGCAGAAATCCAAGCTTATGCAGGTCGGAAAGGAACTGGCTGTTGCAAGGGAAGCCCTGGCAAAGAAGGCACAGGCTGTCCTACAGAATGAAAAGGAAATCAATGCGCGGGAAATGGATTTGGAAACGCAGGCAGCCAAGCTTGGCCAGCAGATATCTGCGCTTGAGGAAGCAAAGCGCATGATTCTCGCTTCACAGCAGATAAAGCAGGAGGCAGAGCGCACTGTTGAGGACAACAGGCGCGCAATAGAGGAAGCACACAGGCTCATGGATGAGAATTCAAAGAAGCTTGGGGAAATCCGCGAGAAAGAGCTCGCTGTTGCAAAGGCGCAGCAGGAGCTTGAGACAACAAGGCATGATGTTGAGTCAAAGCTTCAGCAGATAAGCTCAAAGGAAAAGAACGCGGTCAAGAAGGAAATGGAATGGCTTGAGCACCAGACCCACATCGCAGGGCTTATTGAGCAGCTTGAGAAGTCAAAGCGCGACCTTGAGTCCACAGCTGCCGAGCACATGGGAGAGTTCGCAAACATGAAGAGCGAATGGGAAACAACAGTCAATGCATTGCATGATGTAAAGCCGTTCATAACATCACAGAAAGCAGAGCTAAACAGGCTTGTCAAGGGCGACATAAACGCATTGAGAAGCAAGGAGCAGGAAGTGATGCAAATCATAACTGACTTTGAGACAGACAGGCGCAAGCTTGAGAGGGAGGAGAGGCTTGTCAATGCAAGGCTCAGGGAAATTGAAAGGGCGCGTGTCGGGCTTGACAAGGCAAACAGCACTCTCAAGTCAAGGGCTTCTGAGATTGTCAGGCAGGAAACTCTTGCCAAGAAGCTGCTTACAGAGGCAGAGAAGGCAAGGGCTCTCAAAACAGATGTTCCAAGGCTCAAAAGAGAGGCAGCACAGCTCAAGAAAGAGATTGCAGTCCTCAGCAAGACCGCGGCAAAGCACGGAATACGCGTTGTCAGGCTTGAGCCAAAAGTGCATCCTGCGAGAATCTTGCACGCTCCAAGGATTGAGCGCATTGAACGCGCTGCTCCTGCATTGAGGCACGGGCGCGCAGTCCGCGAGCCTGCAGTTGCTGCTGAAACAACAAGGGATGAGCTTCAGGAAATGATTGCAGGTGCAAAGGCAAGCATTGAGTCGCACGATGTCAATGCCGCAATGAGAATACTTGACGACCTTGAAACAGCAGCAAGAAGGATGAGCGAGGAAGACCGCAGACACCTCGCCTACGAAATCCGCGACCTCAGGACAAGCATCAAGCTAGCAATGTTATAATTAGACTTCTAGGATAACGAAACTAATAATCACGGCTCCCTACGGTCGCAGATACCAACGATAAAAAGAAATTCTTCCAGGAATCGTTTTGTCTCTGGCGCTGTAAGCGCCCGTTATTTTTAGTCGTCGTTATCAGTTAATCTGATTGCAACTTATCACAGCGTCCTTTATTTCAAACTTTACCGGCAAAAACTTCTCAACAACGTAAACATTTGTGGTTGTGTGCTTGCTGATTAACTGCGCCCTGACAGCGCTCGGCGCGAACAAAGCCATCCACGGAATTAAATTATCAGCGAGATGCGCATCAACAGGCGCCTTTGACTCAATTGCCTCTGTTAATTTCTTTGCCGCGCTCTTTCCAACCGCCTCTGCAGGAGTTCCTTTCTCTCCAAGCTCATCAGCTCCGATTATAATAGGGCTGGCAACATCAATGTCATCCTTCTTTTTGGAAAAAACAGCCCAAAGTGTGATTCCAGAGCCTGTTGAAAGCGAATCAGAGTATTCTTTTCTTATTGCGATTGGGCAGTTAAGCCCTGCAAGCAATTGCTGTGCAGCGACTGCCTGCCTTTCTGCCACGCGCACCCCTTCCAAGTCCTTTGAGGCGTGCGATATTCCCTTGATGTGAATCATGTTGTGCTGCTCCAGAATCTCAATGCCTTTCTTTTCCTCTTTTGGCTTCACCCTAATCACAACCCTGCCGCCTCCTTTCGGATAATAACCGCGCTTCTCTGTCTTTACTGAAATCTCAGCCCATCTCTTTAGCTGTGGAACAAGAACTTCTGAGAAATAATCAACCGGCATTGACCACGCGACATCTGTTCCTCCAATAACCTCAATCTTCATCTGCTTTCCAGACATGCAGCACGGCAGTAAAACAGCCTGCAAGAACAATGTTATTGACCCTGCTGTCTCAATATCAACAGAAAGGTTTCTTCCTTTCAATGGCTTTGGAATAAAAGTGAGCTCTGTGCTGCCCAGTTCAGCTCCTGTCGCCTCACAGTCAGTAAGCTTCTGCAAGGCAGTTATGCAGTTCAGGTGCTGCATCTTTAGCCCTGGCTTGTCCCTTCCTGCGCGAATATTGGTAACGTGGAAAGGCTGCTGTGTTATTTGCGACAGGGCAAGCGCAGTCCTGACTATCTGCCCGCCTCCTTCACCAAGATTGCCGTCTAATTCAATCATGTCGGAAACTCCTTCATGGAAACAATTCGCTTTATCCTGTTAGTAAGCACGGAGTTTCCGAGCATGCTCAAGAACCACCACAAGAAGTATAAATTACTGGTGGTTCTTGACATATAAAAAAGAAAAAAGAAAAAGAAAGTATAAAAGCTTTTACTACAGCTCGAGGTTTTGGACGTCGCTCAGCTCCTGGTCAAGCGTGTCCAGGTCTGCTGTGTCCATGTCAGTGCTTATCGAGTCGACATCAATAACTTCTGCTGATATCGCATTGACATCCTTGTCTGTTCCTGTGGTGCCTGCAAATGGCGTTCCTTTCGGAGCGCAGCCTGCAACCACAAGCAACACGAGCATTGCAACAATTACGAGTATCTTTCTCATTCAACCACCTTTAGTTGTATGCGGAGTTATTGCTATTTAAACCTTTCCGGTTTAAGCAGCAGCCTCGTCACTCGTTTCGTTGGTTTGCGCCTCTTCAAGCTCCTTCTCTCCACCTAGGCCGCGTATTTCCTGGACAATGCCCCGCAGCATATCATTTGCTGCCTTGAGCTCGGCATGTGCCGCCTTGAGCTTTTCATTTGCGCCTGCCCTGTCGCCTGATGTTACAAGGATTTGGGCCTGTTCCTGCAGTGCCTTTGCAGAGTCCAGCTTTGCCTGGTATTCTGCCTGCTTGGCTTTTGCCGCAGTTACATCCTTGCCCTTTGCCTCAAGCTTTGCAATCGCATTGTCAAACTTTGTCGCGAGCTTTTCCATCTGGACTCCTATCCCGCTGACACGAGTGCTGACAACTGCGCGCATTGCATCCTGGATGTCATTCTTTGCCTTGCCCCAGGACTGCTTGATTATCTGGGCTGCGTCCTTCAAATCCTGTGCTGTCGAGTTCTCGCCTATGTTCGCAACGCTTTGCTGTGCTGCGTCAATGTCAGCAAGGTCTGCGTCAAGCGATGCAGTAAGCGATGCCTTTTCCTCGTCGCTCAGCTTTGAAAGCTGGATGCGCTCCTTTGCGCTTTCAATCAGCGCAATGATGTGCTGTGAAGCTGCGTTCAGGAACTTTCCAGACTCAACTTTTGCGTTCTTGCGTGCTTCCTGGCAGTTTGCCGAGTCGCTTCCCTTGCAGTCCTTCAGAGCTGCCTTTGCATCTCCAAGTCCTGCACGCGCCTGTTCGCGCTCCTGCTTGAGCTCTGTGCGCTTACCCTTCCACTCCTTGTGAAGCTCCTTGCGGTCCTCGCGAAGCTCTCCGCGCTGCTCCTTAAGCTGCTGATAGTCTTCCTGAAGCGTCTTGCGCGCTCCCTTTATTTCTGCGCGGACAGTCTCGCGCTTCTGCTTGAGCTCTTCGCGCATCTGGTCTGCGCGGGCTTTCAATTCCTCACGCGATTTTTCAAATGCAGCCTGTTTCTCACTTACCTGTCCTGCTGTCACATCTGAAGTGTCCTCGGATTCCTCCTGGGCACCTGCAATTGGGCCTGGTCCATTGCCGCCCTGTTCTGCGGCAACAAAAGGCACAATGCTGACAACGAACAAGGCAAGCACAAACAATGCCGCCAGTTTCGTTCCTTTCATTTTGGTTTCCTCCAAATTTTTTGTGTAAGCATGCACCCAATGCCTTTTGCATTGGGCGCGGGTTCTGGCCCGTGTGCGTCTTTGCACGCGGACAAGGGCTATTACGCTAAAGTATCTTATAAAGACACTTTCTAAAGCGTTAAAATAAAGGTTTATTTGTGCTTCTAACACTTTACAGAGCCAGAAACGAGCTCCTTTTTGCTTGGATAAGTTTTATATAGTCTGCTAATATCTATCCCCCTATGAAAGCATATTGGGTGGTATTGCTAATATTAGTAGCGCTTACAGCCGGCCCTGCCTATGCCGCAGTAATCCACGGCACTGTCTATGACCTTGACCTGAATGCTGTGAGCCAGGCAGTTGTTGAGATTAACACAGTCCCCAATCAGGTAATGGTTGCAAAGAACGGCACTTACTCTTTCAATGTTCCGCAGGGAAATTTTGTAATCAGCGCAAACCTGCCAAAGCTCGGGCTTTCAACAAGCGAGGAAATAACAGTAAAACAGGAAGGGAGCTATATCCTTGACCTGATTCTTTTCCCTGACATCAGCGAGGAAGAATCCCTGATGAACGAATCACTTGACGTTGTGGTCTACGAAGAGCCCTCTGCCCCGCAATACTGGATGTGGGCAATCCCTGTCCTTGTTTTGCTTGCGGTTGTTGCAGCAGTTTATTGGAAGAAACACAGGAAAGGGCCTTCCGGAGAACACAAACAAAGCGCAGCAAAGGCAAAGCCAGACCTTGCTGAAATTATCGCGTTCATAAGGAAAGAAGGCGGGCGCACAACCCAAAAAGAGCTTCGCAAAGCAATCCCTTACTCTGAAGCAAAGATATCATTGATGATTGCAGAGCTTGAATCAAAGGGAAAGGTAAAGAAAATCAAGAAAGGAAGGGGCAACATAATAATACTGGAATGAAACAGCTTCTTATCGCAGGAATTGACCCTGGAACAACTGTCGGCTATGCCGCGCTTGACACAAATGGAAAACTAATAAAGGCAAAAGCTGCAAAAGAGCTTGACCTCGACAAGGTTGTCGCTGAGCTTAGCTCGCTTGGAACAGTGATTATCATTGCCACTGACAAGGCAAAGATTCCCTCATTTGTTTCTGCTGTCGCGACAAAGCTCGGAGCCCGCGTCTTCTCTCCAAGGGAAGACCTTCTTGTCGCGGAAAAACGAATTCAGGCCCAGACATATGAGCACAGCAGCAGCCACGAAATGGACGCGCTTGCTGCTGCAATACTCGCTTTCAAGAAATATGAGCGTATGTTCATCAGGATGAGGAATTTTCTCGCAGACAAAAAGCGACCTGAGCTCTTCAGCAGGCTCGCAGAGATTGTAATCAGGCAGGAAATCAGCGTCGCAGCAGGGTTTGACTTCCTCACAATGCCTGAAAAGAAAGAAGTGCGCGACCTGAAAGAAGTGCTCTCCCAAAAGCAGCTCAGCCACACTGATTATTGGAAGCTTTACGACTCCCTCATTACCGCAGAGAGCGAGAAAAAACTTCTCCAGCAGCAGAACAACAAGCTGATAAAGCTTGCAAAGCGCCTGAAAAACAGGACAAACAATCTTAGAAACGCTGTAAAGCCTGAAACGCGCATCATCCGCCCGACAGCAGAGCTTGAGGAAGCCAGAAGGACAATAAAAATACTGCAGCAAAGCCTCCAGCACACTCTTTCAAGGCAGCAGCGCCTGCAGCACATCCTTCTCCACCAGGAAGAATACGCAATAGCGAAAAAGATGCGCAACCTTGGCTTTGACGAGTTCAAGCGAGTAAGCAGAATCCTCGGCTTCAAGCCCGGCGACATACTCTTTGTTGACGACCCAAACACAGTGAGCGAGAGAACCCTGAATGAACTCAAGGAAAATGTAGAGCTTATCATAACCGTAAGGCAAACAAAGCCCAAGGTCGCAGAGCAGATTCCATTCACAATACTTGACGCATCAGGCATCAGCCACACACAGGATGAATATTTTGCCTTCCTTGACAAAAAATCATTTGAAAAAGCCCGCTCAGACAAAGCTCTTCTAAGAAAACTCATCGAAGACTATCAGGCAGAGAGAAAAGGAATTTGATTAGTTCGATATTGCTATCAGTGCGGCGCGTACTGTCGCATAATCAACAGGAATTTTGTATTTCCCGTCAAACTCATTCATTGCGCCATATCTTTTAGGCAGTGCATACCTTACTTTGCCTCCGGCTGCTTTCTTGTCAGTAAGGGTCGCGTTTATGATATCATCCAGCGAAAATCTGGAAAGAATTTCCTCAGGGATTTTTGTCGGCAGGCCGAACTTTCTCAAAATCTCGTCCTGCATCTGAATGTCTCCACTAAAAACATTCAATGCTGCTGCAATCCTCACCGCAGCAGACATCCCGACAGAAACCCCCTCGCCGTGCATCATCTTATACCCGCTCAGTTTTTCCAAGGCGTGCCCTATCGTGTGCCCATAATTCAGAATGCTGCGCAGTCCTTTCTCATCAGTGTCCAGCTCAACAACCTCGCCTTTAATCCGGCAATTTGTTTTTGCCATATGCATCAGGCAGTCTGTATCGCCTGCCAATATCGAAGTTGCTTGGACTGAGAGCCAGAGGAGATATGCCACATCATTAACAATTCCTTGCTTGATGCTTTCTGCAAGCCCTGAAATATAATGGCAGGCTTTAAGGGTTTTCGGCGTGTCAACATCAATGTAAACGCGTTTTGGCTGATAAAACGCCCCAACCAGGTTTTTGCCTGCATGAATATCAACCCCTGTTTTTCCGCCCACTGAAGAATCTGCCTGTGAAATTGTGGTTGTGGGAATTTGGACAACAGGAACCCCTCTCAGGAATGTTGCTGCAATAAAACCAGCCCTGTCACCGACAACCCCGCCGCCAAGCGCATAAATTACAGAATCCCTTCCGAATTTTGCTTCAGCCAGTTGATTGTATAATCTTGCGCATTCGTCAAGACTTTTGTATTCTTCCCCTGCTGGAGAAACAAACGTTTGGCAAGCAAGGCCTTCATTTTCAAATGCCTTTTCAAGCGTTCCTGCATACAAAGGAGCCACGTTAGAATCGGTTAAGATTGCGTGCTTGACTCCAAGATTCATTTGCTTCGTCTCAGCAGCTATTCTGGGAAACATCTTGCTGCCGAAAATGATGTCATAAGAATCGTCAACTGTCCTTATCAGGTTAATCCGCATTCCGTCAGGAGTAATATTCAACACAAAAGTCAGCGATAAAAAAGGTCAATATAAAGCTTCACTTCAAATGCCTTGCCAATTTATCCGCAAGCATTCTCAGTTTCTCCCCTGATTTTATGTTCTGCATGCGAACCTGGTTGCCCACTGCGAGGACTTTCCATTGTTCGCCGTGCAGCTTAATAACATCGCCCAGTTTGAAAGGGAACTGCTTGAAAAGAACAGTCATCCTGTGGACAGTCTTGCTTGTTATGTGGTTGGTTGTGAAAAGCCTGCCTGTTATTTTCACAATCCCACCAAAGCGATGCTGCAGCTGCCTTCCGAGAGACTGCATGTAATGCTGTGAGGAAAGGTAAACGTCAACTCCGCCCGCGACCTGATTTGCTTTCGCTATCCTTGCCCTGCCCGCCCTGATTATCTCATCGTGCGCCCAGTCCAGCACTTCATCTGTGCATCCGCGAAGCTGCAATACCCCTTCAAAATATGATATGTGCTTTTCTTCCATAACATTAGCCCCTGAAGTGCCGTATTTAAATGTGGTGAAAAACAAAAGCTTTTAAACCCTGTTCAGATGAATTCTGCCAATGGAAAACAAAAGTTTCTGGAGGAGACTCTGGTGGTTCTTGTGGGAGGACAACAGCGTCTGGAGCTGGATTGCGAACATCATCCTTGCTTTTGTCCTTATCAAATTCGTAATCTATCCCGGGCTTGGATTTTTGCTCGGCACAGGCTATCCGATTGTCGCTGTGGTCTCAAGCAGCATGGAGCACGACGGCTCATTTGACCAGTGGTGGAACAATGCAAACTGCTGCATTGACTCTTCCTGCTCAAAAAGAATTGCGCCGTCTGAAATATACTCCACTTACGGGCTTACTTATGACCAGTTCAAGAACCTGCCATTCAAAAACGGCTTCAACAAGGGCGACATAATGATTCTCACAGGCCCGAATGAGCTTGCCATTGGCGAAGTGCTTGTCTTCTGGACTGATGCGAGGACTGAACCGATTATCCACCGCATTGTCCAGGTGAAAGGCGTTGCTAATGACCAGGTTTACAAGACAAAGGGCGACCACAACTGCGCTTCAGGCGCGTTTGAGCAGTCAATCGGAAAGGAGCGCAGGATTGGAAAAGCCGCGCTAAGAATACCGTTCCTTGGCTGGATTAAGATTGGCTTTGTGGAATTCCTTAAGCTGATAGGGGTGGCGCAATAATGCTTTTCTGCCCCAAGTGCAAGTCAATAATGATGCCAAAGAAAGACAAGGGAAAGACAGTTCTCGCCTGCTCGTGCGGCTACAAGCAGGAGGCAGAGGAGGTAAAGCTCACAGAGGGAAAGAGGCCAGAGGAAAAGCGCGAAATAGCAGTTGTTGAAAAGGACATTGAAGTGCACGCAAAGGTTGACGCTGACTGCTCCAAGTGCGGAAACAAGGAAGCATACACCTGGGAAGTCCAGACAAGGGCAGGCGACGAGCCGCCAACCAAGTTCTTAAAGTGCACAAAGTGCAGGCACACATGGCGCGACTACAAGTGAAAGTAAAGCCAAACGCAAGAAAAAGCGAAATTCTCTCGCAGGAAGGCAATAAACTGGTCATAGCAATCGCAGCTAAGCCTGAAAAAGGCAAAGCCAACGCAGAACTTATCAAATTTCTTTCGAAAAAACTGAAAAAACAGGTCAGAATCGTGTCTGGTTTCGGAAGTTCTTCCAAGATTCTCGAAATTTCTGGCTAAGCGGCAGAAAACTTTCCGGATTTTTCACCAAAACAAATGTTAACAACCTTCACTTACTGGTTGTAATGTCATTTGTCCACCTCATCATCATCCACAAGAACGCTGTTTACAATTTGCACGCACATTACCGCACTGCGCAGAGGATTCTTGAGCAGGGCTCTGACGAGTTCACGCGCTTCCTGCCAGGCAAATACAGGGATGCCGGCTACATAATCATAGACCACGACAAAAAAACAATAATCAACTGCCAGGACGCGTTCAGGATTCAGCCGAAGAAGGGAATGGAAATTGTTGAACTCTAGAAAAAGTCAAGCTTTTGCTGTTTTTTGTCAAATTCCTCAAGGTATTTCGGCGGTTTTACTGAAACAAATGAATATCCCCAATCCTCAAGCATCTTGCGGGCATTCACGGATATTTTCGGCGCTGCAAGTATGCCCCGCACTTTTGAAATTCCCTTGCTTGCGCAGATTTTCTCAACATATCTTCTTAATTGCGTCACAGCAGCAAGGTCAGCCACATATCTCTTGCATTCAACAACAGTAAGCACGCCGTCCTTGTCAGTGCCAAGCACGTCAATAAAGCCGTATTTTGTCTGCTCTTCCTGCGAGACAGGCTTGAAGCCGGCTTCAATCATCTCAGGGTTTTCGTAAATCATGTTTGACATATCCTCTTCTGTCCCTGCTATTGTTATTGCCTGCGAATCCTTGAGCTTGTGCGCGCTGAAAAAGTGCACCCTCAGGATTGATATCTCCATGTTTTCTTTTTCAAGTATGTTGGTTGCCTTCAGGACAAGCCTGTTGTCATCAATGTGGGCCTGATAGCCTGTGCCTGGCTTCATGTAATTTATCGGCGCAGTGCCCATTGGCTGGTGCACCAATAACGTATTGTCTGACTTTATCACTATTATCCTGTCTCCGTCTCCGAGAAAGCTCTCTGCCCTTCCAGAATACCGTATCGTGCAGTGGCAGCCGAAAACAACAGTCTCATTCCTCTTGAGCGCGTCATTTAGCAGCCCTATGTATTCAGAAAGCTCAAACAAGCAGAATCACCTTTTTTCAACTGATTGCTTTGAATACTTCTCAAGTTCGTCATACAGGACATCAAACTTCACACCTGCTTTTTTTAAAATCTCCCGTGTTTGCTTTGCTCCGTGGTATCTTTTCTCGCACACAACCCGCTTTATTCCTGCATTTATAATCATTTTGGCGCAGGCATAGCACGGCTCCATTTTCTGGTACAGTGTTGAACCGTCAATGCAAATTCCGAATCTTGCCGCCTGCACAATCGCGTTCTGCTCGCCGTGCGCTGTGCGTATGCAGTGCTGTGAAGTCGTGCCGTCAGGATTGGTGACAGCGTGCATCTCGTGCCCAACCTCGTCGCAGTGCGGCAGCCCCATTGGCGAGCCTGCATATCCTGTTGAAAGTATGCGCTTGTCCTTCACTATCACCGCGCCCATTTTTCCGCGGTCGCACGTGCTTCTCCTGCTTACCTGGTGCACTATGCTCATAAAATACTCGTCCCAGTTCGGTCGCCTGTCCAGCTTTGGCCTCCATATCTTGAGGAATTTGTCAACCTTTTCATAAAGCTGCTCGATAGTGCCGTCGTTCTTTAGCGTGAAATTGGCCATCCTGAAGACCTTGTGCAGCTGTTGGCCTGCAGGGTCTTCGCTCATTTCTTTTTTCTCGCTCGCGAGGAAGTCAGTGAATGTCTGCAGCTCCTCGCCTGGCTTCTGCCGTCCTGCCATCCTCCTGAACCTTTCCTTTGCAGGCGCATCAACATAAACAAGGACAAAATTCTTGTTTTTCCGCAAAGCCTCCACTTCAGCAGTATTCCTGATAGAGCTGACAACGTATTTCTTGTCAGCCTCCATCGTGTCAAGCGCCATGTTCGCGAGTGCCGCGTGCCCGAACTTTTCGCGGAGCTCTGTGCCGACTGCGATTAAATTCTCGCGCGTTATCTCCTTCTTGCGCAAACGAAGCTCTGCCCTGATAAAGTCAGAAAGCGATATGTGGGCGAACCCATTGTCTGCAAGATACTGCGCAACGCTGTCTTTGCCTGAGCAATATCCGCCTGTAACCCCCACAATCATACTTCGCACAGAACCGCAGCCCTTATTTATAGTTTCTTGTGGTTTTTTTATCCAGGGAAGGTGATAAAAACAAAATCATTCTGCAAAATAGAGAAAGCGGATTGACAATCCATTTAAAGAAAAACAGAAAAGCAGAAAGTGTGGCAAAAGGAAAGCTCATAGTTATTGACGGCACAGACGGCTCAGGCAAGACAGACCAGACAAAGCTCCTTGTGCTTCGCCTTATTTCTGAGCACTTCAAGGTAAAAGAGGAAAGCTTCCCAACATACGGCAGGCTTTCCGCAAAAGGCGTTGAGCTTTATCTCAATGGCACTTTAGGGACAGCTGATGATATCGGGCCTTATTACGGCTCAATGTTCTACGCATACAACAGGGCAAGGGAAACAGGGCCGATGCGGGACGCGCTTAAGTATGGCACACACTGCGTGCTTAACAGATATGTTTCTGCAAACGGCGGCCACCAGGGCGGTAAAATACATGACGACAATGAGAGAAAGCAGTATCTGGACTGGCTATTTGACCTTGAATTCAACAGGTTCAAGATTCCTGTTCCTGACCTTAACATCCTGCTTCATATGCCTCCTGCAATCGGCCATGTTCTTGTCGGCAGAAAGGCTCCAGAGCAGCGCACTTATTTGACAGACGGAAAGAAAAAAGACATTCACGAGGCTGACTTGCAGCATTTGCTTGATGCAGAGCAGGCATACCTCTACCTTGCGAGGAATTATCCAGGATGGGTTACTGTAAGCTGTGTCAAGCCTGAAATCGAAGGCAATCTTGATGTAATCAACAACTGGGGTATTCCGCCTGAGGAAAAAATCAAGACACCTCAGCAGATACACGAGGAGATCTACAGCCACGCCATAAAGATTCTAAAGCCTTAAAGAATTCTCAGAAAAAATAAAATAAAAAGTCACGCGGGAATTTCAACGTAATCATCAGATTCTTCGTCAACAATGAAAAAATCGCCGAGTTGTCTGTTTCGCCTTCCTTCGTGGTAGCTTACTGTCATCACTCGTCACCTCTTTTTTGATCTGTCAACGCCTTTTGAGCGTGATGCGCGAGGCACCAGGGCCTTGCGACCCTGTTGCCCGTCTATCACCTTTTTTTCCCGCGCAACTGAAAATGTTGAAAAGCGAATGGGTATTTAAACACTGCTGAAATCAAAAATAACATTTCACAAACTATATGCTTGAGTTGGTATGTTGCCACTGACAAGAGAACTTTTACCCAAATGCCGCGAGCGACTCACAGCTGTGATGCAGAATTTTTCCGTCTTTCGTCGATAATTTGATGTTTATTGTCTTGAAGCTGTGCGTGAAATAAGTTATGTTGAACACTGCGCCGTGCTCCTCCAAGTCCTGTATGATGAAAAAAGTTTTCGCTGGCATTTCCTGCGCATAGTGCTCGAGCTTTGATTTCTGCGCAGCAGCAAGCGCGTCAGCGACAGAAAGCTTCACGTCACTGACTTTCAGCGGCGGGATTTCCTGGTGGGCTTTCAAAACCTCCTGGTCAGGTATCAGCTCAATCTTTTTTTCAGAAACCACGAACGTGCTCATCAGGCTCTTTTCAGAGTCAAAATAGCCGATTTGCCAGATTCCATTGTTCGGCTCATCCAGCATTACGAAAGCGTGGGCCAAATACGCCTTTTCGTGCGATTTGCGCCACTCACTGAACTCAGAACCTGCCTCAAGCTTTGCAATAACATCCTTAAGTTCCATGGCGTGCATTGACTGCACCAACTTTATAAAGATTGCACCTGTAGCGCACACTATGGGGATTGAATACCGGCTGGGAACAAGAGAATCAGGAACCTTAGAGCTTTCTTGCAAAAACGCCAAAGCCATCGTGAAAAACATGGGCATTCACGGCTTTGGCGACTGCATAAGCTTTGAAAAAATAAATACAGACGGCTCCACACTTGGAAGCCACTGGGGCATTCACAGCCTTGGCTGCTTTGAAGAGATGAGTTCTGCATATCATGGGCGGCTTATAGAAATGCCAGAACAGGCTGTCAGGAAGCTGGCAGTAAGGATGTATGAGCTGCTTTACACCCAGCACATCAGAAGCCCCCTTTACCATAAAACTCCTCCTGAAATCAACAAGAAAGACCCAAGATTCAGGCAGATTCTTGAAGAATTGACAGCACTGCAGGCAAAAGAGAAAAAGCTTGCAAATTCAGGAAAGCTGCTTTTCCCGCAAATTTCCCAGAAAGAACTCGCTTCTATTGACTCGTGGTAAGAAAAATCAGGACTTCTTTATTGGGAGCGGAGAGGCGCCGTCAATAGGATATGGCGCTTTAACATGCCCAAACTCATCCTTGACTCTCTTAACAACAACCTTGACAGCGTGCTCCATTCCATGGAACGGATGAACTGTCAGAACGTGCGAGAAAACCTCTCCTATTGGATGCTCCTGCTTTACCCTTGGCTCGCGTATCCTCACGAGTAAAATTGCAGGAAGAGCACGAAGCACTGTTGCAATTGCAAGCACTAGGGGAATTCCTGTGAGCACAAAAGTCACATTGTCAGCAATCAGCCCGCCAATCATGGGCGAAATAACCATTGGAACGCTCGTCATGAAGTTAAACTCAGCAACCTGCAGCGCCCTTTTATCGGCACGTGTCAGGTCAAGCAAAAGATTCCAGATTGTCAGGTCCATCCCTGCCCAAAACACCCCTGAGATTATCTGCGCAGGTATCAGCAGCCAGATTGTTTCCTTTGTCGTGAAAAGGAAAGCAAGCGGCACAAGCGCTGTTCCGAGCATGCATATCAAAGCAACAGGCTTGTCTCCGTATTTGTCAGAAACATAGCCGAAGTGCGGATTGGCAAGTATCCTGCTTATCGTAGCAATCGCCCCCGCAAGCACAAAATAAGTGTAGCTGAGCCCCAAATTCTTAAGCATGTACACTGTGATTAAAGGCGATGCGATGTTGACGCCGAAGTAAAACGCAGATATTACCCAGCAGAATTTCCTAAACTGGCCGTCAATCTGGAAAAACTCCCTGAAGCAGTGGTGGTCATGGTCCCGGTATGCAGGCTCCTTGACGCGAGTCATTATGTAAGTCGAAACAAGCCCGAGGATAATCCCCACTGCAAACAGCGTTACAAATCCAGTATGGCTCTCTTTTGGAAAAATGTCAAGGTATGAGCCTGCCATAACTGATGCTATCATACCTGTGAGCGAGACAAACATGTTCCTTTGCGCCCAGAATCTGCCCCTGACACGCACAGGAATCATGTCAGCGACCCAGGATGTCCAGGAGGGGTCTGCTGTGTACTCAATGCAACGCATCAGGAAGAAAAACCCTCCAACAAAAAACAGCGTGTGCTCCTTGAACAGGTAAGGCGTAAGTATTATGAGAATCCATACAAAGCGCGACAGCCCTGTTGTAACCGCGAAAATCGCCTTGCGCCTAAAATACTCAACAAGCTTTGCGCCAGGAATTTCCATCAGGATGATTGCGATGTATGGAAGCGCGCCCAAAACGCCCACGGCTGTGTTTGAGGCGCCCAAAGAAATCGCGAACACTATGAGGAACCCTGAAGTAAAAGCCTCGTAAAGCGCGTATGCAACGCCATTGCGCATTATTTTTTTCTGGTCAGTGTTCCATCCCATTGCTTAATCCTCTCTGTAGATTGCGATAAAAAAAATAAGAATAAGAAGAAAAAACCTAATCAGCCAGCGTAATAGCTGTCCTGCATGCGCTGGTCGTTAAATCCGCCCGAGCCAGCATATCCCAATGGAACCGGCAGGCTTGTCCTGCACTCAGCGTCATTGCTGATTATGGGCATAAGCGCATACTTTGCACCAGTCATCTTTGTCTCTGCGTGCGTCTGTGCGCAAGCTGCTGCGCAGTCAGGCACGTGTGCATTCCTGAAGAGCACTTCTGTGGTCTGTGGCAGTACTGATCCGCGGAGGGTTGTCAGCGCCCTTGTGCATGTGCAGCACTCGCCTGTCCAGCCGTATGCTCCTGGGGTTTCGCGCGTGGCAAGCTTGTAAGAGTATCCGCCTTCCTTCATCAGGAAAACGACTCCGACAATTGCCAGAATAACAATAACACCCAATATTACTTTTGTTGAATTGTCAGCCATCTGTACTTCACCTCTTTTGATACTTATAGACGAAAGGGAGGATTATGCCTATATAAATTTATCGTGAAGCAAGGGTATAATAGTCCTGCAATACGAGCCTGTCAAGCTCCTCAAGGTCCTGTGCAATTGTGAACCGTCCATCACCCAAGCGCGCCATCTGCTCTGCCAGGGCAATCCCTTTCTTGTCAAGCTGGACTCCGATAATGGAAATCGTTATGCCGTTTGCGCGTGCGGCGCTAACTGCCTCAAGAGTGATTTTCTCAGGCTCTTTGCCCACTGTTGGCAGGGCATCTGTCAGTATTATCAAATGCTTTGTCTGCAAGCCAGGAGGAAAAAGCTCAATTGCCTTTCTTATCATCAATGCAAAGTCTGTCTGCCGCGATGCCATTATTCGGGTTATTTTCTGCAGGAGGAAGCCAAAATCATCTGTCGGCGCCACAAAGTCCTTTACCTCTGTGCCAAAAACCACAAGCCCGACCCTGTCTTTCTCTGAAATTGCCTTGTAAGCAAGCGCAACCCCTGCTTTTTTGCACGTCTCAAGCTTTTTTCCTTTCATGCTCGCGCTTGCGTCAAGCGCGTAAATGACATTGATTGAGCCTTTTGCAATCCTCTCGCGCCCCTGCAAATCCTCTGGAATAATCTCGCTGTGGCCGCGGATAACTGCTTTCCTGATGCTCTTCCTGATTGCAATGTCCTTGTACCTGTCCCCTTTCCTGAACTGGTGCGACACCCCTGGCTCCCCATAGAAAGCCCTTTGCTTGCTCTGCTGCTGGCCAAGAAGCCCTTTTGGAATTATGTGGTCAAGCTCCTCGACATACATCACAAGGCTTGCCAGCTCAACCCCTTTCTGCACAATCTCACCGGCATCATCAACCAGCCCCTGCTGTTTCAGCTGCTCAACCCGTTCTGTGATTGCTTTCTTCAGTTCTTTTGTGAATTCAGGGATGCCAAGGTTTTTCTGGATGTAATTCGGGTCATAATTAGTAAGCAAACGCAGCATTGTGTCGCCGTAAAGCTGCCTTGCGATTGAATAATTCTTTACGATGTTCGCGTAAATCATGTCAGGGACAAATGTTCCGACAGAATGGTTGAATGCCTCCTCGATGAGCTTGCCCTGTTCTATGACTGTCTTGTCAGCGCCTATAACAGAATGCATCAGCTTTTCTTCGATAAACTGCGTGGCGAGCTTTCCCTTGGCTTCCTCTGCCTTTTGGATGTCCTCTACAGCGCCCTCGCTGCTAAAGGCCACCACCACGCTCAAGCTCTTCGTGCTCGTGCACGAACTGTGCATATTCTTTTTTGATGAATTCCTCTGTTGTCTGCAAATACTTCACCGACGGCTTGAGCTCAACGCGGTGCGAAAGCACGCTGACAATCGCGTTGGATATGTCATCTGAAGAAACTGATTTTGACTTTCTGAGCATTGCATTTGCCTGCGCCCTTTCGTAAAGCCCGAGCGAAGCCCTGACAGAAGGCTTTTTCTGGACGTCCTTGTGCTCGCGAAGCTCGCGGACAAACTGTATTGCGGCGGTGAGAAGCTCTGATGCGAACGTGACATTTGCCTTTTCCCCTTTTGCAAGCACAATCTGCTGTTCTATCTCTACAGAATCAGGATATGCCATGTGGATTATGTCAAAGCGGTCCATCAAAACATCGCTGAGCTTCTCTGTCGCAGCTGTTTCCTCTGGGTTCATTGTGCCTATGAAAATAAAATTCGCAGGGAAGTCAACAAGGTATGTTCCGATTGTGGCTTTTCCCTCCTCAAGCACCTGCAAGAGCGCGTTCTGGACTTTTTCAGGGCACCTGTTAAGCTCGTCAAAGAAAAGTATTCCCTGGTCTGCCTTGAAAATCTTTCCCGGCGTGAATGCCTCGCGGCTTGTCGGTCCGAACTTGAGAGCCTTTATCGGGTCAATGTCGCCGAGCAAATCCTCAACAGTCAAATCCGGAGAACCCTGGACTCGGACAAACCTTTCCTCAGCGTTCTTTCCCTTTACAACAGGCATTATCTTTGCAACATTCTTTGCAAGTGTTGTCTTTCCAATTCCAGGCGGGCCGATAACAAGCACGTGCCTTCCCATAAGCAGGGCTGACTTCAGCTGTTCTTTTGTTGACACAAGCCCGAGAATGTCTGTGAATGGGTCCTTGCCAAGCAGTGCCTTTTGGAATGATTCATCCATAGAATAATATGCTCTCCCAGAGTTTATAAAACTGCGCCTTCACCGCTTTCTTTTTTTCCTGTACTGAAGGAACTGCTTTTTCTTTTTCGCAAGCGCTTTCTTAATCAAGGGCTTTGCTTTTTTCAATTCGCGCTTCAATTCTGTCTCAATGAACTTCCTGACTCTTTCTTTTTCCTGCCTTGCCTCTTTTGCAGCTGCCCTGATGAGCTGTTTTGCATCTTTTTTGCTGATTATCCCGCTTTTTGCAAGCGCTCCAAGCTCTTTGCGTATCCTTTTCTCTGCAATGCCAGCGACTTGTTCAGCCGCTCTGAGTATTTTGTCAAGGTTTCCTGGCATTTGGGCCTCCAAGGTCTGTGTGCATGTCAAACGGCGCGCTTCCCTCGCGCCAGACGCTGACGACAAGCGCCATCAGCAGGATGACTGCGAAAACAATGCTTATGACAGTGAAGATTGAGTAATCTCCCAATTTTGGAGGAATCTCGACCAGCAGTGCGCCTGTAATCAGCAGTGAGGCAATAATCATTGCGTATGAAAGCCTGTTGCTGCTCCTGTTCAGGTCCATTCCCAGGTGCTTGATGTCTGTCTCTTTCAGGTTGAGGTCAATTGTTCCCTTCCTGACGCGCTCAAGCGCTTCTGCTGTCTGCTGGGGCAGTCCTGCGATGACTCCTGCATAGTCCTTTGAGAGCTGGCCGAATTTTTTCAGCAGAGCCTTTGGCCTTTTGTGCTCCTTGATGAGCTTTACCACTTTTGGCTGTGAGTATTGGACAAAATTAAACTCAGGGTCAAGCGACAGGCAGGTTCCTTCAACAGTCACAAGCGCCTTTCCAAGCAAAATAAATCCGACAGGCATATTGATGCCATGCTCTACAGCGCTCTCAAAGAGCTTTTGCATCATCTGCGTAACCCTTACCCTGCCGATTTCAGTGCCATACCATCCATTGACTATTGTCTCAACATCCCTTTTGAAGTCTTCAATGTCTGCCCCGCTCTCGGCAACGCCTGCCTTGAGCAGGATGCTTGTTATCGCAGCGCTGTCCTTTTCGACAAGTGCTGCGTAAAGCAGGACTGTCTGCCTGACAAGCTGTTCGTCAAGCCTTCCGACAATTCCAAAGTCAAGCAGGCCGATTTTTCCGCCTGGCATCACCAGTATGTTGCCTGGGTGCATATCAGCGTGGAACATTCCGAGCTTTAACACCTGGTCAAATGCAGCGTCTGCAATGGTTTTTGCGAGCTGTTTTCTTTCGCCAAGCGGCGCGTGCCCTATAACTTCCGTGAGCTTTTTGCCCTCAAGATAGTCCATTGTGAGCAGCTGCGGCGTTGTTGTCGCCCAGTGCACTTCAGGAACCGTGACTTTGCCTGAATCCTTGAAGAACTGGTGGAACTTGTCAATGTACTGCGCCTCGCTGACAAAGTTAAGCTCCTGCGCAGTATAGCGCTCAAACTCCTTGACTATTGTGACCGGCATCACTGCCCTGTCATTGAACCTTTTCTCAATCTTGCGCGCGAGATAATACATTATGTTTATGTCTGCTGAGAACTGCTCTTTTGCCTCTGGACGCTGGACCTTGACAACAACACTCTTTCCGTTCTTGAGTTTTGCCCTGTGAACCTGCGCAACGCTCGCAGAGCCGATTGGATTTGCGTCAATGTGTGAGAAAAACACTTTCGGAGGGGATTTCAGGCTTGACTCGATTGCTTTTTCAACTTTTGCAAATGGCATTGGCGGGACTTTGTCAAGCAGTTTCCTGAATTCGTCGCAGTACTTGGAAGGCAAAAGGTCAGGCCTGAGCGCAAGGAACTGGCCGAGCTTCAGGTATGCGCCGCCCAGTTCTTCCATCGCCTTCCTGAGCCGCACAGGCAAATCGCTTGGCGGCTTTCCGGCAGGCGAGAGCTTGCTAAAAAAAGGAAGGTGCCATTTCAGGCCAAGCTCGTGCACAAAATAGCCAAGGCCGTGCTTGAACAGGACGTTCACGACATGTCCTGCGCGCTTCCAGCTGTTATTCATCGCTCCAATAGCGGAATATTGAGTATATATACTTTACCAACAGGCATTAAGAATAAACTAATCCAAGTAACGGCTCCTTACAGTCGCAGATACCAAC
>JBGPSD010000011.1:0-28676 GCA_041489925.1 Candidatus Nanoarchaeia archaeon
AACTTCATATACCAAGAGTTTTTAGGTATAAGGAATACAACGGGTGAATAAGAAAATGGGTTTCGCACCACAGGGTGATGCAGCTCCTAGGGAGATGCACAAGATTACCTGCTCAGATTGCGGTGCCGAGTCAGAAGTGCCATTCAAACCGGCAACTGACAGGCCAGTATACTGCCGCGAGTGCTTCAAAAAGCGCAAGAGGTTCTAATCCTAGAGCTTAGAATCATCAGTTAGTTCGTTTTTTTGTTTTTTCCTGTATTCTATCGCAGTCAAATACTCGTATACCTGTCTTCTAATTTTTGGTGCCTTTTAAAGGGCACTATCCAAGGTTGTTTTAGTGCGTGATTACACCTTACACCATAACATTTATAAAGCGGCATATATGAAAGAACTTCATATACCAAGAGTTTTTAGGTATAAGGAATACAACGGGTGAATAAGAAAATGGGTTTCGCACCACAGGGTGATGCAGCTCCTAGGGAGATGCACAAGATTACCTGCTCAGATTGCGGCGCCGAGTCAGAAGTGCCATTCAAACCGGCAACTGACAAGCCAGTATACTGCCGCGAGTGCTTCAAAAAGCATAAGAGATTCTAATCCTAGCGCTTAGAATCCGCTATTAGTTTGTTTTTTTCTTTTCTCTTTTTCTCTTCTGTTTTATTGACCACAAATACGCAACCAGCGGCTAACACCGGTTAGCCAGCTTGCTCATCCTTTGGATACGCAACCAGCGGCTAACACCTGTTAGCCAGGTTGCGCTTCGTAAACTCAGCGCAACCTTTTTAAACCCTCTTCACTATCGTTAAGTATGGTGATTCAGCTGTTAAATCCTCAGGAGCTGGAAGTATATTACATTCTTCCGGCATTAAGGCGCGAGCTAGCCAAGGCTATGAAAAAGCTCGGCAGGAGCCAGAAGGAAATAGCAGGCAACCTCGGCGTCACAGAATCTGCTGTTAGCCAGTATATCCACCAGAAGCGCGCAACAGGAGTTGATTTCACAAAAGACCTGCAGCAGGATATATCCAGTTCTGCATCGCAAATCAATGACCGCAATGCGTTCATCAAAGTCACCCAGAAGTTAATCAGGAAAATAAGGGGAAACAGGTTCATCTGCGACGTATGCAAGAACCAGAACAAGGGCACGCCAAAAGGGTGCTCAATGTGCTACGAGTGAGAAAATGAAAGAAATATACCTTGACCACGCAGCAACAACTTTTGTAGACCCCAGAGTCAAGTTTGCGATGGAAAAATACTGGCACGAGGACTTTGGCAATCCGTCAAGCTTCCACGCAGCAGGATTAAGGGCGCTCAAGGCATTGAATGAGTCAAGGGCGACAGTTGCGAAGATAATGAACTGCGCGCAAGAGGAGGTCATATTCACAGGCTCTGGCACAGAAAGCATCAATATGGCGATAAAGGGCGTTTTCAGGGCTAACAAGCAGAAGGGAAAGCACATCATAACAAGCGCTGCAGAGCATCACGCAGTGCTTGAGACGTGCAAATACCTTCAGAAGCACGAGGGTGCAGAGCTTACAATACTTCCTGTTGATGAATACGGCCAGGCAAAGCCTGAAGACCTTGAAAATGCAGTCAGGAAAGACACTGTCCTCATAACAATAATGTATGCCAACAATGAAATCGGCACAATAAACCGCATTCAAGGGCTTTCTGCAGTTGCCAAAAAGCACAATGTTTTGTTTCACACAGACGCCTGCCAGGCAGGCGGAATGCTTGAGCTTGACGTGAAAAAGCTCGGAGTTGACCTTTTTACGATAAACGGCAGCAAGGTTTACGGTCCGAAAGGTGTCGGCGCGCTTTATGTCAGAAGGGGGTTACAGATTCATCCAATACTTCACGGCGGAGGCCAGGAATTCGGGCTTCGCTCAGGCACAGAAAGCATTCCGCTGATTGTCGGATTCGCGGCAGCGCTGAAAATCGCTTACGAGACAAGGGAACCGGAGGCTTCAAGGCTCACTGCATTGCGCGACAAGCTCGTGAACAATGTCCTGAAGGCAGTGCCAAAGACATTCCTTAATGGCCATCCGACAGAAAGGCTGCCGAACAATGCCAACATCACTTTTATGGATATTGAGGGCGAGGCAATGCTTTTGCACCTTAATGAGCACGGAATCTTCGCAAGCACAGGAAGCGCCTGCAACTCAAAGAGCCTTGAGCCAAGCCACGTGCTTCTCGCAATGGGGCTTCCATACGAGGCATCGCACGGCAGCATCAGGTTCACGCTCGGCAGGCACACAACAGAAGAGGATGTCAACAAGGTGGTTGAGGTTTTGCCAGGCATTGTGCAGCAGCTCAGGAATTTGTCTCCTGTCAACCTGAAAATGGAAGATGTCCTTCCAAAGAGGGCTGGAAAATGAGCAATATTGAGCTTAAGCAGGACCCTGTCACGCACCCTGACTTAATCGCCACAAAGTGCGCGAAAGAAATTGAGTCCTGGTTTTACACAGACGTTGTCAAGGACCATTTTTTCAATCCAAGGAACATTTTCAAGACTCAGAAGGAGATTGACGACTATTTGCCTGATGGAATCGGATTGGTCGGAAGCCCTGCCTGCGGGGACATGATGAAAATGTGGATAAAAGTTGATAAAGCAGCTGACAAAATCGTTGAATGCAAATGGCAGACATTTGGCTGCGCTTCTGCAATAGCAAGCACAAGCATTTTGAGCGTCATGGTCACTGAAAACAATGGAATGCAGATTGAGAAAGCACTGAAGCTGACGCCTCCGGATGTTGTCAAGCACCTTGTTGACCTTCCAAAGAGGAAAATCCACTGCTCTGTGCTTGGCACAAAGGCATTGAAAGCAGCGCTAAACGATTATTTTAAGAAGTCAGGCCAAAACGACCGTGTCATAACAGAAGGCGCAAAAATAATTGACAAGATAATGAAGGTCACAGACAAGGACATTGAGGAAGCTGTTATTGACGGCGCAATCACGTTTGAAGATGTTCAGAAAAAGACAAAAGCAGGAATACAGGACAAAAGCTGCATTCCAGAAGTTGAGCAGTTAATCAAGTTTTACCGCGAAAAATACTTTGGTGCAAAATGAGCAAAGAAGCAATAACAAAGGACATGACAATCGGCGAAGTAATTGACGCTTATCCTGTTACTGCTGAGATTTTGCTGGACAAGGGAGTGCACTGCATTGGCTGCGGAGCAAGATTCCTTGAAACCATTGGCCAAGGCCTTAAGTCCCACGGGCTTTCCGAAAAGAAAATTGATGCAATTGTCAGCGATCTAAACAAGGCAGCAAAAATCATAATCACTGTCACTCCAAAAGCAGCGAAAAAGCTGAAGGAGATACTGAAAAAGGAGAAAAAATCAGGGTATTTCCTTAGAGTGCAGGCAGTTAAGGGCAAATCAGGCCATAATTATGGGCTTGACTTTGAAAAAACCCAAAAGAAAGGCGACACAGCAATCAAGGCTCATGGTTTGACACTGCTTATCGCTGCAAAATCACTGCCAAAGGTCAGGGGGGCAAAAATAGACTACATTGAAAGCCCTGAGCCAGGATTTAGCATAAAAGGTCCCAAGGGAAGATGAAGCAACACAATATTGCGGACAAGGTAAAAATTCTCGCATTTAGTGATACTCATGGAAAAGACCTTCGCCACCTTGTTGACAAGGCAGAGAAAGAGGGGGTAAAGCTTGTGTTTGCCTGCGGTGACTGGAGCGCTTTTGATGAGCTTCCGCCTTATCTTGTGGGTCAGTTCAAGAAAAAGGGAATGCAGATGTTTTTGCAGACAGGAAACCACGAAAACTTTGCCACATCTGACGCTCTTGCAGAGAAATACGGCATAAAGCACCTGCACGGCGACGGTGTTGTTTACAATAATGTTGGATTCTTTGGCGCAGGAGGGTCAACACAGATTGGTCCTAATGGCCTGATTGACGAGGACGAGCTTTTCGCCTTGCTCAAGCAGGGATTTGAGAAAGTCAAGGGAGCTGGCAAGAAAGTAATGCTTGTCCACGAGCACCCTGCAGGAACAATATTTGAGCTTGGCAGGTTCCCTGGCAGCAATGCAATCAGGAGGGCAATCACAGAGTTCAAGCCAGATGTCGTCATCTGCGGCCACATCCACGAAGCCTCAGGCGTCGAGGACAAAATCGGCTCAACACGGATAATTAACGTCGCAAAAGAAGGAAAGATACTGGAATTCTGACTTCCGAAGCTTTTTATAGACCTAAACTGTCCTGCGGTAAATGACGCTTATGAGGGAGCCAATCGCAAGGACTCTTGATAATTTTGTTGAGCTTGCACTCCGGGGCACCAAGAAAGAAAGGCGGCTTGAGAGTTTGCTCTCCAGGATTTTGTATTCTCCGCGCATGAAAGAGCTTATCAGCGAGCACCATGCTGACGCCGAGATTTATTTGCAAAGCAAGATACGAAAAGAATTATCAGAACAGCTGACTGATGCTGTGAAGGAAGATAAAAAGTATATCACTGCGCTTTTGAAAACTGCAAAGAAAATCCCAACCAGCAAAGAGGTTTTAGCGTGCCATGAGCGTTTTACAGCAGATATGGGCGATTACATCACACTTATGCAGAATATTCGCAGCCCAGATGCTGTCCTTCAGGCAGCTGAGACGCTTAACCTTCCTGACTGCGAAGCGACTTGGGCATATGCAAAGCCTGCATTCAAAATATACTTGCTTGTGATGCGGGTGGCAATTAACGAACGCGCGGAAAAAATGATTCTTTATCCAGAGCTGGTAGACGGATTTAAAGAAAATTTTGAAGTTCGCGCGAAATATAAAGCAGGTGGAAAATGGCATAAGATGATGCCAGTGCCATATCAGCTGGCTGGTGCTGTTTACACAAAAATCAAGGCAGAGGCAGGAATGAGGCCTGTTACTGTTAAAAAAACAACCAGTGGAGAGATTCATCACGTTATTTTTAATCCGCGCAGAAAGAGTTATGACTTCTCAGTAAAAGTTGAGTCTGCAACGCCTTATGAGAGAATCACAATAACAAGGCGTTGAATTCTATTCATACCTAAGCGCGTCAACAGGCTTCAGCCTTGACGCCCTTCTCGCAGGCATTAACCCGCTTATTGCTCCAACGCCGAATGAGAATGCAAGCGCTCCGACAATCAGATACCACGGATAAGCTGCCATAAGTGTGCCTGCGCCGAACTGGTAATTGACTCCGACTTCAACCGCCTTGCTGATCCCAAACCCGATAATTATTCCGATTATTCCTCCTGCTGTGCCAAGGAATCCGCTTTCAATCAAAAAAATCCCCATTATGTCCCTGTTCCTTGCGCCGATTGATTTCATCACTCCAATCTCGCGGGTTCTTTCAAGCACTGCAGTGTACATTGTGTTCATTATTCCAATCCCCCCAACTATGAGGCTGATTGCAGCTATTCCAATAAACACTGCCTGTATGATGTTGAATATCTTGGTGAATGACTCAATCATTTGCGTGCTTGTCTGGACGCTGAAGTCCTCCTTGCCCTCTTTCAGGTGTCTGTCGCGCCTTATTTCCTTTTTGACATCGTCAGCGACTTTCTCAGGGTTTTCTCCAGACGCGCTCTGCGCGACAATGTACGAGTATGCCTCTGACTCGTTTGTCATCTCCCTTAATTCTGCCTCAGAAATTGTCACAGTCGGGTCTGTTCCCGGGTCTCCTGTGCGCTTCAGTATTCCAACAACCTCAAACAGCTTTCCGCCGACAAGTATCTTGTTGCCGACTGCAATTTCCTTTTTGAAAAAGTCCTTGTGGGCAAGGTCGTCCCCAATCACTGCCTTTCCCTTGTCCTTTGATGACAGCATCCTTCCTTCTGCAATCTCCCACGAATTGACTTGTATCAAAAGGTCTGCGTCTTCCTGCTTGTCAGGCATTCCCATGACAAACTGCGTCCTTTGCACGTCATTGAACACAATAAGCTGTGCCCTGAAAAGCGCTCCAGCAGCTCTTTTGATTCCTTTTGTTTTTTCTGTAAGGTCAAGCTCGCGCTGTTTTAGCTGGTTTGGTATGTTCTGGCCTCCAAAACCCATTTCCTTTGCCTGAATTATGATTTTGTCTCCGCCGATTTTCTCAAACTGCGCGTTAATCATTCCCTGAAGCCCCTGTCCCAAAGAAACAAGCGCGACAACAGCGGCTATGCCTATGAAAACGCCAAGCATTGTGAGCAAAGTCCTTCGTCTCCTGCGGCGCACATTCCTGAACGCAAGTGTTGCCAGCTCAAAAAAGTCATTTGCCATTTACTCCCCCCTCAAAGCTTCAACAGGAGGAAGCTTGCTTGCCTGCATTGCAGGGAAAGTTCCTGAAATAACTCCAATCGTGAATGAAAATGCCAATGCTCCGGCTATCAAATACCACGGGAATGATGCCTGAATCAGGTTTCCAATGATGCCTTTCGCGATAAGCTCCACTGACTTGCTCAGCCCTGCGCCGATAAGCACTCCGATTATTCCGCCTGTCAGCCCAAGCAAGCCGCTTTCAAGCAAAAATATCATCATTACATCGCTGTTGCGCGCGCCTATTGCCTTCATCACGCCAATGTCGCGCTTTCTTTCAAGAACTGCAGTGTACATTGTGTTCATTATGCCGATTCCGCCGACCAGCAAACTAATCAAAGCAATTCCAATGAAAACCGCCTGGACAACTCCGAGAATTGTGTTGACAGAAGCAATAATTTCCTCGCTTGTTTGGATTGTGAAGTCCTCATAGCCTTCTTTCTGGTGCCTGTCCCGCCTCATTGCGCGCGAAATCCTGTCAGCGACCTTTGAGATATCCTCGCCTGGCGCAACCTGCGCGACAATCATGCTGAACTTGTCTTTTTCACCAAGTATCTCGCGCGCGTCTTCCTCGTTCATGAACACTGCCATGTCAATATTTATTGCTATTTTCGGCATCAGCCCGACAATGTCAAACTGCTTGCCATTGAGAAAAATCTTTGAGCCTACAGTCATTTCCTTTGCGAACTGCTTTCCTGCCCAGACATTGTTTCCGACAACCAGCTTTCCCCTGTCAGCTGATTTGAGCATCCTTCCCTGCTCAACACGCAGGCTGTTTGTGTCTATTGAAAGCTGCCTGTCAGGCTCTGTGTCAGGTGTGCCTGCGACAAAAAGGTTCTCTGACTCTCCCTGGAAGTCAGCTGAAACAGACCTTAGAAGCCTTCCAAATGACGCCTTTACTCCTGCTGTCTGGCTGATGATATCAAGGTCATGCTTTCCTATTGAGCTTGCAGAGTTCGCGCCTGGCGGTCCCATTCCTGCTGTCGCTGCCTGTATTATTATCTTGTCGCTGCCAATTCCTGCGAATTGTGCATTAATTGCGTTCTGCATTCCCTGCCCGAGGGAAATCAGCGCGACAACTGCTGCGATTCCTATAAAGATGCCTACCATTGTCAGCGAAGTACGCAGAAATCTCTTCTGCATGCTACCAAAGGCAATGATAAGGTAATCCTTTAGCATTTTCAGCGCTTCTTTTTGCGCCTGACGCGCCAGTAAATGACTCCGCCCACAACAGCCAGGCCGAGTATAATCCAGCCCCACGGCACTCCGCCGTTTCCAAGGTCAGCTGCAGTTATTATCCTCAATGGCAGGTCATAGGACTCTGTGTAGTCCATGTTGTACGGGTCCTTGAATTCCATCTGCACCTTGAGCCTTGGCTCTGCGACAAGCGGCTTTATTGTAAAGTCAACTGTCTCAAAGTCATCGCTGTCAAGGTTTCCGACATATGCCTCATTTGTGGAGCTGAGAACCTCATAATCAGGGGTTTCAACCAGCTTTACAGAGACATACTTCATGTTCACAACGCCCTTGTTGACTATCTTAAGAGAAACTGTTCCCGGCGATGTTTTTGTGGTGAACTTTGTCGAGTCAACAGAAAGCGAAATCTCTGGCTTTGCATTGACAACAAGGCTTATCTTTGCCGTGTCAGTGTACTGCTTGTTCCTTTCATCCTGGTACGAAAGGGTTACTGGAACATTGTACACTTTCACTGCAGTGCTTGTGTCAGACGCCATCTGGAAGCCAACTGTTTCTGTTTCCTCTGCCGCGATGTAGTCCACGCGCTTCTTTGCTCCTGTTCCGATTGTGCTGAATGTGCCTTCAGGAAGGTCAAAGCTCACGTCAAGGTTCTTGACCGCGATTTTTCCTGCATTGCGGAACTTCAGCGTGACATTGAATATCTGGCCTGGAACAACAGGCGAGGGTTCAACATTATAGCTGTCAATCATAAGCCCTGCGTTCTGCGTCTGGATTGTGATTGGAGCCTCAAGCTGCGCCCACTGGTCAATTGTTCCGTGCTTGTAAAGGAATTTGACATTCCTGTCGCCGTTTGGGGCATTGGAGTCAATAAACAAAGTGAACTTGACCACCTTGTTCTCAATTGCCGCAAGTGTTCCAACTTCCACTTCTCCCTGGACTCCGGGGGCAAGGCTGAAAGGATATTCTGGCTGGAATTTTATCGCAACCATTTCAGCTTTTGTGCCTGCATTGCTTAACTGCACCCAGACATCAACAGTGTTGCCCTGCTCTGCAGGAGTCGGCTCGTACCGCAGTATTGACGCGGTTACCATTGCGCCCCCTGCCGACACGCCAACTGCGCAAAGCACAAGCATCAGCGCCAAAATTAACAGTTTTTTCATTTGTTCGCACCTCGTACCATTTGTGATTTTGTTATTGTTCCGTCTTTCAGGAACGCTATCCTGTCCGCTGCGCGGGCAAGGATGTCATCGTGAGTGACAAGCACGATTGTCTTTCCCTCGTGCTCGTTAAGTTCGCGCAGGAAGAGCATAACTTCCCTTCCTGTCTTGCTGTCAAGGTTTCCTGTGGGCTCGTCAGCGAGGATGACAGGCGGGTCAATAGCAAGGCTTCTTGCAATCGCCACTCTTTGCTGCTGCCCTCCTGAAAGCTCGTTTGGCTTGTGATTCATCCTGTCTGCAAGCCCGAACTGGGTGAGCAGCTTTGTCGCGCGCTTGATTCGTTCTGCTTCAGGAATTCCCTGGAATGTCATCGGAAGAGTCACGTTCTCCAATGCAGTGAGCGTCTCAATGAGGTTAAACTTCTGGAATATGAACCCGATTTTTCTTCCGCGGATTTGTGCAAGGTTTGATTCTGACATTTTGCTGATGTTATGGCCGTCAAGCAGTATTTCCCCTTTTGTTGGCACGTCAAGGCATCCGATAAGGTTCATCGCTGTGCTTTTTCCGCTTCCTGACGGCCCCTGTATCGCAAGGAATTCGCCAGGGATGACTTCAAGGTTTATCCCGTGAAGCGCGTGGACTTCATTCTCTCCCATCTTGTAAGTCTTCCATACCTGTTTCAGCTCAATGATTGGCTTTTTCACAGCGATTTCATCTCCTTGAGCGCATTGCCGATTATTTTCCTGACCTGCTTTGCGTTTCTGCCAAGCGTGTTCTTTCTCATCATCACGAAAAGCGACTCCCTAAGCTGGTCCCATTCAGGATTGATTTCCTTGAACGGGAAAACTCCCTTGCGCATCGAGTCAACCATTGCCATTGGGAAGGACATATCCTCTCCTGTCATTGCAGAAAGCATCTTCATACCGCCGAGAAATCCGCTCAGGCATTCTTCGCGCTTTACATCCATTGACTTTAGCCTTTTCTTTCCTTCGGCAGTGAGGTGGTACTCCTTTGAGCGCCCGTCTCCCTTGAATGCTACAAGCCTGTCTTTTTTCAGCTCTTCAAGAAGCGGGTAAATGCTTCCTGGCGAGGGCTTTGTTCCGACGCGCTCCTCAAGGCGCTTCATCAGCTCATATCCTGACTTTGGGCTCTCGTCAAGCTCTTTCAGTACAAGAACATTCAAAAATCCGCGAATCATAGAGCTTGCCATATCGTTGCCGATATATTGTTACCGATATATCGGAAGCGATAGTAGTATATAAGCCTTGCGAATCTGAAGGATGAGCAAGCTCGCCAACCACATCCCGACAATCCGCAGATTGTCGGCGAACTTGCAAACGCGAACGTTTGCAAGTGTTGGCCGCTGTTTATGGATTTTCACAGCACAAATCTTTTTATACACCCTGCATAGTTCTTATCGTTATGAAGCAATATGACGTTGTAATTGTGGGTGCAGGGGCTGCTGGAATGACTGCTGCAATCTATACCTGCAGGAAAAACCTGAAGACTGTTGTCATTTCCGTCGATATAGGCGGCCAGTCAAACCTTACAAATCACATAGAAAACTATCCTGGCGTTGAGGCAATGCCTGGCGCTGAATTAATGCAGAAGTTTTACAGCAAGGCAAAGTCATTCGGAGCAGAGTTTGTCGCAGGAAAAGTCATTAAAGTTGAAAAAGAAGGCACAGGATTCAAGCTAACTCTTTCAAACAATGACGTTTACACAGCAAAAGGAGTGATTCTTGCTTTCGGCGCAGTTCCAAGAGAGCTTGGCATTCCTGGAGAAGCAAAATTCCTTGGCCGCGGATTGAGCACTTGCGCAACATGCGATGCTCCGCTTTACAGGAACCGGGTTGTCGCGGTTATTGGCGGAGGAAATTCTGCTGTTGAGGGCGCATTGGAGCTTGTCCACGCAGGAGCAAAGCAGGTTTACCTTATTCACCGGAGAAATGAGTTCAGGGGAGATGAAGTCAGCGTTGAAAAGATTAAAACTGAAAAGCTTATCACGATTACAACGCCTTATGTTCCTGTTGAGATTGTGGGCGACAAGTTCGTTACAGGCTTGAAAATCAAGAATGCAGAGACAAATGAGGAAAAGCTTCTCACTCTTAATGGCGTTTTCAAGGAAATCGGCTATGCTGTTGACGTGAGCTCAGTCAAGGGGCTTGTCAATATCAATGAAAAGAATGAGGTTGTCATAGACAGTGGCAACAAGACTTCTGTGCCTGGCATTTTCGCAGCAGGAGACGCGACTTCTGTGCCGTTTAAGCAGACAGTAATCTCAGCAGGTGAGGGCGCAAAGGCTGCTCTTGAATGCTACAAGTTTGTAACCGGCGCAAAGACAGTGGGCATTGACTGGGAAAAGAAAAAGTAGCAGAATCCTCCGAACTCTTATAAATACCATACCTCTATACAGATACATGGAAAATCCTGCTGATTCAGATGTGCCGCCGCCATTGCCATCATCCCAGATTCCGCCTCCTCTGCCTCAATTCCCGCTTCCGCCTCCTCTGTCGCAATCCCCCCTGGAGGTGCTTGTAATCAGGGGAATCAGCTACGTTGACGTTGTTTCTGATAAGATCGCCTGTTATGCCGCAGTTGTTACGCCTGAAAACCAGTGCATCACGCGAGACGGCAAAGACAACGTTATCTGCGACCGCATTTTACGCTTTTATGCACTGCCTTCTGATTTAAAGCGCCATCAGCCGATTGCAGAGGGCGAAAGGGCTGACATTGAGAAGCAAAGCGCGGATACTTCAATATTGCGCGTCGGCAGTTCTGTTTATTGCCTCCACGCTCTGGAAGGAAAACGGCTGGTTGTGACCTGGGGAGACTTCCGCAGTATGGCTAACGAGCCTTCTGCGGTGTGCAATGCTAAAATCAACCAGTATGTTCTTGGCCTGCTGACGAAACCTATTTGAATGTAGTGTCTGCCGCTACAACACAGGCTTATATCTTATTTTAACCATTTATTCTTCATGGCAGACAACGTTGAGTCAAAGTCGCCTCTTGAGGGGGTACTGGTAAAGGGAATCAGCAATGTTGTGCTTTCAAACTATTCTGAAAGGCCAATGAGCTTTTACTGCCAGGCATTGGTAATCGGGCCCGGAATGCGGTGCTTTGCAAGCCCAGGATCGCTTTCTATTTGCGACCGCGTTGTGAGATTGTACCGCCTTCCTAACTCAATTCAATGGGAGCGTTTTATTCAGCAGGGCGAGAAAGTTGCTGTTGAGCCGCAGAATCCGGCTCACGCAAGAATAAAAATATTCAGCTCGGTTTATGACATTCACGCGCCAGAGGGAAACTCGCTCTCAACCGCAAAGTTGGATTTCGGCAGATTAGCTGGCCAGCAATGGACTGCCTGCGAATTCACAGCATGGGATTATGTTCACCAGCTTCTCAAGGAGGCTTCAAAAGATGGCGCCTGATGCAGTTTCACCGCTTGAGGCAACCCTGATAAACGGGCTTAACTATGCGTTTAAGTTAAAGGGCGCTGACAGGAGTTCAGACTTTATTTCCTGCAAGGCGGCTGCCATTGTTCCTGTCCAGCAATGTACTTGTTATCTTGGAAAGCCGATTGAGTGCAACCGCGCCCTGCGCTTCTACGCAGGTCCTGAGGACATCAGCCTTCAGAAATTTATCAGGCCTGATGAGAGTTTCTCTTTGGAAAAGCTTTCAGACGGTATTTTTGATGTGAGGTTTGGCGAAGATACTTACAGGCTTTGCAATTTTGGCGGCAAGTGGGTTGGTGTTGAGAAAAAGGATTTCAGCGATTTGGCAAACCGTGAGTATCAGGCCCGCAAAGAAAAAATCGCGCAATATGTCTCAAACTGGCTCAGGGAGGCGTTCAAAGATGGCTCCTGAAGAGATTTCAACACTTGAGGCAGTTGCGATTTACGGGATAAGCAAGGTTGAATTGTACACTGGTGATGGTGGTGAGGAATACCACCGCCCTGTGTTTTGCAAAATGATTGTTGTCTCGCCTGTTGCAGAACAAAACCGCTCTTCATCGCGCTACAACCGTGTTTTGCGGCTTTACAAAACCCCTGCAGGTAATCCTGAGCTCGCAGAAGCCCAGCAGCCGATTGAGCAGGGGCAAAGGGTTGCGATAAACCCTGATAATAAAAAGGTTCTGAAGCTCAAGATTGATGATTATGAGTTTCACATCCACGCAAAAGAAACGAGTCTGACTGTTTCCAGGAAAACATTTGCATCAAAAGACCCCATCCAGCTTGAAAAAGAGGTGAATCAGTATCTTTCAGGCTGTTTGAGCAAGGTGTCGTAAACCTCAAATCTCAATCTTTGAGAACATCCAGCTTCCAAACGCGAACATAATCACCGAGAGCACAACAAGGACTTCAAGGTTCATCATAAACCCGAAATGCGAAACACCTGCAAGTGCTCCGCGGATGCCGTCAACGCCATAAGCAAGAGGATTAAACGCAGTTACTGTTTCTATTGCCTTTGGCAGCCCTGTCATTGGGAACAATGCCCCTGACAAAAAGAATATCGGCATTATGATGAAGTTTGTAATCAGCGGGAAAGCCTGCATGTCCTCAAGCCTTGATGCAAGCGCTATGCCTAATGCAGTGAACAAAAGCGCTGTCAGGAACATGAACAAAAGCGCAACTGGCAGCTGTGCAATGCTTACAGGCCTGAATCCTATTGCAATGCAAAGAATCAGCACAACAATTCCCTGCAAAAATGCCACTGTCGCCCCTCCAATTGTTTTGCCAACCATTATTTCAAGGCGTGACACAGGCGCGACAAGGGTTTCTTTCAAAAACCCGAACTGCCTGTCCCAGATTACTTCCATTCCTGTGAATACTGATGTGAAAAGTATGCTCATTGCGATTATTCCTGGCGCGAGGAAAGTAATGTAGTTGCCTCCGCCTGCCTTTTCAAATATCGGCCCGAAGCCGAATCCAAGCGCGACAAGGAACAAAAGCGGCTGTCCGAGCGAGCCAATCATTCTTGGCTTTGAGCGCCAGTATCTTTTCAGCTGCCTCAGCCACATTATGTAAATCGCGCCCATCAGTGCCTCCATATTGCTCTGTGTTTTCTCATCATCTCTGCTGTTGACGCCGCTTCCTCGCGGATTGAGCGCCCTGTTATTTTCAGGAAGGCGTCCTCAAGCGAGCCTGCCCTGGTTGATTTTTTTATTTCTGCTGGCTTTCCAATCCTGGCGATTTTCCCATGGTCAATTATTGCCACAGTGTCTGCTGCCTTGTCTGCCTCTTCCATGTAGTGTGTCGTGAAGAAGATTGTCATTTGTTCGTCCCTGTTCAGCTGTTTTATGTAATCCCAGACGTGGTTTCTTGTCTGCGGGTCAAGCCCGAGTGTTGGCTCGTCAAGGAAAAGTATTTTCGGGTGGTGTATAAGCCCGCGCGCGATTTCAAGGCGCCTTTTCATTCCTCCTGAAAATGTCTTGACACGGTCGTCCTTCCTTTCCCAGAGCCCTACGAATTTCAGCAAGTGGTCTATGCGCGGCTTTCTCTGCCCGCTTGGAACATGGTAAAGCACTGCGTGAAATTCAAGGTTTTCATACGCCGTAAGCTCGTCGTCAAGGCTTGGGTCCTGAAAAACAATGCCGAATGATTTCCTGACAGAATTCTTGTCCTTTGCAGGGTCAAAGCCATTGACAGAGATTGCCCCGCTTGTCGGGCTGAGCAGTGTTGTGAGCATCTTTATCGTGGTTGTCTTGCCCGCTCCGTTTGGTCCGAGAAAAGCAAATATTTCACCGCGCTTGACCTTAAATGAGATATTGTTGACTGCCTTGAGGTTGCCGAATGACTTGCAAAGCCGGCTCACTGAAACTATTGCATTATCCTGCATATTGTTTTTGCCATCTGGAAAGATTATAAATGTTGCGAATCTGGAAAACTTTATATACGCACCTTCTGACATCGCCATTATGCCTGCGTATAGATTCTTGGAGGGCGTATCAACAGCTGACCTTGCTTTTGAGGCAACCGGAAAGGAACTGAATGACCTTTTTACAAATGCAGCCCTCGCCATGTTTGAATCGCAGGTAAAATTGAATACTGTTGAGGAAAAAATCACAAAGAAAATAGTTATGGAGCGCAATGATATTGGCCAGCTGTTGTTTGACTTCCTGAGTGAAATCATTTTCTTCAAGGACGCTGAACAACTGATTTTCAAAACTGCAAATGTTTCAATCGCAAAGAATGCAAAATACAAGCTTGTCGCGGAATTAAAGGGCGAAAAGATAGACCCTAAAAAGCACAAGCTCGGAAATGACCTAAAGGCAGTCACAATGCACAAGTTCAATGTAGAGGAGACGCCAAAAGGATGGAAATGCACAGTTGTGGTGGACATATGAGTGACGAAGCTCCAAGCCCTGGAAAATTGTCTGCAAAGAAAATAAAGGAAAACATCTGGGAAATACCAACAACTTACAAGGGCGGGATGCTGGTTCCTGCGCGAATTTACGCCAGCGACAAATTGATGAAGGAAATGGACGACACTGTCTTTGACCAGCTGACAAATGTTGCCTGTCTGCCTGGAATTGTCAAGTTCGCGCACTGCATGCCTGACGCGCATTCAGGCTATGGCTTTCCGATTGGCGGTGTCGCAGCATTTGACCCTGACAAGGACGGCATAATCTCTCCAGGCGGAATCGGATTTGACATCAACTGCGGAATGCGCCTGGTCACAACTAACCTGACAGAGAATGATGTAAAGCCAAAAATAAAAGAATTAATTGACACTCTTTTCAACAAGGTTCCTGCAGGAGTTGGCTGCAAGGGATTTCTCAAGCTAACTCCTGCGCAGTTCAAGGAAGCCATAACTGCGGGAAGCAAGTGGTGCATTGAGCAGGGCTATGGATGGGACGAGGACCTTGAACGCACAGAAGACTCTGGATGCATTTCCTGGGCAAACCCTGACAAGGTATCAAGCAGGGCAGTGCAAAGGGGAATAACACAGCTTGGCACTCTTGGCTCTGGCAATCATTATCTTGAAGTTCAGGTCGCAAGGGATATTTTTGACGAAAAAACAGCGAAAAAGCTCGGCATAACAAGCCCTGACCAGATTTGCGTGATGGTGCACTGCGGCAGCCGAGGATTTGGGCATCAGGTTGCTTCGGATTATCTGCAGACTTTCCTTAACAAGATGCCGGATTATGGGATAAAAGTGCTTGACCGCGAGCTTGCGTGCGCTCCATTCAACAGCAAGGAAGGACAGGATTATTTCCAGGCAATGGGTTGCGCCGCGAACGCTGCATTTGTCAACAGGCAGATTATTCTTCACAGGATACGCGAGGTATTTGGCAAGGTTTTCAACACTCCTGCTGATGATTTGGGAATGCACCTTGTTTACGATGTCGCTCACAATATTGCTAAAGTTGAAGAGCACAAGGTTGACGGAAAGACAAAGAAGCTCGTTGTCCACCGCAAGGGAGCTACAAGATGCTTTGGTCCGAGCAGAAAAGAGCTTGCGCCGTTCTTCCGCGATATTGGCCAGCCGGTTATTGTCGGCGGCTCAATGGAAACAGGATCTTACTTGCTGCTTGGCACTGACAAAGCCCTTGAGGAAACCTGGGGAAGCACTGCGCACGGCTCTGGTAGGACAATGAGCAGGACAAAAGCAAAGCACATGGTGCGCGGCGAGGACTTGCAAAAGGAAATGGAGAAAAAGGGAATTTATGTCCGCACAGTTTCATTCTCAGGGCTTGCAGAAGAGGCAGGATTTGCTTACAAGCCGATTTCAGAGGTTGTCGACGTGATGCACAAGCTCGGAATCAGCAAAAAGGTAGTTGGCTTCAAGCCTATCGGCAACGTAAAAGGTTAGTTGTGATGAAAGAACTCCTCTTTGGCACTGCTGGAATTCCTCATGGCGCAAAAGGTTTGGGCACTGTTGAAGGCATTAAGGCAGTAAAAAAGCTCGGTCTTGGCGCAATGGAGCTTGAGTTTGTGCAGACTGTGAATATTTCTGAAAAAACTGCTCCTGATGTTAAAAAAACAGCAAAAGATGAAGACATTGTCCTAACGTGCCACGGCCAGTATTATGTCAATCTTGCCTCTTTGGAAAAAGCAAAGCTTGAAGCCAGCAAGAAAAGGCTCTGGCTCGCTGCAAAAACAGCAACAGACTGCGGCTGCTGGAGCGTTCTCTGGCATATGGCGTTCTATCAGGCTCAGCCCAAGGAAAAAGTGTTTGAACAGGTGAAAAGCGCGGTAAAAGAGCTTGTCAAAAAGCTAAAAGACAATGGCAGCAATATCTGGATTCGCGCCGAAACAACAGGCAAGGCGTCGCAATGGGGCGACTTGCAGGAATGCATCCGACTCGCGCAGGAAGTTGAGCAAGTCCTGCCTTGCATTGACTTCTCGCATTTGCACGCGCGCTCAGCAGGAAAAGAAAACTCATTTGAGGAATTCAAAAACACGTTAGCTCAGCTGGAAAAAGGCCTTGGCAAGGAAGCGCTTCAAAACCTCCACTGCCATGTATCAGGCATAAACTACACAGACAAGGGAGAAAGAAACCACCTTGACCTTCCTGACAGCGACATGAATTACAAGGAACTTCTAAACGCATTAAAGGAATTCAAAGCCCGGGGAGTAATCATATCAGAAAGCCCAAACATAGAGGGCGACGCCTTGCTTATGCAGAAGGTTTGGCAAAAGCTATAAATAGCACTGCGACAAAAAGCAGGCTATGGTCGATATTCTGACTGATAAAAGAGGATGGAAGGATTTTCCAGTCGAAGCAGTTGTCCTTGGCGTTTTTGAGCCAAAGCCAGACGCCATTCTGAGCGAAATAAACAAGATTCTTGATGGCGCAATAGACCACGTCATAAAGAAAAAGGAGTTCACAGGAGAATTCGGCCAGCTGAAGCTCATTAACACCCTGAAAAAGCTGCCCTGCGAGCATGTCCTGCTTGCTGGATTGGGAAAGCGCGATGAATTCGGGCTTGAACAGCTTCGCCGTGTCTCAGGAACTGTTGCAAGGGCATTGCGCGATGGCAATATCAGGAGCTATGCCACCACTTTGCACAACATAACAACAAAAAAAGCCACAATGCGCGAGCAGGCTCAGGCAGTCGCAGAGGGCACAATCCTTGGCGCATACCAGTTCACAAAGTACAAGACAATTGACAAGGACAAAATCAGGGAGCTGAAGGGCATAACCCTTCTCGAGGCAGACAAGGCCGCAGAAGAGGGCTCAAAAGCAGGAAAAATAATTGCAGATGCGCAGTGCGGTGTCAGAGATATGGTCAATGAGCCAGCATCTTTCAGAACTCCTGCAAAGCTCGCTGAAAGCGCTTTGGAACTGAAAAAGCTCGGCGTTAAAGTTGCGGTTTATGACAAAGCGGGGATTGAAAAGCTCGGGCTTCACGCCCTTCTCGCTGTCAACAGCGGAAGTTCTGAAGAGCCAAGGTTCATAGTTCTTGAGTACAAAAAAGGAACAGGGCAGCCTGTCGCAATTGTCGGCAAGGGAATCACATTTGACTCTGGCGGCTTGGACCTGAAGCCTGCAAACTACATGGAAGACATGAAGAGCGACATGGCAGGCGCAGGCGTTGTAATCGGCACAATCAGGGCAGCTGCGGAGCTTGGCTTGAATGTTAATATTGTAGGAGTCATTCCAAGCACAGAAAACATGCCAGGCAACAAGGCATACAAGCCAGGAGACGTGGTTACTGCATACAATGGAAGGACTATTGAGATTGGCAACACAGATGCAGAGGGCAGGGTTGTTCTTTCTGACGCTCTGGCTTATGTTGAAAAGAACCACAAGCCAAAATACATTGTTGATTTGGCAACCCTGACAGGAGCGTGCGTTATCGCGCTCGGCTATGCAGCAGCAGGGGTAATGAGCAAGGACACTGCGCTGGTAAACAAGCTCAAGCTGGCTGGCGAGGCATCTGGCGAACTGCTTTGGGAGCTTCCAATGTTTGACGATTACAAGGACCTAATAAAAAGCGACATCGCTGACGTCAGGAACATTGCCGGCGGAAAGGGCTATGAGGCTGGCGCGATAACCGCAGCCTGCTTCCTCCAGCACTTTGTTGAGAAAACACCTTATGCCCACATTGACATTGCAGGTCCTGCCTGGAGCATTGAAAGAAAGTACTATACAGATAAGGGCGGAACAGGATTCGGCATACGCATGCTGGTTGAATTCTTGAAATCAGTCAGGTAAAACCATTACCTTTATAAATAGTCACTACCTAGTGGTAAATATACGCTTTTCGGTGTATTATGGACGACAAGACCAAGGGATATTTGCCTGCTGAAGTGAAGAAATTCACTCCGGCCCTGTTGGAAAAGCTCACTGAATTAGCTGTGCCTCCGCAGTTCAGGGGTACCACAAGCCTCGCAGAGGTTCAGGATGCGCGCAGGTTATTTGAAAACGAAAACGCAGGAGCCACTTTCTCAGAGCTGCACGACAAATACTGCAGGTGCATTGACAAGATAATGGCTGAAAGGCTGAACGCTTACAAAAACAAGGAACCATCTGCAGACCAATCCCCTGTGCCTGTTGAGCCAAAAGACCCTAAAGCGCTTGCAGAGCAGAAGCGCAGCCTGCAGACGGTTCTTGAAAGAAACTCTGTTGAGGCATACAGGAAGGACCACGGCCTTGACGAGCTCCGCGAAAACCTGAAGAAAAAGCTTGTTGAGAATATTTCCTATGAAAAAGGGCTTGCAAATCTGCTCAGGTATTATGAAAACAACAAAGGCAGGATGCCTATGAAGCCAATAATAACACATCCGGAAATAGAAAAACTAAATGTCCCTCCTGAAGTTAAAATGATTAATTCGGTTTACCCAAATCTCACAGCAGACGAGGTTTCCTGGCTTTCCCTTGCGGATATTCCAAAAGACTGGCTCTACAACAAGCCTGCGTATGTGTATTACCCGCACGCCCTTGTGGATATTGACATGGACGGATTGAAATTCGCAATGGGCACAATTGACGACCGCCTTGAAACAGGAAGCGAGGCGTCAAACTCATTTGATGCCGGAGGGCTGACTAATGCCAGCCACCAATACCAGCTTGTGCCTTTCAACCACAATGTTGCACAGCTGATAAGGGGCATTGTTTTGCTGAGCATTGATGACCAGGACCTTTTCGGCGGGCTTTGGGCGCGGAATAACCTTGTGCCTATGCAGCGCGGAGATTCAATGCTCCTTAAGTCATTCCTGAAAAACAGGGCAGAAAGGTACAGCCTGCCTGAAAACTTTGATTCAGCCACGCTTGAGTCGCTTGTGGGCGACAGGAAAATCAGCGATGAGGCGATTGGCGAGTGCCGCGAGGCAATAACGCGCTATTACTCAGGAATGCAGGTCAGGAAAATGCCTTTGCACTGGGTGCAGGATTTTGTAAAGCTGATGGGAATGCTCTCAAGGCTGCCAAAGTTTGTTGAGAAAGAGGACTTGTTCAGGGGCTATGCAAAAATGTACGGCTCAGGAATTGATTTCATAAGCGAGGACGGCAGGATTGTTGACTCAGTCCCGTTTGCAGGGCACCTTCAGCACAGCGCATCATACGCGTTCCAAAGCGCAATCGCAAGCCCTGACAGGAAGAATGTTGTTATGCAGGAGCTCTTGAAAGAGCTTCAGATGAGGGTCAGCAATGTGAACGTCGGCAAAAACCAGCTTGCTGCTGACGCAGTCCAGTCAGAGATATTTGAAAAGCACGGCGTCTATGTGCCCACAGGGGTTTATTCAGGCAGCCACAAATACGACCCTGTAGAGATGTACCTGTCAAAATCAACAGATGATGAGCTGGTTACGCGCACAGTGAAGTTCAGCCTTGATGAGCTGCGAATAATACGTGATTTGCTTGGCTGCATGCCGAAAGGCGCTGCAGGCAATGTGCGCGCAATATACAAGGAAATTTCTGATGCGCAGACAATTGACACATTCAGGACAGGGACTGTGAAATCAGGCCACTACGACCCTGTCAAAAAGCGGATTGCGATTGCTCTGCCTATTGAGTCGCCTGTGATAAGTTCAGGCGAAGAGCTCCTTATGGCGGAAATACGCGAAGACAAAAAGCAAAAGTCGCAGCTCGAGAAAAACATGGAAAATGTCTTGTGCCACATGGAATGCTTCAGGCACTGCCTGCTGCACGAGACAGGTGAATCAATATACGCCCATCTTCCTGATGATGAAAAAAGAAAATGGCTGGAAATAACAGCGCTGCCTGAAAAAAGTGCAGCCAAGAAGTTCCTCACCCCATACTCAAAAGAGGCGGTTAATGAGGATTTTGCCGAATGCTTTGCGGTTTATCTCACGCACGGCGCTGAGTTCCGCAAGCGCGCAGATGCTGCGCCAATAATCAGGGAAAAATACGAGTTCATGAAGCGCGTCTGGTGCGCTGACAGGCAAAGGGAGTTCAATGACGCTTCATTGCTTTCACTGAGCAAAATGCACGGCAAGCCCGATGATGACCTGAACAAGCTCTCAGCAGAGGAAATATCGCAGCGTGTGATGCGCTCGCAAAATACATCTCTTGTTGAAAGGATGATTTTCGCCAACACTGCCCTGTCATATGAGCAGCTCGCAGAGCAGGCTGAAAAAGACGGAGTCAGCACAATCAGCGGGCTGGAAAAGGCAGCGAGAAAGCACGATGCCTCAAAAGCGGCTGAGGCGCTTGAGGAGATGTCGCGCACGCAAAGGGTGCGCGCATTTGTGAACGCGAAAACAGAGAAGGAGGTTTACGGGCTGAAAGCTGACGTTGAAACAGTCCTTGACACAAACTTCCATGAGCTGCTTTGCCACGGCCAGCGCGCAGAGGCGCTCGAATGCCTGCTTAAGCACGGCGCAAAGCCGCGCAAGGCGGAAAAAGTCGTGGATGACCTTTTGAAGCTTTACAAGTACTTTGAGGAATACCTTGCTATCCCTGAAATTACTGATAAAGAGGTAAAAGACACAGGGGACCGCGTGATAGGTTTTGTCAAAGGAGTAATTGATTGGGACAAGCAAAAGAAAAGCCGCAGGTCAGAGCTTCCCCCTGGTGAAGAGGAACAGCAGTAACCATATTTTTCTTTATGAATTTTGCAGTCGCTATATCCTTATAAACCGCCGTCAAGTAACTTCGGTCATGCAGGAAAAGAGGTATTTCTCGCTTGATGAGGCAGAGCGCGCCCTGCCAAAGGTTGCGCAAATTCTTGACCGCCTGCACACAATCAAGGCGCAGGTGAATCTTCTTTCAGCTGACCACGCAGAACCAAAGCTGCTGAGCGACCCGTTTACAGAGGAGCAGAGCTACAGGTTTGCGTTTGCCCAGGAAATAATCGGCAATGACGAGCTGCATAAGCATATCTGCAAGTTTTTGCAGGTCCTTGAGCGCGTTGAGGGCATTGGCTGCACTGTCGCAGACCTTGACCGCGGGCTTGTTGACTTTCCCCATCTTTTGAACAACAAGAAGGAGATTCTTTTCTGCTGGCAGGAAAGCGAAGAGCATATAAATTCCTGGCATTCTGCCTCAAAATGCTTGTCAAGAAAGCCAATAATTGACATGTCGGAAAGCGGAGCTTTCCGAGCATGCTCAAGAACCGACCGCGGTTCTTGACATCGGTTCTGAAAAATGATGAATATAGCAGTAAAACAGCAGGACGGGACAGTGAAGCGGTATAAGATTACTTACGACCGTGAGCAGTGCATAGGCGCTGGAGCGTGCATAGCCGCGTTTCCAGAGCGATGGGAAATGGCAGACGACGGCAAGGCAGACCTCAAGGGAGGAAAGTCCAATGAAGACAACAGCGTGCAGGAGCTTGAAATCACAGAAAAGGAATTCAAGCAGATGATGGACTCTGCGCAGGCATGCCCTGTGTTAGTCATCCACATCATTGATTTGGAGACAAACAAGCGCCTTATCTGACTGTAATTTCTGCTCTTTGCATTTCTTTTGCGATTGTCATCAGGTCATTGTCTTTTACTTCCTTGTTTTTGTCAGCGTATGCCCTGTACTGGAGCATAAACCGCTCAATGTCGCAGTTAATTCCCAATTGCTGGAGCCTTGCCGCAACAGCGTGCCTGCCAGAGTGCCTTCCAAGCACTATTTCTGTTTTCCTGCCGACATCTTCTGCGTTGATTGCCTCATACGTGTGCTTGTTTGCAAGGACTCCGTGCTGGTGGATTCCTGCCTCGTGCGCAAAAGCATTCCTGCCGACAATTGCCTTGTTTGGCTGGACATCAACCTCTGCTTCCTGCACAACAGCCCGGCTTGCCGAATAAATCTGCCTGGTCTTGACGCCGGTTTCAATGCCATAAATGTCCTTTCTTGTCTTTAATGCCATCACGACTTCCTCAAGGGCTGCATTTCCTGCCCTTTCGCCAATTCCATTGACAGAGCATTCAACCTGCCTTGCCCCTGCCCTGACAGCTGCAAGCGAGTTCGCCACAGCAAGCCCGAGGTCATTGTGGCAGTGCACGCTAATCACAGCCATGCCGTTCCTGAACTCAGGGTGCTCGCAATAAACTGACTTTATCCTTCCGTAAAAGTCATCAGGTGTTGCATAGCCCACAGTGTCAGGGATATTGATTGTTGTCGCGCCGTTCTGAAGCGCAATCCTGATTATTTCGTGCATGAACTTTGGCTTTGTCCTTGTGGCATCCTCAAGCGAAAACTCCACGTCAGGGGTGATGCTGGCTGCATAGCGCACCATCTCAGCGGTTATTGCCCTGACTTCATCAGGTGTTTTTTTCAGCTTGTGCTTCATGTGTATCGGTGATGTCGCGATAAAGGTGTGTATCCTTCCCCTGCCTGAATTAATCGCGCTTTCAAGGGCTGACGCTGCCTCATCAATGTCCCCCTTTGAAGCCCTGGCAAGAGCAGCGATTACAGGCGGATGCTCCTGCTCTGCTGCCCATTCTGAAATCTTTTGCACTGCCTCGTACTGCGCAGGGGATGATATTGGGAATCCTGCCTCTATGATGTCAACATTAAGCAATGCGAGCTGCCTGGCTATCCTTTCCTTGCCCTCTGTGCTCATTGCAAAAGAGGGCGCCTGCTCACCATCTCGAAGTGTTGTATCAAACACAATTACTCGTTCATTGCCCATGGTTCTCACCTTTGTTGTTTGTTGGGCAAGAAAGCGCCTGCTAACCTGATTGCAAGGGAACGCGCCTTCCTGCGAAAGCTTGTCCCCTATAACAGAAGCAGAAGCAAAGCTAGCAAAAGTATTGATGCATTTTGACCAGCTGTTGCTTTCATAACACTCTTGGAAGCAGCTGCGATATTTAAGCTTTTGCAGTGGTTTCCAAGAAACATTTAAATACTCAATATCCAAGAATTCCCATATTAAAAGAGGCAGCGCGTAACACTGAGGTGTTCCGCTGGTCTCTTTTTTCAGTATGAAAAAAGAGGTGTATCATGAAGCTCGCAGTTCCTTTTGAGATGAGGATTTTCTTAGTAGTTGCCCTTGTGGCAATAATCTCTGTGCTCGTCATCCTTGACACTCCTGTGTCTGAGGTTTCTTACGCTGGCGTACAAACATATTCGCAGATACAAACAACATCGCAGGTTGTTCAGGGATTGCAGCAGCCAGGCGAGCCCGTGAACACACTGGTAATCACAGGCGTTGACATCGGGCAGTCAATCGGCTACAAAACCCCGTCAATAACAGGAAATGAGTTCGCGTGCTTTGCAGACAGGAAAGTCCACACCAATGCAGGAGCAACAACAGTCCGCTATTCCCTTTTGCTCCGCGACCCGACAGCCGGAGGGTTCAACGGCTGCTTTGTTGACTACACGCGTAATGAGCAGGATGTGCAGGGGCTTTACATGCACTGCCCGTCTGACAGCGACATGCTGGCGTTCCTGATTGAGTTTGATTCAGGGCTGAGGAGCGAGCTGGATGGCAGCACGCTTAAGGACCTGGAAGAAGCTGACATCCCGATGTTCGGCGCGATGTATACAATTGTCAGGGCAGAGGCAAACACTGATGACAAGACAGTTTCACTGCGCTTTATGGGTCCCACAGGCACGCTGGACATGCGCGACGAGTATGATGACACGGCATTCAGCCAGGGCATCAGGGCAAATGGGAAAGACATAATGAACGGCAGGGTAAAAATAATTGCGACCTATGACGGGCGCGAGCTAAGCATAAGCCGCATTGAGTACCGCTTCACTCCGCTGCCTGTTTTCGGCAAGGATGTTTATGTTGAAGACCACCACGGCACAAAGCAGTATTTGAGGACACCTGAGGGATTCCTCGGCGACTTTGACATATTGTTTGCCGGACTTGGTGGAAACCTTCCAAAAGTCAGCGTGCCATCGCCAAAGCTGTCAGGCACATCTGACCTGCAAACCGGCAATGTTATCTCTTTTAAGTCAGTGGGAAGCGAAAAATACAACATGGTTTTCACAAACACAAAGGGCCAGTATTACAAATTCCCGCTTGTCGCTGATGTTGGCGGCTTGGTATGGGGTGATGGAAACAAGAACTTTGTTTTCGCAGGCGGCCCGATACAGCAGCACGACCTTTTCGCTGTCACAAACAGGAACAACAAGCGCGGAGTAACAAACATAGCGGAATACAGCTCTGCCAATCCTGATGAAAGCAAGGCTTACTTCAAGGACTGGGCAGGCAAGGACACTACGGCGAACTTTGACCCTGCAACAGGCGCTGGCAGCGTGATTCTGGGAGGAACAGAGTACAACTTTGTCATAAACGTGGCAAACCCAGACTACCCGATGCAGATTGACCACGATGGCAGTGGCGCAATAGGCGGCCAGGCAGACATTGTGGCAGCAGGAGGGGTGCGCGTGATACTTAATCCAGCAGGATTCTCAGGTCAGGTTTATGTTGAGTCATCGCTGTTCGCAGAAGGCGGCGGTCCTGAGGCAACAGGGTTTGCATTCAGCCCGGGAATAAATGTTGACATTACTGGCGGCGTCCAGATGCTTTACAATGACGCCACAGACATGAATGAGGGCTTGACAGGCTTTGGGATATTTGTCCAGCAGACAACAAAGAAGGACACCGGAAGGAACCTGATATTCAACCTGCCTGGCGGACAGGTCGGCTACAAGGTGAAGGTTGCAACGACACCAAGCATTGGCGGCCAGATGCAGGGAGAAGTCCTTGTAACGTGCGAACGCTCAGCGTTCATCAAGGCTCAGCAGGCTGCGCAGAAGGCATAGTTGGCTTTTCGTCCTTTTGGCCAGCAGGATTTGACTTGTTGTAAACAGTCAGTTCTGTTATTTCCTTGAAATGGTCATCAAGGCACCCGCAGCGTGCAATCACGTCTACAAGGGTGTGCGGTTGTGCGCTGATATGGAGAACTTCGTCTGTCCTTTCAGGCTGCTTGTATTTGATTGCAATGTCATAATCCGGCATTTTTCTTCACTCAGTCAATCTCTATGAACCTGTGTCTTATGTGTTTGTTGCCTTCGCTGTCTGTTACAGTCATCCTGATAACATATTCGCCATAATCAGCATCCCAGGGAAGCAATATTGACCTGCGTATGCTTGTATGGCGCAGTTCTTCAGGGTCATAAGGGCCCTTGCTCGAGCGCACATCAAGCTCTGGAATCGTGAAAACAACTTTTATATCCTCATTTGAAGGCAAATCACGCACATTAAGGCTGACATCGTTTTCAACAAATTCATAGAACGGCTCGTCCTCGTAAACGCCCCAGTGGTCAACAGTGACAAAAGCGCTCACGCCTGCGGCAAGAAGAACAAACATCAGTACTGCAACAATCCCCCTCATTACTATTGCAGAATGGTAACCGGTTATTTAAAGATTATGCTTCCCTGTCAACAAGCATGCTGGCATACATCCTGACATCGCTGACAGGAATGTCAGAGAATTTTATGCTTGTCGAGAACGCGTCCCCTTTCTGGTTGTAGACGCCAAGGCTGGCAAGCCATCTTAGTGTTTTGTCAAAGTCCTTTATTTTTGACTTGTCTTTAAGAGCATTTTCAGCGTTTTTCTTCATCATGCTTCTTGGCACCATATTGTTGCTTCTGAATTTGGAATTGGCTTGGATTATTGCTGCTGCAAGGTCTGCATCATAGCCTTCTCTCACTGCATACATTGCGAAAGATTCGTATACCCCATTTTCCTGTTCATGCCTTTGATGCGCCTGCGCTGTTATTCCTTCAAGCCTTCCTTCAAGAGCCTGTACTCTTTCAGTTAACGCCTTGTTCTCTTTATCGCTTGTTTCCAACAGCCCCTGATAAGTTGCAGCATTCTCCCTTGTATTTGTAAGTTCTTTCTGCAATTGTGCAGCATCAGCAGGAACAACTGGCTGTTTTGCTTCGAGCTCTCTTACTCTTTCCTGAAGCTTTTCATAATCTGCCCTTAACTGCGCGTCAGGATTGACAGGGCTGTTTGCCTTGAGCCTCTTTATTTCCTCACCACACTCGCCTATTTTTCTGTCTCTCACTGCAATATCTTTTCTTGCAGTACTGGCTGCTTGCAGATATTTTTCTGCCAGGAGCCTCACAAGATTAGTTCCGGCATAAACGCCAATCATGCAGTTGGCAAGGCAGTTCTTTAGTTCATCGTCTGAAAGGACGCACGCCCAGGCGTATTTGTGCCTTCTGCCTGGCGCATAATCAGGCAGTTTCTTTATTATCTGCAGTGCGTCTGTGCCTTGTATTTCCTTGTATTCTTCCTGAACCTTGTCATTCAATAATTCGTGCAAAGGAACAAGTATTCTGGACAATTCTGCATCGCGCTTGTCCTTGGATGGGTCGATTCTCATTGATGACAATAATATTGTTGAACTGTCTGTTATGTTGGAAACAAAGGTCTGGAATTGTCCTGTCAGCTGCAAATCCACCCAGTTTTCTGTGCGCAGTTTTCCAAAATCAATTGACGCGTATGACCTCAGTACTGCATGCATTCCCACCAAATTAGGGTCATTCATAAGCAGGGTTTTTAGGGTCACAGTTTCTGCTTTTTGAATTCCGTGCTTGAAATTAGATGTTGTCCAGTCTCCAAGAAATTCTTTGCCAGCGACAAAGTATGCAATACTCACAAATGCGTCAGGAAAGACATATTTCCTGATTTTGCCCTGCGCTTTTGCCATCTCTTCAAGATTCATGTTACTGATACAAGGGGCACTTTTTTAAAGGTTGCGAGCATTTCCTGAGTTATGGAAATCACTCCGGGCATTGAAATCATTGACCTTGCGCTGTACTTGAAAGACTCAGGGGCGCTTGTTTTGTCTGATTTGCACATTGGCTTTGAGGAGTCATTGATGAAGCAGGGCGTTCTTGTGCCGCGTTTTCATTACAAGGACATAATTGACCGCCTTGAGCAGGTTTTTGCAAAGGTAAAGCCAAAAGGAATCGTGCTTAATGGTGATTTGAAGCACGAGTTTGGCGCTGCTTCAAGGCAGGAATGGAAGGAAACAATGCGCTTGTTTGATTATCTGCAGAGAAAGTGCGAAAAAATTGTCATTGTGAAAGGCAACCACGACACTTCTCTTGGTCCTTTGGCTAACAAAAAGGGCATAATGATTGTCAGCGAATTAAAGCTTGACAATATCCTGATTGCGCACGGAGACTCAATGCCAAAAACAAAAGACGCAGAAGTGATAATTGTCGGCCACATTCACCCTGCTGTCTCTTTGCACGACAAAGGCAGGGTTGAGCGCTTCAAGTGCTTCCTCAAAGGCAAATACAAGAAGAGCGTCTTAATCGTCCAGCCAAGCTTCCACCCAAGTGTGGAAGGCAGCGACATAACCAAGGAGCAAGTCAAGTGCCCATTAATCAAGGACTTTGCCGACTTTGAAGTGTTTGTCATAGACGACGCGAGGAAGAAGGTTCTTGGTTTTGGAAAAGTCAGCAATCTTCCTAGTGCATAAAGCATCCGTCTAACTCTATTGTCTCGCGTTCTTCTGTGTTAAACCAGTATGTGTTTACCTCGTCAAAGCATTCTCGGCAGTTTGGGCAGAAGCTGCGAGAAACTCCAGTAACAAACTTCTTACAAAACGGGCAATGCGTCGGATAAACGTGCGCCATTGTGCTAAAACCTTTGGTCTTTTGTTATTATTTCGTAAACAGTAATCGTGAGTGTGCTGGGGCAGATAATAAACGCCTTTTTCTGCCACTTGTCCCCTTCAGGAG
>JBGPSD010000012.1:0-25404 GCA_041489925.1 Candidatus Nanoarchaeia archaeon
AAGGCGGCTGTCAAGGTCGCCGTATTTTATCTTGAAGTTTGTCTGGATTCTTTTCCAGGGTGCTTTTACGTTGTCTTTTCTTTTCAAAAGCGCCTGAAGGCAGTCAATCTGCTTTTCGCGCGGGCAGATTGACGCAAGCGCAGAATACCCTTGTTTTTCAATTTGTTCCGCGAGATTGTCAGTTGCGATTACGGGAATTTCATAGTTGCTGAAAAGCTCGGTGATGTTTTCAGGGACGCTGTACAGTACGATTGCGTCATAAAGTTCAGAATAATCATCAGGAATTCTTGGCGCTATGTCTGTATTGAACTGAAGAACAAGGTCTCCCAAGTCCTTAAGTCCCTGCTCTTTGGAGACTATGAGTACTTTTTTTTCAGAGGACATTCCCTAATACCCCAAAATCACTATTTGATAGTAGCATCACTTCTCCTTTAGCGTTGCTTATAAAGCTTTCTAGAACTCTACTGGGCGGGTAAGTAGTCTCTCAGATTTATGCCGAACTGGGATTCAAGGCGTAAAAAGTGTTCAATTTCCTCTTTGTACTTGGGGTGGTGTGTCTTAAGGGTTTCCCAACTGTCTTCACACGATTTCAAAAGCAGGACTTTCCCTTCTTTTGGCAGGGATGTGACATACTCCCTGATTTCATCTTGGCTTGGGTGGTAATATGTCTCAGCCTTGGCTCTTATGGCATCAATTGCAAGGTGCGCCTGGCTCTTCAGCTCGTCGATGAATTTTATCCTGAGTTCCTTTGTTTTTTCCGGAGTGAGGGCATAAACCCGCGCAACAATCTCCGGAAGCTGTTCAAGATGGTTGTTTGTTGGGTGCTGTTCTGCAAGGGCAAGGGTTGCCTCAAGCGTGAGCTTTGCAGTGCTGTAACCGAGGTCTGACTGAGTTGCACTCTTCCAAACAGCCTGTGCAAAAGCAAGGTCGCGCTTTATTGCAAGAGCATTGTACAGTTGGAAAATATCATTAACTGCTGGCAGAAGTACATCAGATCCCAATGTTTGCCTCCTGCCTTTATCTGTTTCTTCGAACATAATTGTCTTCCCCAGATCAACACTCTGATTATTCCTGAATAATCTTACAAGAATACCATTTATAAAGGTTCTGCTTTTCAGTGTCCTAACATTTTTAAGTAACAAACACGTTATCCGCATCATGGGGGCATACGACAAGGAAAAGGAATTTGTCATTGGTCTTCTTAGGGAGCTTGGGAATTTGCAAATGAGCTTTTTTGGGAGCTTTGTCCCGCCCAGCCTGAAAGACCAGCAGGGTGACCCTAACGCAATAGGCAATCCTGATGTTAAAAAGATGTTCAGCAGAGTCGACAAAGATTGCCAGGAGTACTGCCTAAGCAAGCTGTATCCTGCATTTAAAAAAGACGGGGTTATTCCTGAAGAGGACACTTTTTCAGTTTCATTATTTGATCAAAACAAGGCAAGCCGCCGCCAATGGGTGGTAGACCCTCTGGACGGCTCTTATTTGTTCACTCACAAAAAGCCTTCGTTCGGAAGTGTTGTTGGGCTTATGGAGGATTCGAAGTATGTCCTTGGTGCAATGTACCAGTCAAAAGAAAAAATTCTTTATCTTGCAGTAAAAGACGAAGGGGTAAAAAAGTTTGTCGGACAGGACGATACTGGAATTGAGGTCAAGCTTAGCAATTCTGCTGATTTGGTGCCTCACGTGGGCGACCTGGTTTTGCTCGGAGGGGGCGTGCATCACAGGGTCAGCCCAATTCTTAACGAGCAAATGGAGGGTTTGATTTTCCGCCACGAAGAAAATCTATGCTCTGTGGACCGCACGCGAAAAGTTCTTGAAGGCCAGGCAAAGGCATATCTGAGGCACCAGAGCACCATTTACGGGATGGGTCCGCAGGCATTTATGGTTGAACAGGCAGGCGGGGCTGCGATAGGTCTTAACAGGCAGCCTCCGGAATGGACTACGCAGTCTGACGGGCTCAAAATCATACCAATGCTGAAATCATATGCAATATTAGGTCCAAAAGAATATTGCCATTTGCTCGCATCACGCATTCATGAAATACTTTCTGCATACAGTCTTGTCTAGTTTTTTCTATGTTTAAGAATGATAACGTTTAAAAACCCGCCTTCACAATTAGAGCGCCATGCCGACAGAAAAAGAGCTTATTGACGAACGCATCAAGAAGATGCAGGAATTCAGGAAGCTCGGAATAAATCCATACCCGTACAGCTATGCCCCTACGCACACAGCAAGGCAGATTCTTGAGAAATATAAGGAAATACCAATAGAGCAGTCCAAGGACAAGGTGTGCGTCGCAGGAAGGATTGCCTCGATAAGAAGGATGGGCAAGATTACTTTCTGCCACATAAGGGACCACACTGACAAGATACAGCTTTTCCTGAAAGAGGAAACTCTTGGAAAAGATTATGACAATCTGAAATTATGGGACATAGGCGACTGGGTTGGCACAGAAGGCGCAGTGTTCAAGACAAAAACCGGAGAGGTTTCTGTTCTTGTCAGCAAGCCCGCAATGCTCTGCAAGGCAATACGCCCGTTCCCTGAGAAATGGCACGGTTTGAAAGATGTTGAAATCCGTTACAGGCAGCGCTATCTTGACCTGATAATGAATCCTGAAGTGCGCGAGGTTTTCCGCAAGCGCACGAAAATAATTGACACAATCCGCTCATTGCTCAACAGCAGGGACTTTATTGAAGTTGAGACTCCTGTGCTCCAGCCAATTTACGGCGGAGCTGCTGCAAAGCCGTTCAAGACACACCTTAACTCGCTGGACATGGATGTCTTTATGAGGATAAGCAACGAGCTTTACCTGAAAAAGCTGATTGTCGGCGGTATGAACAGGGTCTACGAGTTCAGCAAGGACTTCAGGAATGAGGACATTGACCGCACCCACAACCCAGAATTCACCCAGATTGAGATTTACCAGTCATACGCAGACTTTAAGGACATGATGGAGCTCACTGAAGACCTTTATGTCGCTGCTGCAATGGCAGTCCACGGCTCAACAAAGTTCCAGTATCAGGGAAATGAGATTGACGTGAAAAAGCCCTGGAAAGTTTACACAATGATTGGCGCGATTAAAGAGCTTGGTGGTCTTGATGTTGAGGCTCTTGATGACAAAAGCCTGCTTGCAAAAGTGCCGAGAAAGGAATTATTGCCTCCCAAGCCAACGCGCGGAATAATAATACAGGCATTGTTTGAGCAGTTGTGCGAGGAAAAGCTTATCCAGCCGACTTTCATAACACACCATCCGATTGAGACAACGCCATTGTGCAAGCCGTGCAGGGATGGACACAAGGGGCTTGTCGAGCGCTTTGAGCCTTTCATCGCAGGAATGGAACTCGCAAATGCTTATTCAGAGCTTAATGACCCAATACTTCAGAGGCAGCTTCTTGAGGAGCAGGCAAAAGGCGGCTCTGAATGGGGCAATGCCCTTGACGAGGATTTCATCCAGTCAATTGAGTACGGAATGCCGCCCACAGGAGGGGTTGGCATAGGCATTGACAGGATGGTCATGATACTTACAAACTCACCAAGCATACGGGATGTTTTGTTCTTTCCGTTCATGAAGAGTTAAAACCAAAATGGCAAAAAAAAGCATAATCGGAAGCAAGGAATACGTGACAATATTCGGCCAGAACAAGGCGCGCAAGGTGCTTGCCCGCATTGACACAGGCGCCACAAAGTGCAGCATTGACACAAACCTTGCAAAATCGCTCGGGCTCGGTCCTGTTTTGCGGGAAAAAAGGATAAAGTCAGCCCACGGCATTTCAATGCGAAGCATTATCCTTGCGAGAATCATGATTGCAGGAAGGCGCTTCAAGGTCTTTTTCACAATCGCTGACAGGAAGCACATGAAATATTCTGTGCTTGTAGGCAGAAACATCCTGAAGAGGGGGTTCCTGATTGACCCCTCCAGGAAACTAAGGTGATTATTATGCGCGCTGGTGTGATAAGCATGGGAAGCATTTCCTCCAAGTGGACTGCTGATGCGCTCAAGAAATATTTTGACGAGGCAGACCTTCTTGACATCAAGGAGTTTGAGGTCAATCTCGGCAAGGAAGGCGGGGTTCTTTACGCAGGAAAGCCATTGAAGCATTATGACTGCCTTTACATGAAGGGCTCAGGCAGGTACGCAAACCTTTTGCGCTCAATCGCAAGCATGCTCAATGACAAGACATTTATTCCGATAAGGCCGAGCGCGTTCACAACCTGCCACGACAAGCTTCTCACACACATCGCGCTGCAAAAGGCAAAAGTGCCCCAGCCCCAGACTTACATTGCCTCGACTTCTGTTGCTGCAAAGAAAATCATAAAGAAGATGACTTATCCGATTGTCCTGAAGCTGCCCACAGGCACGCACGGAAAGGGCGTAATGCTTGCAGACAGCTATGAAAGCGCAAGCTCAATGATTGACGCCCTTGCAGTGCTCAAGCAGCCGTTCCTTTTGCAGGAATACATTGAGACAGACAGCACTGACACGCGCGCTTTTGTCGTCGGAGATGAGGTTGTCGCGTCAATGAAGCGCATCGCAGTCACAGGCGAAAAGCGCGCAAATATCCACGCAGGAGGCCGCGGCGAGGCAACAGAGCTAAGCGCCCAGGCAAAAAAGACAGCATTGATGGCTGCAAGGGCGCTTGGCGCTGAAATCTGCGGCGTTGACATGCTTGAAAGCATCCGCGGGTCAAAAGTGATTGAGGTTAATGTCTCGCCAGGACTGCAGGGAATCACAAAGGCGACAGGAGTTAATGTCGCTGAAATGATTGCAAAGCACCTGTTTGAGCGCACAAAGGAATTCCAGCAGGAGCTCGGGGCAAAGAGCCACAAGGAAGTCATTCCAGAGATAAAGCCCCACAAGGAAATGAAGGAAATAATTGCAAAGCCGGATTTCCGCGGTGCGAGAATACTTCTTCCTGAGCTCGCCACAACAGAGACAAAGCTAACTGAGGACGATGATATCATAATCAAAATGGCAAAGGGAAAGATAGAGATTGACAGGATTGCCAAGAAAGAAAAGGAAAAGGAGGACTAAATGCCAGAGGGATTTTCCAAGTTTATTTCTGTTCTTTTCGGCGCTGTAATCACCATTCTCGCATTGTTCAACATTCCGTCAGCAGTCCTCACAAACAGCTGGGGCAATTTCGTCCTTTACACTGTCCTGATGATAATCGGCATCTGGATTCTCAGCTGGGCTTTGAGAGAGTGAAGTCTTTTAAACAAGCAGGTGTTCTGCCGTCGATATGAAGCTCGGCGTACTCTTCTCAGGAGGAAAGGACAGCACTCTTGCCATGATGAAGGCAATGAAGGAGCACGAGGTAGTCTGCCTCATAACTCTTGTTTCTGAGAATCCTGAGAGCTTTATGTTTCACACGCCGAACATCCACATTGCAGATTTGCAGGCAGAGGCAATTGGCATCCCTCTTTTGAAGGCTGAAACAAAAGGGGAAAAGGAAAAAGAGCTTGATGACCTGAAGAACGCGATAGAAGAGGCAAAAAACAAGTTCAGCCTTGACGGAATTGTGACAGGCGCATTAAAGTCAGTGTATCAGGCATCGAGGATTCAGAAAATCTGCGATGAGCTCGGGCTTGTCTGCTACAACCCGCTCTGGCAGATGGACCAGATACAGCTGCTCAACGAAATAGTTTCGCAAGGTATTGTTGTGATTATCTGCGGCGTTTTCGCAGAGCCGCTTGGAAAAGACCTGCTCGGCAAGCAGATTGACCAGGCAATGATACAAAAGCTCGCAAAGGCAGCAGAGACGCACAAGATAAACCCCGCAGGCGAGGGCGGGGAGATAGAGACAACTGTTATTGATGCTCCAATTTTCAAGAAAAAGATAGTCATAACTAAGTCCAGCATTGAATACAAGGACTTCGCAGGAGTATATAAGATAGAAGAGGCGGAACTCAAAGATAAATAATGCAAATATTTTTATAACAGTGCATTGTTTAATCTGCAAGGTGATTTGCAATGGTACCAATAAACACAACATTCAGAAGGGCCAAGGACGTGGATATGCTTCTTGCAGAGTACTTTCCAAAGGGTGCGGCGTCAATAAACCAGCTTATTGCGTTGATAGTAAAGCGAAAGGAACTTCTGCTTCCTTCAGGTATTGTGAGTTTTACGCCGGACGTGGCAATAAAACAGATTAATGAGGTTGCGTTCATTTGCATTGACGATAGCATCAATAAACACGCCACTAAAAACCACGTCGTTCTCATAAAAATGTTGTTAATGGAAGAGGCATTCTGGGCAAGGCTTAAGCAGGCACTTGCCAATAACGACCAGAAAGAAATCAACCGTTGTATTATCGGGCTGAACAGCATCCTGGACAATGAGCTCAGGATTATCCCTGTCAATGCAAAGGCGCAGATGGCATTTCTCAAAATGACTCCTGAAGAAATGGCAAAGGCAGCAAAGCTGCGCTGAACCGAAGCTTTATAAATTGCTACTTCCTAGTAATTACTTGTTATGGGGCAGGAAAACGAGTTTAGTGTTTTAACTCTGGCGCAAACCAGGCCTGCACATTTTTTCCGCGCAATTCTTTCTGTTGACCTGCAGTACGTCTTGAAAAAAGACGGCACTGCAGAGCTTGTTGAGGAAACTGAGTTCAAGCGCGTCAAAGAGGGCTTCCCTGAGTATCCGACGCGCGAGGAGGCATTTAATTTGCTTTGGTATCCAAGCCCAGCGGATTCTGATAAACTGAATCTGCTTGGGGAGGAATGCCTTGGAAGGCGCATGACTCAGTGCGCTGATTCAATTGATAATGTAATTGATTCGATAAGGAATGGCACCGAGTCAAGGGATGGCACAGCGTCTTTTGTTGAAGAACCAGGAAAAGGTGACCAATTTTATCACGGCCTTTGCCAAAAGCTTGGTGCGCGCGTCTCAATCCTTGAAGACGCAGGGCACAGGGTTCTTGTTGACTTTTCATCCCGTATTTATTTTGACAAGGGCGTTGTGAAGGTTTACGGCAGGGCAGGAGACCTTATCCAGGCATATAGGACGGGCGAGAAATACCACAAGTTCCCAGTAATCCGCGATGTAAAAACAGCAACCAGAATTCTGCAAAAGCAGGATTAGAACTTCATTCCGCCTTTTGCCTTTCCGCCGAGCTTTTTCATCAGCTTCTCAGGCGAGCCTGCCCCTTTCAGCATCTTGATGAGCTTCTTGCTCTGCCTGTACTGCTTCAGGAGTTCGCGGATGTCGCTTGTTGATATCCCTGAGCCCTTTGCAATGCGCTCTATTCTTTTCACGTCGATAATTTCAGGGTCTTCCAGCTCTGCCTTTGTCATCGAGTTCATCGCGTGCTTCCACATCTTCAGCTTGCCTTCCTGGCCCTGCAATGCCTCTTTTGGCAGCTGCAACTGTCCCATTCCTGGAATCATTTCCATTATCTTTGCCAATGGGCCCATCTTTGACATTGCCTCCATCTGCTGATAAAGGTCAATAAGGTTGAATTCGCCTTTTAGCAATTTTTGCTGCAAATCCTTTGCCTCGTCCTCTGTTATGGCTTCTTTTGCCTTCTCAAGGAGCATTTCAATGTCTCCCATCCCAAGCAGCCTTCCGACAAATCCCTGCGGGTTGAACTGCTCCAAATCGTCAATCTTTTCCCCGACTCCGATGAACTTGACAGGCGCGCCTGTTACTGAGCACGCAGTAAGTGCTCCTCCGCCTTTTGCAGTGCCGTCCATCTTGGTCACGATAACACCAGTGATTGCGCCTGCATCGTGGAATGCCTTTGCCTGGGCCTGTGCTGCCTGACCAATGTCTGCTGAGATGACAAGAAGCGATTCGTCTGCTTTTGCAAGGTCATGGACTTGCTTGAGCTCTTCAATGAGGTCTGTGCTCAATGCATCGCGTCCTGCAGTGTCAATGATGAGAACATCAAAGTCAGAATATTCCTTTTCAAATTCCTTGTAGATTTTAATCGGGTCTTTTTCATTGCGCTTGATGAAAGCAGGCACGTGGGCTCCTTTTGCAACCTGCTCCAACTGGTCCATTGCTGCAGGGCGGTGGACGTCCAGCCCCAAAAGCGCGACTTTCTGTCCCCTTTTTGTGAAATACTTTGCCAGTTTGCCTGCTTGTGTTGTCTTTCCTGAGCCGAAAAGTCCGATAAGCATTATCTTGTTTGGCTTCTTATCTGCGAGCTTTAATTCCCCTTTTTCTCCGCCAAGGAACCTGACAAGCTCCTCGTAAACAATATTGATAAGCTGTTCTTTCTTGGTCAATCCGTGCGGTGCCTGTTCTTTCAGCGCCCTTTCCTTAATCTTCTGCGTGAGCTCAAAGACAAGCTTGACATTGACGTCTGCCTGAAGCAAAGCCCTTTGGATGTCCTTGACAAGCTCATTAATCAGCGTCTCGTCGACAAACATTGCCTTGGCTATCTTTGACAATGTATTCTTCAATGATTCCCCAAGCTTCTCCAAAACCATACTTGTGTCCAGCTATTGATGGTTTATAAATATATTCTTAATTTCCCGAAGCTTTAAAATCACCCAGCATTATACTTGCCGGATGCGTAACAAGGACATTTGCACGATTGTTGACGAAGCTTTTGCAGATGCTTTATATCATCAGCTGGTTAACGACGGAATTCCTGTTCTAACTGCGTTAAGGGATGACTTTTCAAAGCTTAAGCCGCAGGAAGTCAAGAACGCATTGTCTGCTTTTGGTCATACCTGGAGGTACTGCTTTAGAAACAAGCGCAAGGTGCTTCATACCCAGATTGCAAACCAAGGTTCTCATCCTTACGCCTTGTCAGAGGAGCAGCTGCAAATAAAGCGCGAAGCAGCCAATTACGCAACAGAGATTCTTGAAGAAGCGAAAAAGCACTTCGCCATATATTACTCAAGTTGTAGATGAGAATCATGCCGCGTGCAAAGTCCTGACTTCCTGGATTGCTTCGTCTATCTTTGCATCGCCCCAGCCGCGCTGAAGGAGCCTTCTCCTTATTTCTGCAAGGCTTGCGCCCTTGTGCATTGCTTCCCTGATAAAGTCAGTTAGGTGTATCTGGGCGTGCTCCTCAAGGTGCGACTCCTTTGCAGAAGACGCGTATTGCCCCTTAAGCCAGAAAATAAGAACTATTACAACGATGAGAAGGATTGCGTTTGCAACCGACAGTATAATCAGGCTTGTTGGCGGGATTATGGTCATTGGCTTTTCCAATGACGGCTTTATCTCGCTGACCTGCTGCTGTATTGTCTCTAGGTTGTCAAAGCTGGATTTGATTGCACCAAGCTCCCTGTTGATGTTGCCGAGCTGGCTCGCAACTTCTGCGCGCTGGTTTTCACCGGCGACCTTGATGTCTGCAACCTGTGAGCTGAACGCCTGAATCTGGTTCTGGAGTGACGTCATCTGCTCCAGTGAGACGACTGTGGCTTCCTGCTGTGCTGTTATGTGGACGTTTTCAGTTGGCAGGGAGGTGGAACGCACTATTCCCTGCGACTGGCCGTAAACAATTGCCCCTGTAGGCACTGAAGAAGCAAATGGAATGATAAAAAGTGCTATTGCAATCGCTATAATCAGCAACCTCTTTTCCATACTGTGAAATGTTGCCATAGTGGTATATAAATCTTACTCTTTATCTGCCCCTTGCCTTATTAAGGAGCTTTTCAAGCTTCTTGATAGTATTGCCGTCGATAAGTGTTATCTCTGCTTCAGGCGCTTTTGCCTTCTTTTGCACTATTGGAACCGGCTTTCTAATGCTTGGAGCAGGCTTTCTGACGCTTACTGCCTCAATAGCCGGCTTGTGTTTCTGCCCCTTTGCTTCTGCGTGCAGGTGGCCCATTGTGAAGCCCAATAGCGCGAGCACAAATACCAGTACCAGTATTGCGAGTGGCATTGTGAAGCCGCAGAACAGATACATGCCGATGATAAACATCAGCAGGGCTGCGGAGATTATTGAAATCCACAGCGCGCCTTCTCCGCGCTCGTGCCTGTTGATTGCCCTGTACACATATGCAGTTGTAAGCAGTACAAGCAGTGCGACAAGGGGCCCTATGAACCAGGGCAGTACGCGGCATATGTAGTAATACTTGTAGCCTGTGACGCAGTCAACAGGGCAGTTAACCGTGGTTTCTCCTTCACCGCACACGCCGTTTCCGCACTTGCAGTTGAGCGGGTCTTCTGTCTCTGCCTCTGACATGTGCTTGCCGATTACAATAAGCATTCCTGACCTGCACGAATCGTCAACAACGTGTATGTACTTGTTGTATCCGAGGATTGCCTCCTCTGGGTTTTCAGCAGCGTCCTGCCTGAACAGTATGCGCTGCATTACTTTCCTTGAGAGCCAGTCATCAAGCAGGTCTGTGTGAGTCCTTGGCAGTTCAAAGTAGTGCTGGCAGTTGTCTGTTATCTGCGAGCCGCCAACTGTCCTTGCGCTGAAGATGCTTATGATTCCGTCGTTTGGCAGGTATGTGTTGTTTGTCCTAAACAGGTCATACGTGAATGGATATGACTGCCTTCCTGCGATTACAAAGTATTCTGCGTCAGGCGACCTTGGAACCTGCTTTCCTGCGACTGCCTCTCCGAGCAGCGGCGAGCGCTGGCTCCACACTACTGATGATGACCTGAGGTTTACAAGCGCCGCGAACAGCTTGCCGTAAATGTCAGCGCTCGGGCTTCCAAGCCCTGGCTGGCCTGCGAGTATCATGTCCTGCACTTTCTTTGGCCACACAAGGTTGTTGTCATTGCCGAGCTTCAATGCCTTCTGGGTGATTATTCCACCCATTGAGTGCATTATGAAGCTGGCTTTGTCAAACTCAGATGCGTGCTCTTCAATCAGCGAGGATAACTCTGCCGCGACATCATCACTGGTCATTGAGAGCGGGTAACCGACAAGCCATATCTGCCAGTCGCTGTTAGTGTGCACCATGTCGTCTATGAATGACTGCCACCTTAGCTTGTCTGTGGTGAAGCCGTGCACAAGGAACACTGCCTTTCTTGAGCCTCCGTCATACAGCTTCTCCAAATCCACCTTCTTGCACGAACTGCAGGTTATTCCCATCACAGCGAACACTGCGCTGTTTGCATTGTCAAGGAAGAGTGAGACATCATCAACTTCAGCGACAATTGTCATGTTCTCGCGGTCAATGTAGCTGGTCAGGTATTTCCACTTCTCTCCTCCTGCCTTTACGTAAATCGCAAGGCTGTCAGGGTCAATGAAGTCAGGCGTCTGGTAAGGCATTGTTATTCTTACCTTTCCGCGGTATGGCGGGTTGATTGTGACAAGCAGAGGTGTCCCTATTATTACGAGGTTGGGGTGGGCTGCAGGAGGCACGTCAAATGTCGGCGAGGATATTTTGACAATTGTTGAGCCTGTGGGCGCGTTTATGAGCTCTGCTGAGTATCTTCCTGACTGGACAATGCGCTCTGCGTCACTCGGCGCGACAACCTTCTGGACAAGGCGCTCCACCTGCATTTCCTCAAACGTGTAGTTCGGCCTTCCCCAGCTTGTTATCTGCTGCCTTCTTGTTGTTTCTATGAACTGGTCTCCGCACTTGGATGAGCTTACAACTTCGCTGCTCAGGCTTGAATCTCCTCCGTAGATGTATCTCAGGAACGCCCTGACATCCCTGTAATTGTCAGGCAGATTTATTGTGATGTCAAGATAGTTTCCATTGCAGGTGACATTGAGGGCGGTGATTACCTCGTATCCTTCAGGTATCCTTGTGAAGTTCATCCAGTGGCTTGAGCTCAGGGTGACTCCTTCATTCTCTCCGCTTGATATCTGGCAGTACACTGGCGGCGGTGGAGGCGGCGGTGGCGGTGGTGACACCACAGGCGGCTGTGTTGTGATTGGAGGCATGTATGGCGGCCCTATTGGCGGGTAAATTATTGTCGGCGGCAGTGTTGGCGGCAATGGCGGAGGCGGTATCACAGGCGGTTCTGTGTCGCACGGCGGTGTTGCGCACTCAGGCGGCGGGCAGGTTCCTGATTCCTCGCAGGTTATCTGCATGCATTGCGGGTCTGTTGAGCCAGGCGGGCATTGTACGCAGTTTGGCGGTGTTCCTACTGTTCCTGGCGGGCAGGTTGGGCAATCAGGCCAGGTCCCTTGTCCATCAGTGCACGGGCATCCTGGCTCTGTCGAACCTGGCAGGCATTGCACGCAGTTTGGCGGTGTTCCTGTCATTCCTGGCGGGCACCTGCAGTCAGGGTTTGTTCCAACGTATGGTGATTCGCATGGGCATCCTGGGTCTGTTGAGCCAGGCAGGCATTCTACGCAGTTTGTAGGATTGCCATACATTCCAGCCGGACACACACAGTTTGGCGGTGTTCCCACACTTCCAGGCGGGCACTGGCAGTTTGGATATGTTCCTGTTGCTGGCGGCAGGCATGGGCATCCTGGACCAACTGAACCTGTCGCGCAGACAGACACACCGTCTTTCGGGCATTGTAGGACAGTGCTCCCTATCTTGTACTCGTAACTCACAGACCAGGATTCCTGTGTATCAACTTTGTATATCCATACACTGTTTGGAGGCAGGATATTCATCAGTGCTTTCACAAAGGGTATGGTATCCGGGCAAATGAAGCATTCATACTGGCAACTGAATGTGCATGGCATACTGTAGCTGAAAAGCGTAATCGGAACAGATCCAACAAGCGGCATAGGCAAAGGTGATGGCAGAACTGCCTTCAGTTCGCAACCATTAATTGCTTGTTCGCCCACCTTCGGAGGCTGGTACGGATCTGGCGCTACTTTACTGCAGCTAGGATTTACAAGGTACGGCATCTCCTTGTATAGTGGTATCGTTGTAGTGCAAATTCCTCCTTGTGCCCCTTCAAAGCCGAGTGACGAACACTGACCTTTCCCTGGGTCCCAGCATTGGTTTTGCACACCTGGTGGGTTAGGGCAGTCACTGTCCCGTGTGCACTGTACGCATTTGCAATCATCAGCGCATGTGGGGTTTAACGACGTCCAACCTCTTTGTAGACCAATTAGTTCACACGAGTCATCCTGCTTCCCCGGCTCACACTCCTCGAAATAAGGTGCATCTCTCTCAACCTGCTTGTTGCCGCAGCGGCTGGTGTCGGGAGGGATGCAGCACTTTGCATAAGCAGCATCCGCTGCTTGTTGTTCAATCTTATCATCTATGCATGAGCCGGTCTCTATCGGCCACTGCTTGCACAAACGGTAGGCATAAGGCTGGTCAAACTGGACTCCTTTCTCGTTGTTATAATCCTTGCATTCGGAAGTTGTGTGGCAGCAGCACTTTTCTTTTGCAGCGTTTATTATGTCCTGGGCAACGCAGGAAACGTCGCATTGGTATGCGCCGCCGCACGGTGTGACATCAGGTCCATCAGGCGGGCAGTCTTCTTCACCAGTATATGCCATTCCCGAACCGCTGAAGAAGATTCCTTTCTTCCCATTCTCAAGTGTTGTGCACGCAGACGCCTGGCTGCACGGCAATCCACCGCCTGTCGTGGTCGGCGGGGTTCCGGGCGGCGGGCATATGCAGTCTGCAGTACAGGTAGAAGGATTAAGTGGGTCACTGCCACAGGATTGGCCAGGGGTATTGCATTCTGGGTCATGTTCTGGCGGACAGGCCTCATTCGGTTCAGATGTGTCCTGGACTGCGCCCGCCCGTGATGCAGCAATGTTTCCTCCTGAAGCACTGTTCCTTGCACTGCTGCTTTGTGCAGGCTGTCCTGACCTTGAGGTTTCTCCAGATGGGTCGCCAGTTGACTGGCTTCCATTGCCAATGCTGAATCCTGTGAATGCGCTTTCTGCCTGGCCGCACAGAGTCTGGCTTGAATTTGTGAGGTTCATGAACCTTGGCCAGGCATTCCTGCCGTAAATATTGTAAACTATTCCTGCATCAGCAAGGGCGTTCGCATGGGCCCTTGGCGCTCCAACCATCACGTCTGCAAGGAAGTCTGAGTTTATGTCGCGCGCATAGACTGCATATCCTGCGCGCTCTCCTGGAGGCACACCAGCAGGATTTCCAAAGACGCCGTAAAGCGTTACGTTGGCATTTGACAAACTAATATTTCCGCCAATTGAAGAATCGCCGAAAACAATGTATGCTGTTCCTGCGTCTTCCTTGTCAGGCGGAGCATTGCTTCTTGGCGCGCCGATAAGCAAATCCTTGATTGTGTCATTGTTGACGTCTGCTCTGGCGAATATTGAGAAGCCTGCAAGCGCATATGTGTTGTTAATTCCATTAACTGCTGGCTCTCCAGTGAATGTGAGGTTTGCAGATGTGAGTGTGTGGCCTGTGAATCCCTGGGTGCCAAAGAACACATAACCCTTGCCAACGCTCAGCACCCCTGAAACATCTGTTCCTGGCGCGCCAATCACAAGGTCTTCAATTGAGTCATTGTTCAGGTCTCCTGTTGTCAAAGAGAATCCAAAGAAGCCATTTGGCGCTGTGCCGCTGAATGTCGCATTTGCGTCCGAAGGAAGGTTCACCCTTGCCTGCCACGAGCGCCTGCCAAACACCACGTCAACGCGGCCTGTGGCTGTTGCAGAGTTGTCTGGATAATCCACCTCGCCAATTACGAGGTCAGTGATATTGTCCTTGTTTAGGTCTCCAACAGCAAGCGCAAGGTCATCAAATGAACTCACGTTAATAATCACATTCGCATTCGAAAGGTTCCAGGCAAAGTTGCCAAGCCCGTTAGCGCCGAAGAATATCGCGACTGTCTTGTTTCCTGGCGCGCCAACAACAAGGTCATCAATGCCGTCTCCATTAAGGTCGCCTGCGGTTATTGCCTGCCCCACAAGGTCATTGGTGTTGCTGCCTGTAACGCGAAGGTTTGAAACACTTAATATGTCGCCGCCCGGCCTGAAGGGGTACTGGCCGTAAATCACATAAACCCGTCCTGCCTCAGGGGTCTCGTTGTTCAGCGGGGTAAATGGCGCTGAAACAATTATGTCCTTGAAAGTGTCATTGTTCAAATCGCCAGCGGAAAGCGCATAACCCAAACCGTCATATCCTGTGCTGTTGGTTACATTTGCAGTATAAGTTCCATTGAAAGTCGCGTTTGCCAGAGCGCTGAGGTTGCTGTTTGGTCCGCAGACAAATACGGTTTCATTTGACGAGTATGTTGTGAAGCGGGATACGTTGAATACCAGCAGGCCGGGCGCAGCTGAAATCACAGTGCACCACTGGCAGGCGGCAAATGTGCCACTGTCTGCAATGTCAACAAGCGGGTTTGGCGCGAAATAAAGGTTGAAGAGCTTGATTACTGCAGAAGTGTTGAATTCCGGCGCTGCAGAGCTGTTGACAAACACCCTGTTGTATGACAGGTTCATCACGTCTTTGAAAACGCGCTCAACGCTGAAGTTCAGGTCAACAGTGTATGTCAATATTGTGGGCCCGTTGCTGTTCTGCGACTCAAATGTGGAATTTGCAAGCAGGACTGAGTTGTTTATTGTGTTATTGAATCCGCTTCCTGAAATGTTAAGGGAGCCGGCATTTCCGCTTAGAGTGCTGTTTAGGATTCTGTTTGCGTTCCCGCCGGTCAATATGATCCCCCACAGGTTTGCGAGGAAAATGTTGCTCTTCAGAGTGTTCATTGTGGCTGTTGGGTCCACACGGATTCCTGCCTGGCGGTTGTTGAGCAATGTGTTGTTTTCCAGCGTGTTGTTTTGGGCGTTTGACTCAAGCAGTATGCCGACTGTGTTGTCAAAGAGCGTGTTGTTACGGACTGTGTTGTTGTAGCAGTCCCCTGAGAGCCTGATTCCAGAAGTGCTGTTTGAAATTGTGTTGTTGAACACAAGCGTTTCGTGCGAAGTGCCTTGCAAAATGCATCCTGTATCTGTATTATTTGCAAAAGTGTTGTTTTCAATGCAGTTGTTTGCAGCGCTTCCCTGGACTATTATGCCGTACTGGTTGTTGCAGAACGTGTTGTTTACAATGCTGTTGTTTGCATCACCATCATTGAGCATCAGGCCTGTTGTTGTGTTGCAGAACCAGTTGTTTGTTATGTTGTTGTTATAGCTGGGGTTCATATACAAGCCGTAATTGCTTCCACTCACAACCCTGCTGTTGGTAAGGGTGTTGTAATTGCTGTTGGTTAGTACGCCAAAGCCTGCGCCCGCAGTGCTGTTGCCAGTGGCATCCCTTATGATGCTGCCTGTTGAGTTGATGAGTGCAATGCCATAAGTGCTGTTGCTTGTTCCGGATGTGCTTGTGATGTTGTTGTCAATGCAGTCATTGAGCGACACTCCCCTGCCTGTGACGCTTGTTCCTGCGGAATTAGTAATTGTGTTATTGGTGCTGGAGGCAAATGATATTCCGCTGCTGCTGTTGCTTCTTCCAGTGATGTTTATCAGGGTGTTTCTGTTGCTGTAGCTTACTGAGAACCCAATGTCGCTTGTGCTGTATCCCGCGGCGACATTGGCTTGGCTTAAGTTAGTGTAGCTTAGCAGTATTCCTCTTCCGCTTGTGCTTCTGCCTGTGCTGTTGCTGAGCGTTGCATTGGTTGCTGAATTGAACAGTATTCCTGCCGCGCTTATGCTTTGCGCAGTCGTGTTGTCAATCGTGGTGTTGTCTGAGAGCGTTATAGCAATGCTGTTTCCTGGCGCGTTCTTGGCTGTGGTGTTGAGAATTCTTGCGTTCGGAGTGCGCATCACCCAGATATTTGTGCTGAAGTTCTCAACAAGGCAGTCCTTGATTGTCACGTTTGTCTGGCCTGTTGCATTTATCCCTATCCCGTTTCCATTGCCTGCAATTAAGTATCCTGAGCAGTTGAAGATGAGGTTGCTGCCATTGATGAGGAAGCAGCTGGCATTGGTGAAAACGTTTTCTAAAAGCGACGTGCTTATGTTAACAGTGGTGCAGTTCGGGCTTCTTTCTGCGTTATACAATGGGTTGTACATCGAGCCGCAGCCGTCTGCAACAATGTCCGAGTAATTTGCCGGCAACATTCCGAAATAATTCAGGGTTGTCGGAGCAATATCGCACTGCTGGCGGACTCCAAGAAGTGTTGGGTTTGCAATCATGCTGATGTTGTTTGTTATGACGGGCAGGACAGCGGTGTCTGCGTTGAATGTTGAGTGTCCTGTTGTTCCTGTATTCCAGCCGTGGTCTGCTGTGATAATGATGGGGGTGTTGTTTTCAAGCCCCTGGTCGCGCAGTGTGTCAAGGAGCACTCCAAGCGCGCGGTCAATTTCCATGAATGATAAGTTGTACTCGAGCGATTGGTCTGTATGCGCGTGTCCAGAGCAGTCAGGGGTTCCAAAGTACATGAACAGGTAGAATGAGGAATTTGTGTTGTTGACTATGAATTCTGCTGCTTTGGTTGAAACATTCCTGTCATAAGCGCACTCAGTTCCGTCAATCCAGTCAGTGTTGTCATAAAGTGTCCTGTTGTAGTACCAGCCGATTGCGGGCTTTGCATTGTTAAGAATGCCATCAGGGACATAGCAGGTCTGCTTGCCATAAACCAGCCCTGTCTTGATGCTCGAGTTGAACAGCGCAAGCCGCTCCCATGTTGTGTTGCCAGAGGGTATTGACTTGCTGCAGGTGTTGTCTGTGATATTGTTGTGCGTGCTGTTAAGCCCGGTGTGCAGTTCTGCATTGCCAGGGGCAGTAATTGTTTGGGTATGCCCTGTTATGTTAAGCGTCAGATTGCGTCCATTATACTGCATCAGGCGCGTGAAATTTGTCAGGTTGCCTGCGTTAAGCATGTCCACGTAGTGGTTGTACTGGAAGCCGTCAATGCCTATTACAATCAATCTTTTCAGGTTCGGGTCAAATGCCTGAGTGTGGAACCCTGTTGTTCCAAATCCTTTTTGTTCCTCGCCGAACTCAAATATTTCTGATTCAGCGCCGATGTGGAGCTTGAATTTTGGCACTTTGTTGTTTTCCAGCATTACGGCGAGTGTCACAACATCATTAGGAGTTGCGTTTTCAAGGACAGAGAAAGTGTGGGTAACATCTCCTTCAACCCAGACAGGCAATGCTTGTGCCGCGTTATGGGAAAACCTTATCCTGAGGAGGTTTTCAGTCCTTTCTATTGCGACCATTCTTGTTTCAAAATTAGGGTCATCAACTATCTTATGGCCCACAACAGCGCCGGTGTCGTCCTTCAGCTCGGTGACTGTTTTTCCGGTTATTCCTCCTGTCAATGCAGGTGAGTTGTTCAGGAATGAGAAGACAAAAAGCAATAGGATTAGAAAAACAACTGCCAAAAGCAAGTCTTCTGTGTTGCTATGCTTAGTAACCAAACTATCCCTCTTTATTCCAAACCCTAAATTATCGAGACTGAACAATATGGGTATTTAAGCGTTACTAAAATCGTATATAAGAACAGAAAAAAGAAAAAGAATCAGGCCTTGAAGACCAAATCGCCTTCTTTTACTTCCTTTGCGACCTTCATTCCGACTTCCATTCCCTTCTTTGCTTCCTTTATCTGGTCGTGCTCAACCTGCATGCTGTCAACTGCCTGCTCAAAGCTCTGTCCGTGGCCTTCTATCTTGATTTTCTCGCCGACCTTGAGTGTTGCATTAAGCTTAACGACAGCTACGCTGATCTTGCTGAAGAAGTGCGTTATTGTTCCGATTGGTTTTGGTGCTGCTGGCATATTTTCACCCCGCTAATCGTCAATGGGCGTTTGTATTTAAAGTTTTTGCATTTTGCGGTCCGCAATGTTTTTATACAGCCGCCATTAAGCGACACTACTACAGAGTGGGGTTTGATAGGGTTGACTGAAACGATTTACGTTTGTGACACAAAGTATCCATTGAAGCATTTTCATGATGCAAGCGACCTTGACAGCCTTGTTGATCATTTGATGATGCATTTTCCTGGATTGCAGCAGGAAAAATTCTACAGCACAGAAGTTGAGCGCCTGTCATATTCAGGAAAGCTAAGGAGTAATGCGGTGCTGTGGGTTGACAAGGAGGGAATGGAGCTTCTTTCATATCCTTTTGATGATGATAACATTGAGTTTGCGCAGAGCTGTTTCAGGACTTCGCGCGGAGACCAGGGAGAGCTTGTCAAGGCATTCCTGGATAGGAGGGTGCATTACGTCGCATATAATGGTAAGAACAGGGTTGACCGCCGCGCAAGGCCTGTCGGAACACAGGTAATCCTTGTCTGCACTGCTGAGCTTTCGCGCAAGCTCCAGCCCACACTCAGGCAGTACCAGAAGATGGCTGAAGCCTTTGCTTCCAAAAGGCCAGTTGAGGTTCTCAGGGAGTCTGGCTGCTACAAAATATCATTCCTGCCTGACGAATCCTGGAGAAAATCCCTTGGCCCAGAGCCTGCTGAAGACTGGCGCGAATCTCTTAAAGAAGATCCTCAATAACTCTTCGCGAAGTGGACAACAACTTTTGCCGGCTTTCCGCAGTGTATGCACTTGCCTGACGCTTTTTTATCCATGAGAATTCCCCTTGTGGTTACGCCGTCTGTCTTTTCCTTTATGTAATCCTCGCATTCAGGAACATTGCAGAACAATCCGCGTGCCGCTTTCTTTCCGTCAATTGCCTTCTTTAATTCATCCATTGATTTTACATCGACGATATTTGCCTCGGTAATCTTCTTTGACTTTGCGAGCAGTTCTTTTTGCATTGCTTCAAGCATTCCCGCGATTGTTTTCCTGATTTCAGCAAGCTTTACTGCCTTTTTCTCGCCATTATCCCTGCGGACAAGAACTGCCTGTCCTGCTTTCAGGTCCTTTGGTCCTATTTCTATCCTTATAGGCACTCCTTTCATCTCCCATTCGTTGAATTTCCAGCCAGGAGTGTATCCGTCGCGGTCGTCGAGTATTGGGCTGAGTTCCTTAAGCTCGCTGGCAAGCTTTTTGCATGCAGCAAGCACGTCTTTCTTTGTGTCTTCAAACAGGATTGGGACAATAACTGCCTTGTTTGGCGCGATCATTGGTGGAATTACAAGACCTTTGTCATCAGAATGCACTGAGACAAACACACCTATCATTCTTGTGGTGATTGCCCATGTGTTTTGGAAGACAAGGTTTTTGTTTCCTTTCTCGTCGAGGAACTGGATGTCATATGCTTTTGCAAAGTTCTGCCCGTCTGAGTGCGCGTCAGGACCCTGTGCCATCTTTCCGTTTGGCACGAAGAATTCCAGTGATTCTGTCCCTTCTGCTCCTGCGAACTTTTCTTTCTCTGTTTTCTTTCCATGAATCGGGTGCAATGCGAGCGTGTTCTGGCACACGTCTGTCCAGAGAGCCATTATGTCCTTGATTTCCTTGTCTGCCTCTTCTTTTGTCGCAAATGCAGTGTGGCCTTCTACCCACAAAAACTCCCTTGTTCGCATCAAAAGTGTTGGATGCTTGAATTCCCATCTGACAACATTGTTCCACTGCATTAATTTCAGTGGCAAATCCCTCCAGCTGCGAATCCATTTGGAGTATGAATCATACATTATTGCTTCTGAAGTCGGGCGGATTGCAAGTTTTTCTGCGAGTTTTGTGTGACCGCCATAAGTCACCCAGGCGCATTCAGGCGTAAAGCCCTCGACGTGGGCTGCCTCTTTTTTCAGCAGTGATTCCGGTATGAAAAGCGGGAAATACGAGTTCTGGATGCCCATTTCCTTTAGCCTTGGATCGCAGGCAGCCCTTATGTTGTCCCACAATGCCATTCCAAGCGGCCTGATAACCATGCATCCTGAAACAATGCTATAATCAGCCAATCCTGACTTTGTCACAACCTGGGTAAACCACTCAGAAAAGTCTTCATTCTTCTTGACTGTTATGCCTAATTGCTTCTCTTCCTCGCCTTTCTTTTCAGCTTTTGCAGGCATAACCAATCCAGAACAGGGCTGTTTTAAAAAACTTTCCTCATTCGCAAGCACAGACTTTATAAATCGTCACTTATTGCGTGCATTTGGGGGAGTGTCAAGAACCACTTGCTCGGCAAGGGGTTCTTGAGCATATCTCGACAATCAAAGATTGTTGATGAACTTGAGAATCAAGGATTCTCAAGTCTCGGAAACTCCGCGCTCACCAAATGGGCTGAAGCAGGAGGTTTCCGTGCAAAAGGAGTTTCCGACACATGGCAGAGAATAAACAAGATACTGATGCAGCACTTTTTCTCTTCACAACAGGGATGTAAAAATGGCAAAACTGAAATGGACAGGGGTTTTGCTGATAGTTATTGGCGTGCTGCTTGTTACTGCGGGGATTAAATAATCAGAGAAGTCGTTGTTTTTTTAGACGCTTGCGTAACGCGAGTAAGCCGTTGGTCTGTGTAATGACATCATTAAAAATGCGCACTTTGGTCTTTTTACCGTGGTTCCAGCGAACTGGTATTTGTGCGATAGGGTATCCTAATTTCTCAGCCCAAACTAAAAGCTCCGTATCAAAAAACCACCCAGGATTTGATAATAGAGGCAATAACGCTTCTTTTGTACTTCTACTTATTGCTTTAAAACCGCATTGAAGATCTCTGATTTGTGTTTTCACAATTAATCGTGCAAGAGTACTATACCCGTAAGATAATATCAATCTTGAAAGTTTACGTTTAATTGAAGAACTCAGGTCATAGCGGTTTCCGGTAGCAACGGCTGCACCCTGTTTTATAGACTTAATAAGGACAGGAAATGCATCCAGGCCTGTAGCAAGATCAACATCCATGTAACACATAATATCTGCGGCGCTTTCGCCCCACGCCTTTTTTAATGCCCTGCCACGACCTTTCTGGTCAAGATGAACGACGCGTATGTTTTTGTATTGTTTTTTCAGATTTTGAGCAATTAGTAGCGTGTCGTCGCTTGAGGCGTTATTTGCGATGATTATTCGCCACTCATCTGAAACATTATTTTTTAAAAACGAGTGTAGTTTAGCAATATTTTTTTTCAATACTAGCTGTTCATTATAAACAGGAACAACCACATCAATTTTCATATTCAAAACCAAACTTTTCTTAGATATTTATAACTTTGCAAACCTCAATAGGTTTATAATGCGCATCGCTGTTTTAGATGCAGATGCTATCGATAATAATTCCTACATATGATGAAGCTGAAAACATAAAGCCCCAGGTAGTCAGGATTTGCAAAGTCCTCAAACAACCTTTTGAAATTCTAATCGTCGACGACAATTCACCTGACGGCACAGGCAAGATTGCTGACAAACTGGCCAAGAAGTATCCTGTGCGCGTTATTCACCGCACAGGAAAGCGCGGTTTTGAAAGCGCTGCAATGGAAGGATTAAAGCAGGCGCAGGGCGAAGTTATCGGGTATATTGATGCAGACCAGAGCCACCCTCCTGAATTGCTGCCAGAACTGCTTGACACAATCAATAATGGCGCAGATATTGCAGTTGCTTCGCGGAAAGTGGGCAATGGCAGGACTCTTGGCTGGAATTCTTACAGGCACATTCTTTCCCAGGGGGCTGCAATGCTTGCCTGGCCGCTCACATCTGTAAAAGACAAGACTTCTGGCTATTTTCTCTTCAGGCGCGAAGTTATCGACGGCAAAAAGCTCAACCTTATCGGCTACAAGATAATGCTCGAGGTCGTTGTCAGGAGCGGCTCAAAACGGGTTGTGGAAGTGCCTTTCACGTTCATCAACCGCAAGGCAGGAAAGAGCAAGACCACAACGAGAATGCTGATTGCCTACCTCCGCCATCTGGCAAGATTGTATGTGTATAAAATTGTGAATCCTTAAATATGGCTCGCTTGTGCCAGCAGTTATGCGTGACTTGCATTATATTGCGTGGGGGGCAATCCTGTTTGCTGCAGGGCTTGCGTTTCAGCGGTTGGCTGGCGCTTTCTCAAGAATGGTTATTGGCAGGACAGGACCTGAACAGTATGGCGGTTTTTCGCTTGCATTCTCCATATTTATGATAGTATTTATGGTTATTATGCTTGGTCTTGATACTGGAATATCGCGCTTCATAGTAAGGTCATTAAGCAGGAAGGACAAGCAAGGCGTGCGTGATGCAACAACAACTGCTGCAATAATTGTGGTGCCGGTTGGGCTTGCTGCAGGAATTGCTCTTTGGTGTTGCGCGCCAATCCTTGAGAATTTGTTTCGTATGCAAATTGCGTGGCTTTTACGCTGGTTTGCCCTCGTTTTGCCTTTTTATGTGTGCGGCAGGCTTTTTGTTTCTGTTCTTGAGGCGCACAGGAAGGCAGGCGCTTCTGCATTTGTGACTGCGTTTTCAGAAGGGGCATTGCGCGTGGGTGTTTTGTTTGTGCTTTTCCTTTTGGACTATGACATTCTTGCAGGAGCCATTGGTTACGCAGTCAGCCTTACGGCAGTATTTGTTATGGGGATTATTGCGCTTCGTATTTGCAACCTTAAATTTGCAATTAACGGCACTTTCAGGCCTGAGATTATTGTATTTTCTGTTCCTCTTATGCTGTCAGCAAGCGTGATGATGATTTTTGACTTCACAGGCACAGCGCTTCTTGGTTATTTCAGGACTGGTGCTGATGTTGGTCTCTTTAATGCAGCACAGCCTGTTGCGCGCTTGCTCACTCTTGCAGGGATTGTTTTGTGGCCTTTGCTTGTTCCTGTAATGACCGCGCGCCATTTCAGGAATCACAATCTTGCAGTTGTTTGCCAAAAGGTCTCAAAATGGGTTTTGCTCATTACCCTGCCTGCCGCGGCTGCCTTGATTGTTTTTGCAAAACCGATTCTTTCTGTTGCTTTTGGCCCGGTGTATGCAAGTGCTGCTTTTTCCCTGCAGTTACTTGCTATTGCTTACTTGCTTATGGCCCAGCTTGTTAGTGTTCAGTCTGTTCTTTCTGCGCGGGGCAACACGCTTTTGGCATTTTTGTTTTCATTGCTTGGCTTTGTGACAAATGTGATTGTTGGTGTGTGGGCTGTTCCGCGCTGGGGGCTTGTGGGGGCATCGATTTCAACTCTTGCAGGAGCCATTGTTTTGTCCGCGTGTATGGCTTTTGCTTCAGTGAAGATTATTCGCTCAATGCCTTTCAAAATGTCTGACTTGAAGATTTTATTTGCCAGCATTATTGCCTCGTGCATTGGGCTTGGAACAATGCTTTTCCTCCAGCAAAAAACAACGATGTGGGCGTCATTGCTTGCGCTCATCCTGTTCTGCGCAGCATACATTGCTTGCATTCTTGCTTTAAAAGTCCTTGACATCAAAGACAAAACAGTGATGATGCACGTATTTACTTTGAGGCGCCAGGGCAACCGTAACAAAGTTTAATAACGCCTGCAAGAACCTAAACCCAAATGGCTCGAATAATAACGATAATTCCTGCGTATAATGAAGAAAATACTGTTGCAAGGGTTGTCAAGGAAGCAAAACCTTATTCAGACCAGGTCATTGTCATTGATGACGGCTCGCTTGATGCAACAGCAAAGAATTCAGCGGCTGCAGGCGCAATTGTCATTTCAAACAAGAAAAATCTTGGTTTGGGTGCTTCTGTCAGGCGCGGTTATGAAATGGCGCTCAAACGCAGGGCCGACATTGTGGTTCAGGTGGACGCGGATGGGCAATACGCCACATCTGATATTCCAAAACTAATAAGGCCAATTAGTGATAACAAGGCAGATATGGTTATTGCATCGCGCTTTTTGGGCGGAATCGAGGAAATGCCGTTAATCAAGAAAATTGGCAATCACGTTTTCACTTTTTTAACAAGTATTGTGACTGGCAGGCGGTTGTCTGATGCGCAAAGCGGTTTCAGGGCAATACGCCGCGAGCTGGTAAAGAAAATACTTCCAACAGAAAAACACGGCTACACGCACGAGACCATCATTGCGGCTGCCAGAAACCGGGCGCGCATTTTAGAAGTTCCGTCATATTTCAAGCGCAGGAAATACGGAGGATCGCGGCTTATTTCAAGCAAATTGAAATATGCAATACGGGAAGGAAAAGTAATATTGCGCGGGGTTTTCAGGTGAAGTTGGAGAATGAAAAAGAAGAAAATTAACTATTTTTTGGTAGTATTCATATTTTCTTCCTTATTAAGAATATTGCTCGGGTTTCTGAATAGGGAAGCGAATGACAATCATCTAGAAGTTGTTAACCTGATTGTTAGTGAGAATAGTATTTCAACTTCAGTTGAACGTTGTTGGGAATGTTTTCAACCAAAATTGTATCATTTTCTTGGCGCTTGGATTATCAAACTGTTTTCAATAAATTCTGAAAATATGAAAATAATCGCCTTACAATTCATTAGTGTAATTGCTGGAATAATTACGGTCTATATCGTATACAAATTTCTCAAAATGATATGTCTTGATGAGAAAATACGCCTTATTTTATTCTCGCTTATCGCATTCAATCCGAAGTTAATTGGAATTAATGCTCAGGCAACAAATGATTCGCTGGTGATTATTTTATCAGTGGCAGCAACTTATTGTTTCTATACTTTTTTAAATGATTTTGATATAAAGAAATTTTTTCTTACAGTAGGCCTAATTGTTCTTGCAACAATCGCAAAACCCAATGCATTATTTTTGTTGATTTCATTTATTCTTATTTTGTTCCTTAAACTTATTGGA
>JBGPSD010000013.1:0-24131 GCA_041489925.1 Candidatus Nanoarchaeia archaeon
CCTATCCCAATATCATTTATAAACCAAATACGAACCTTTAAATAGACCTGTAACATATAGTTTACACAAGTTAAAAGGTCGTTATCACGGCCCGTTGCCGAGAGAACCCTGTGGAGCTGACGGAAAACCAAGCAATGAGCTCAGGGGGTTAGCGGCGTGGCTACAGGCCTTTTAACCAAGTCAAGATAACCATACAGAGACAGAAAAGAACCAATCATAATCATTTGTTCACTTTCCTTCGATTTGAAGGAAGAAATAAGCCGGAAACCAACAAAAGAAGTCCCAAAGGATGCTTTTAGTCTTTCCTGGCTGAACTGGTTCTTTTTAGTCTCTTTATAACACAATGGGGATCAATTTGGAGGGTTTAAAATGGGAAAAATCAGTCCTGTTTCATCTAAGTATATTGTCAACGCAAACATTGAAATCGAGGGTGTTGTCGACAGGCCGGACGTCATCGGCGCAATCTTCGGCCAGACAGAAGGCCTCTTAGGCGCAGACCTGGAGCTCAGGGAGCTTCAGCGTTCTGGAAGAATAGGCCGTATTGAAGTCAACACAGAAACTCGAGGCGGAAAGACGCAGGGAAGCATAGTCGTACCGTCTTCTTTGGACAAGGCAGAAACCGCTATTGTGGCTGCTGCTTTGGAAATCATACAAAGAATAGGGCCTTGCAACGCCAAGTTAAAGGTCATAAACATTGAGGACGTCAGGATAAGCAAGAGGAACTTTGTTGTTGAGCGTGCAAAAGAGCTGCTCAGGACAATGGTTGACTCTGTAATGCCTGACTCCCAAGAGCTCGCAGAGGAAGTCGCGCACTCTGTCCGTGTGATGGAAATCACAGAATACGGAAGAGACCGCTGCCCTGCAGGCCCGGGAATTGAGGACTGCGACGAGGTAATCGTCGTTGAGGGCCGCGCTGACGTTCTGAACCTGTTGAAAAACGGAATCAAGAACGTAATAGCCATGAACGGCACCCAGGTTCCGCAGACTATCTGCGACCTCAGCAGGAAAAAGGACATGGTTGTCTTCCTTGACGGAGACCGCGGTGGAAACCTTATCCTCAAGGAGCTTGTGAACATCGCAGAGATTGACTTTGTTGCCAGAGCGCCTGACGGAAAAGAAGTCGAGGAGCTCGCAAAGAAGGAAATCCACAAGGCACTGAGAAGCAGAATCACGATTGAGCAGGCAAAGCTTGAATTGGCAGCGAACGACACTTCGCAGTCAATCAGGCGCCCATTGATGCGCGAGACAACCAACCGCATCCAGCCGGCTCCTGTCAGGGTAATGCCCCCGCCAAGGCTTCAGCCATTGGTAAGGACTGTCTCTGCAGAGCCAGAGATTCGCAGGCCAGCTCCAATCGCTGCACCTGTAATCCAGGGCAAGCTTAATCCTGAGGAAAAGAAGCGCTTTGGAAGCATGCTTGAGAACCTTATCGGCACACGCGGGGCATATCTTCTTGACAACAAGATGAATGTCCTTGGAAAAGTGCCTTTCACAGAGCTTTCAAGCACTCTGAAGAGCCTTAACTCAGGCGTCTATGCTGTTGTCTTTGACGGCGCTGCTGACAAGGAAATCACAGACGTTGCCGAAAAGGCAGGCGTCAGGCACGTTGTCGCAATGGACAGCAGGGTTAAGGATGCCACAGTGAACGTGGTTACAGCTGCAGAGCTGTAAGCGTTTTTTATTATTTTTTTATTTTTATTGAGCTGTCTATCTTGTAAATACATACATTTTTATTCTTCTTCTTTTTTTATTACATATGCACCAATACAAAATTCTTGTAGGAATAGACAATCCACAGATTCTCTTCAATTGGAATGGAACAACACCAGAACTCAGGCCAGGCGTCAGAGGCGGGCTTGGGCTGATTAATTTGCAATTGCCCTGCAAAGAATTCTCGATTAACTGGCAGGACAGGCAGCCTGCTGAGCTTCCTGTGCCAATTACTCCTGTCAAAAGTGCGCCTGAGTGCTATGGCATTGTTTACAGGATTAGCAACAGGGTTGATGACATTGAATCAGCAATAAAAACTGCGGGAAATGTTGTGGGGATATTCATTGAAAGCCCGGAAAATAATTGCCTTGAAGCGATTGCGAACCTGCAGAAAAAATACCCACACCAGGTAAAGGCAGTAAGGGATTTTAACGATGCAGCAATAAAGCTTGTCTGCCATTACGAATACAATAAAGGGCGCAGGCTAGCATAAACCTTTTTATACTCTTATTCCACAGTTCTTCCTGAAAAGAGGATGGCATTCGAAATAATTCTTGGAAGAGAGGAATCTGAGAGGGAGAAGTTCGGCACTCTTGGAACTGTGCTTATTGGAAAGCACTATGTCCAGATGGGCCAGACCACTGCGTTAGCGCAGAATATTTACATGGACCTGAACCGCGCGCACGTTGTTTTTGTCTGCGGAAAAAGGGGCTCGGGAAAATCATACTGCCTTGGAGTCATAGCAGAAGGAATAGCAACACTTCCTGAAGAATACCGCTCAAGGCTTGCGGTTGTCCTTCTTGACACAATGGGAATTTATTGGACAATGAAGTATCCGAACCACAAGGACGAAGCCTTGCTTCAGCAGTGGGGAATGGAAGGCAAGGGAATCCCTGTCAAAATCTTCACACCGACAGGATTTTTCAAGAAATACAAGTCAGAGGGCATTCCAACAGACGTGCCTTTCTCAATCAGGCCGTATGAATTGACGCCAGAAGACTGGAATTTGACTTTTGACATACACCCTGAGGACCCGCTGGCTATTTTCCTCGCGAAAATAGTTCTCACGCTGAAAAAAGACAGGGATGATTATGATATTGAGGACATAATCGCGGCAGTACAGGCAGACCCGCACGAGGAAGAGCACGTCAAGAACTCTGCCTTGAACAGGTTCAGGAGCGTTGAATCCTGGGGAGTGTTCAGCAGGGAGGCAACACCGCTGAAAGAGCTGATACAGGGAGGCCAAATCAGCATCCTTGACCTCAGCCCGTATGCAGTGATGCCAAATGGCTGGAAAATCAAGCACCTCGTCATAGGCCTTGTCGCAGAAAGGCTGTTCATGGAGAGGATGACTGTGAGAAAGAATGAGGAATTCAGGAGTATTCACTCTGCAATCCACTATTTGTTATCTCAGGAAGAGGAGGAAGAGGCAAAGCTGAAGGGCAAGGAAATGCCTATTGTGTGGCTGATGATTGACGAAGCGCACGAATTCCTGCCTGCGCAAGGCAAAACATCTGCAACAGATGCATTAATCACGCTTCTTAGGGAAGGGCGCCAGCCTGGAATTGCAATGGTTATGGCAACCCAGCAGCCTGGAAAGATACACACTGACGCAATGACCCAGTCAGACATTGTATTATCGCACAGGCTGACAGCAAAAGTGGACACTGACGCAATGGGAAGCATTATCCAGAGCTATCTGAGAGGCACATTGGACAAGGAGCTCGCAGGCCTGCCAAGGGTGGCTGGCGCGTGCATAGCTGTTGACGACGTAAATGAGCGCATGTACCCGATGCAAATCCGCCCCAGGTTCTCCTGGCACGGCGGCGGTGCGCCTAAGATTGTTGAAGAAAAAAAGAAAGCGCTGGAATTCTAAAAATAAAATAAAAAATTGCCTGCTTAGATTGCAGGCGGTGTGACGTCCTGGTCTGTGAAAGTGTTGAACCGCAGGTCATTGTACTTGTAGTTCAGCTCTGTTCCTGACGAAGGCACCACTCTTACTGCGTTCGGTACGCCGTAGGTGTCGTCAATCCACATCTGGATGAGCTTTCCGCCCTCCTCATACTCTATCTTTGTGGTTGAGCGCTGGTCGTGCACCTCTGGCCCGATTATTGTCGCAGTTGCAGGCACTGACTTGACCCATTCGTAAGGCGTCTTTGACCTGTACTGGTCAAAGTTCAGGTTTGTCCACTCCTTCTTCCTGTTGTCGCCCTGTGGCCAGACGCAGCGCTTGTTGCTCTCGCACCTTCCAACAATGCTCTTTGTGGCCGTGTCAAGATATACCGTGTCAAAGTAAGTGTCAATAATGTACGGGTCATACTCGTAGAGCTTTATCTTGACCTTGTTGCCCTTGACGTAATACGTGTCAGGCTGCTGCTTGACTGGAATTATGAGCTCAAGGTATGCGTAGCTCTTCAGCTTCTGGTCTGCCTTGCTCAAAAGTGCCTGCATTTGCTTTGACACTGCAGGAACAGGCTTCACCTCGACAGGTGTCGGTCCTGGCGCAACTGGCGCCGCAGGCTGTGCTGCTGGCTGTGCAGCTGGTGCCGCAGGCTGTGCAGCAGGAGCTGCCGGCGCTGCAGGTGCAGCTGGTGCCGCAGGCTGTGCAGGCGCACACGAAATTAGCATTAATACCAAAAATGCCGCGATTATCGCAGTATATTTCATTTCAATCCCCCACAATTTTGTTATTTGACTGGTTTAACAGCAAGCTGCGCGTCAGGCGACGCGCGGCCCATTGAAATTACTGAAGCGAAAAACATGCACAAAAACACGACAGCAAATGCAACCCCTATTTTCAGGGAGAATTTCGTTGCCACGTAAAGCAGTGACACGAAAAATCCAATTATGCTTGTGACCATAAAGCCTGTTGTGAGCGGAGTCCATCTCTTCGAGCCTGATGGGTCTCCAATAACATCCCTTCTCACATTGCCATGCTTGTGGCCACTCCCTTTTGCCATGCGTTCCCCCGTGATTATCTTGCTATATAAATGTTTCTGCACTAATTGAACTTCATGAAATTGATGCTGTGAACCTGCGCGCGGGCTTTCTCAAGCTTTTTCATGAAATCTTCCATGAACGCAGTCATTCTCTCACAAGCTATTTTCTTAAGCTCGCCTGAAAGCATCTCCCCTTTCTTGTATTGCTGGTAAATCATGTCAAGCTTGTTGTCGTTTTCTATCAAGTGCATCTTCAAAAGCTCAAAGACCATGTCTTTCTCAACCTCTGCGCCAAGCCTTCTCTGCTCTTCTGCTGTCTTCCTTCCACCAGTAACTGCCTTTTGGATTTTCCTGCACGCCTCCTTGATGTCTTCAGGCAGTTCGAGGTTGCCGCCGGGCTTGCTCTTGCTCATTTTAATGTCTCCGTCAAGCGAAGGCATGAACTTGTGGTAGATTCCCGCAGGCGGGAAAAAGTTGTGCACGCTCTTTGTCCTCGCAACAACATCCCTTGTCAGCCTTATGTGCGGGTCCTGGTCAATTCCAACAGGAATTACGCCAGGCATTGACTCCTCAAGTTGTGGGAAAAGTATGTCCCCGACCTGGGTTACCGCGCCCATTATCCTGCTTGGGTCAGCGCTGCCATAAACCGCCTTGAATTCATTGAGTGTGATGTGCTTTGCAACCTCATACGCAAGGTGGATAACATCCTTGTTCTCGCTCTGGAAGTAGAAATTTGTCTTTTTTGGGTCAAGCCCGAGCGCGATGTATGCCGGAATGTGGAAATCCAAAGCGCGCTGCCTTGCTATTTCAAGAGATACGCCGCGGGTTGTGGACGCCTCAAGGTCTGCGACAAGGACATATGTCTTTGCGCCATGCTCCTGAAAATACTGCATTTGCTCGACAACCATCTTGTTGCCAAAGTGAATCTTTTCAGCGGTTGGCATGATTCCAGTAAGTGCATAATACGGCTTTTTTTTCTTTATGCAGTCTGAAATCACCTTCTGGTCCCTTGCAGCGAAAACTACATTCCTGCGCATCAGCCTGTTCGGCTCAGGGAACAATGAGGGGTCAAATACCTCAAGCCCGAACTGCTTTATCAGCTTTTCATAGTCCGCGTGGAGCTCTGCGCCCCATGGGTCAATTATCAGCGCCATGCTCGGCAAGGGGACTATTAGGGTATAAAAATCTTCCCAGAAGTGCCTGTGTTAACCTATTTAACAAAGGAGACCATTCTATAACATGTTAACCTATTTAACAAATAAGCTCAATTCTCAGGGATAGCAAAATGCGGGAATTTGACGTCAAACGCAGGGTTTATATACGCTTTCGTTGCAACAAAGGACAATGAAACACAACTGGACAATCACTATCCTGCTTGTCGGGCTTTTCCTGCTCGCACAAATTATCGGGCTGTTGATTATCAGCAATTACATTGATGTCCAGAAGACAGCTGAGACAGGCAAGGTTGCCTGGAAGGCTCTGCCTGCTGTGGGCGGAATCGGAATGGAGCGCCCTGAAGCTCCGCCTTTAATCTCTGTGATTTACATTTCAGTTGCCTTGATTATCGGCACTGTCCTTATCCTGCTTATTATCAGGTGGCAGAAAGTGATGCTTTGGAAGCTGTGGTTCTGGCTTGCGGTTGTGCTCTGTTTGCACATTGCATTCGCTGCTTTCATGAAGAGCGGTTATGCGCTTTTGCTCGCACTGATTCTCGGCACCTGGAAAATTTTCAGGCCTGGCATTCTCGTGCACAATTTCACAGAGCTTTTCATTTACGGCGGGCTTGCGGTCATCTTTGTTCCCCTGCTCACGCCCATTGCGGCCATTGTCCTGCTTTTGCTCATCTCTGTTTATGACATGTATGCTGTCTGGAAGTCAAAGCACATGGCAAACATGGCGCAGTTCCAGGCAAAGAGCGGGATTTTCGCAGGGTTGCTGCTGCCGTATGCCCCGAAGAAAATAATCTTCAAGGCGCCAAAAAAGCCAGGGCTGATAAGGACTGCAATACTCGGCGGCGGAGACATCGGCTTCCCGCTTATCTTTGCCGGCGTTGTCATGAAAACATCTGGCTTGCGCTCATCTGCAGTTGTTGCGCTTGGTGCGTCTCTGGCACTGTTCGCATTGCTTTATTACGGCCAGAGAAAGAGGTTTTATCCTGCAATGCCTTTCCTTACTGCAGGGTGCCTTATTGGGTACGGTCTTCTTTTCCTGTTTTGAAAAGGTTCAGGGTTTTCTGCCTTAGTTCTGCTGAGTAAGAGATAGGGTCAACAATCATTCCGTCCTCTGCTGATATTACCTGCACCCCTGACTGCAGTTTTATGTCCCTTGTTTCGTACATTGGCTTTGCGTCAAGCATTTTCTGCGAGAAATGGGTTAAAATGCACAGCTTGGGATTTGTCTTTTTGAGGATTTTCACAACGTCTGCTGAGCAAAGCCCTGGTTCCTTGCTTTTTCCTGGGTGCTGGCAGTTAAGCACGAGTATGTCAGCGCCTTCATACTGCTCTGCTACCTCGGGGCTGTATGATGTGTCTCCGCTGTAAGCCAGGACAAAGTCAGGTGTGAAAATCTTAAATCCGAGCGAGTGGAGGTCAGAGTGCTTTGCCACGATGGGGTGCACTTCAATATTTTCCATTGCTATCTTCTTGTTTGGCTGTGCGACAATGATTTTTTCCACGTGGTTGGCAAAGTGCGTGTGCAACACTGGCTTGATGTGCTCTGTGCCTTGTATGACGCTCTCTGGCGCAATAAGGACTCCGTGGCTGTCAAGGCCGTTCAATGTCATCGCGTGAATCAGGGCATTAAGGTCATTGCAGTGGTTCAGGTGCGCGTGTGAGACCAGGATTGCAGAGTGGCCGCGCACATTAATTCCGCAAAGCGCTGCGTTTGTCAAGGCTCCTGGTCCTGGGTCAATGTGGAGCTGAAGCTCTCCTACCTGCACGATAAATCCGCCTGAGCTTCTTGACTGCTTGCTGACTACGCCAAGATTCCCCGCAGTCCCCAAGAACACTAGCCGTGAAGGCATGACACATCAATCATTCACTGTTTTAATAAAGATTTCGAGACTGCAGAAGCATTTCAGAATTTCGGCAGGTAAGCAGGAGGCAAAAGTATGCCTTCCTCAACCATTCCTATCTGTTCCAGCCCGATTTTTCCTGCGTAAAGCGGTGTTATGTTACCGCCGCGATAAATAAAGTCCTCAAGCGCGAGCTTTCCTTCAAGGTAAACATGATCTTTGATAAATCCGCCTGCTGCAGAAGTGTCTTTCAGCCCTCTCTTGACGCGTACAGTCATAGCAAACGCCTCTTTTGGAGGAAAAAACTTTGATAATTCATTGAAAACATCCCTGAAGCTGCCTTTCAAAGCCATTGAAACAGCAATAACGCGTCCTGCAAACCTTCGCAGTCGGTTGTTTGTCAGGCACCCTGCCTTTTTTTCATGCAAAGCAGCCAATCCCTCTTCTGTCTGCAGGTAACCAGGTATTGCGTTTGTGCCAAAAAGCTCGTAATACTGCCTGTAGCCGTTCATTGCCCTTAAAACATGCACTCCGATTTCGTGCGCGAGCATGCATTTAACTCCGTTTGATGAGAATTTTGCAGTGTCAGTTATTGTGATACTTCTTTTGCTCGGGCTCACAGCGACTCTTGCGACAGCGTGCTTGATATTTATCTTCCATCCTGTGAATCCGTGCTGCAATAATGCCTTTTCAATCTCTGCTTTCATGTATGTTGCAGCGTAAGGCTTTGTCGGAACAGGCTCCCTTGACGTCTTCTCAAGTATTGCATACGCCTTGTGCACCAATTCCCTTGATGGAGTGCCATAAAGCTGTATGTCTGTGAAATCCGCTTTGCCGATTTTTCCCAGAACTTTCACTGACAATAGCAGCCTTTCCTTCACATCCCTGAACAGCTGGCCAAGAGGGGTCTTTTCAGCAATGTTAATCGCCTCAAGCCTTGTCCTGAGTGCGTCTGCCCTTGTGAAATCCCCGTATGTGAACTTTGGCTCGTAATTCCTGCTTGAGAAAAATTCCCTTGCCTCGTCCTGCAGGTTTGTCGGATTAAGGAATGAAAGCAGATGGGTTGCCTTGCTTGTTTCTGCCAAAGCCCGGTCAGCCACATGCAAGGGAGTTGCCATTATGGACCCATTAACCATTAGATTTAAAAACATTATCTCAATGGTGATTAGTGGGCGGGCTCTTCCGGGAGGTTAGCCGTCTCCTGTTACCGCAAATCGGCTTCATGGTGGGGAGAAGCAGTCCGAGCGACCCAGTTGAGAGTAATCGGTCTTGTGCCGGACGTTGACATTCTGTCCTGCAGGGTTGCTCTTGTAGGAATCTGGTCAGACGGGGAACCGAGCAGCCATAACTGTAAGAGTGAATGCTTGCGGGGGTGCGGAATTGAGGATGGCATAAGGTCAAACCGGCTATTCTTTTCTGGCTCCACCGGTCTGCGTGTCCGCCCGCTTTTTCCCACTGGACATCCGAAAAGTTTTCGGATTTTCTCCGACGATAAAAATTACTAAAAAAAGCCACTGGACAACCTCGCGCAGGGTATTTATACCGCGGATGATGCAAACGTAAATGATGCCGCAATCTTTAAATATAAGTGTACCCTTAAGTGTACCTATGGCTATCAAGTCCCTGACCATTACAGAAGACGCGTATGATGCGCTGAAGGCAATGAAATATGGAGATGAAAGCTTCAGCGATGTCATCCTGAGGTTGTCAAAAGAAAAAGTGGGCGCTGTTGCTAAATTTTTTGGCATCTGGAAAGACAAGCCCGAAGTTGTGAAGGAGATCAGGCAGCGCATTAGTGAGCGCCGCGCACTGATTGATAAGGAATTTGCAGAGCGCCAGAAGAGGTTTTTTGGGAGGCGCGCATGATTGTGCTGGATTCTTCAGCTGTCATTTCCTTGCTCCAGGGGCGCAAGGAAGGCGAGCGGATCAAGGAAAACATTGCGAATGAGGCAGTGGGCATCAGCGCAATAAGCGTTCATGAAATCATGCTTGGCGCCCGCGGGCAGGAAGCCAGGCAGTTTGATGAATTCCTGAATGCGGTGCACGTGCTTCCGTTTGATGTTGAAGTTGCGCGCAAAAGTGTTGCTGTTGAGCAAGCGCTCGCGAGGAAAGGGAAGCCTATTGGCAAGCTGGATACTTTTATCGCGGCCACGTGTATCACGCACAACCTGCCGTTGCTCGCGCGTGATAAGGACTTCAAGAACGTCGACGGCCTCCGCGTCCTTCTCGTTGAATAAAATGCAGCCCGCTTTTCTGTCAAGAACCGCGACGGTTCTTGAGCATGTCTCGACAATCTCGGATTGTCGATGAACTTGAGAATCCAAGATTCTCAAGTCTCGGAAAACTTCGCGTTTTCCGACATTTCACGAAGCTTTTTATTGAGCCAGCTGGTTTTGTTCAGTATGATTATTACTCCTGCAGCAAAGGCGTTTGTGCTAAGCCTTGTAGAGCTTCTTACTAATCAGGGCGCTGAAAACCTTGCAGATGAGTCGCGCATCATCCGCCACACAACTGAAATAAAGCTGCCAATGATGGAAGTCATTGTCTGCCGCGCAGGCCACACATACAAAAACGGCTCTGAAAGGTACAGAATCAGCGGTGATGCAACAAGTGTTTTTGTCCCTGCTTTCTGCGCGCTTGAGGTTTGCTATTTCAAAAGCCCCCAGCACTTAAAGTCTGCGAATGATACCCTGTCTCAGATCGTCCAGCTGCTACGAAACAACAACTACTCTTCAAAGCAAGACAGCTTCCAGTATCCAAATCAATCCTGGTCAAAAGACTTTGTAACAGTCTACAAGAAAGAGGCATAATCAGACAATCACAAGTGTTTTGCTGCCTGCCACATCAATTCAAAATAGCTTCGATATGAATCCGCTGCATCTTTGTCCTTGATCATAATCGCGACAAGCTTTTCTTTTTCCCAAATAATGATAACGACTTTCTCCCCATAAACATAGGTAGTGGTTGGGCTTGTCTTTTGGAGGATTTTTACTCGCGTATATTTTTGTTTCGTGACTTCTTTTGCCCTTTCTCTTCCTAATTGGTCGTCATTGTAAATCACCCGCAATGGCAATCGTTGCTTCATGCGCTGCCGATGGAATTGTTCCAAGAAAAATGGGAGAATTTCCGGAGATTTGCCTGTTGAACCCAGACAGTGCCACTCTTTGTTTTCCCTAAGTACGTCTCTTAGGACGGTTTTGATTCCTTCTGCTCCTTCAAAGACCTCCACAATGGGCATTTTTACCCTTGGCTTGTAGAGCGCTCGAAGCTCCGGAAGGCAATTCTCAACGAGTTGGGCTTTCTCTTTCAGATATTCTATTATCTTTTCAGGCGGTGCAGGTCTGAAGAATTTTTTGCCTCCCTTAACCACGTATGCAACAAGCCCTTTTGCCAACAGCTTGTTCAATGTGTCATAGACATGAGTCCTGTTTTCCCTGGTCATTTCGGCTATCTCTGAAACCTTTGCCTCCTGTATGTTCAATAGGGCAAGGTATGCTTCAGCCTCGCGATGGGTGAGCCCTGCGTTGACTAAAACTTCTTTGTTCATTGCGTAAGACTGGGTTTTAGGAGTTATTAAATGTTTCGTTCTTTTTTGGACAACAAACTTTTTTATAGGGCTGGAGTGTCTACTTTGCTATGACAAAAAAACAGAGATTTGGAGACCTTGGGAAAGTAATCTACGAATTGGAAAAGCTAACAACGTATCAGGAGGATAGTCCTAGTTTTCGTCGTGATGCCCCTGGCCATGAATTTACCTTCCATACGTTGTCGCTTGCACAATTGCCGCAGCTTGGCAGGCAGAACGTTCAAGGCATAGAATCAACATTGGAAGGTGAAATTGATTACTTAATACTGGCATATTTTGAGCAGGCACCAAAAAATAAACGCATAAAAAAGGCAATCCTGAAAGCAAAACATATTCTTAACGAGGTTGAAAAAACATATCATCCGTATGATTTGGATCCGAACAAGCCAGTTATTCCTTTAATAACAGGAAAGTGGCGTGAATACTTCGAATCAAGAGGAGCAGGAAGCATAGTATATGTCTTTTCACCGGCTTTTTCCGACCAGAAACTTTTTTCCGACAAGAAACTTGTTGAACTTGTTGAGAAAGTCCATTTATTTGCAAAGGCAAGGGTGCAGAGTGTCAATGATCTGCCGTCGCTTTGCTTTACGCCCTTAGAGCCTTTCTTTGGCGGAGGACATAAGACAGGATACTGTGACCCCCAATCCCTAATAGTTGTCCCAGAGCACGTCATTGATTACTTGGCCATACACAAAGATTATCGAAAATTGTGGCTGTCATTTGTTAACCCTCTCTGGAAACACGCAAAAAAGTACATACAAGGAATAAATGAAATAACTGCAAGCAAAGTCCCTGAGAATTAAACAATTACTATGGCGGGTTTTCCTGGCAATGCGTTCTTTGCCTTTTGCTCCTGTGAGTCCTGCTCTTTTACAACTTCAACAGAGCAGCTGAATTCCTTTGCCAATTGCTCTTTCATTTCAAGGAAAGCTGCCAGTTCTTTCTTCTGCCCGAGTATGTGCTCTGGAATTCTTCCTGGCTCCTGCGCGAGCTTTGGAACCATCCTGCTGATGACATCGCCGTGCTTTCTCAGCGGACCGCCCATTAAGCTCTTGATTATTTCGCCGACATTCTTTGTCTTTTCAAACTGTGATTTGACTTCCTTGTAAAAGTCGTTCTTCCATTGGTCGGCGATAAACATCTTGACTGCCATTGGCTTCAGTATCTTTGTGAGCTTCAAAACATCATTTATGTCTGCAACTAATTTCTGGTAGAGCTGCTGCTGGTATTCCAGCTCCAAATCTATCTTCTTTGCATCAACTTTTGGCCATTTCTGAGTGCAGGCAAATGGCTTTTTGCCGAGCATTTCCCACAATTCCTCTGCAATGTGTGGCACAAACGGCGCAAGCATAAGAGTCAATATTTCAAGCGACTTTGGATGCAGAGCCTGCTTTTTCTCAAGGAATTCAACACAGTCCATTATTGCGATTATTGCCTTGTTCAGCTCAAATGTTGACATATATTCTGTTACTGCCTTGAGTGTGCTGTGGATTTTGCTGTCTGCGGCTTTATCAGCCTTTGCAGATTTCTCTTTCTTGTACAGAGCTTCAAGCCTTTGGATAAACCTGAAGCTTCCCTGCACTCCTTCTTCGCTCCATTCTATGTCCTTGCCAGGCGAAGCGACAAAGAGCAAGAACAGTCTTGCAGTGTCAATGCCGTATTTTTGCTCAATTTCTTCCTGCGAGACAATGTTGCCTGCGCTCTTGCTCATTTTCACGCCGTCCTTGAGCACCATTCCCTGGTTGAACAATGCCTTGAATGGCTCTCCGAACTTGAGCATTCCCAAGTCGCGCAGGACTTTTGTGAAGAATCGTGCATAAAGCAGGTGCATTACTGCGTGCTCTGCACCGCCAATATACTGGTCAACAGGCATCCAGTATGCAACTTTTTCCGGCTTGAATGCCTGTTTTTTCTCTTTGTTTGAGCAATATCGCAAATAATACCAAGAACTGTCAACGAAAGTGGCCATTGTGTCTGTTTCCCGCTTTGCAGGAGCCTTGCACTTAGGGCATTTCACATTGACAAAGCTCGGAGTGTTGGCAAGAGGGTTTCCCTGGCCTGTGAACTTAACATTTTCAGGCAGTTTGACAGGCAAATCCTTTTCCGGAACAGGAACTGCACCGCACTGCGGACAATAAATGATTGGAATTGGAGTCCCCCAGTAGCGCTGCCTTGAAACAAGCCAGTCGCGCAGCTTGTAATTGACTGTTGGTCCTCCTGCTTTTTTCTTTTCAAGCGCGACAGATATCTCGTGAATTGCTTGCTGAGACGGCAATCCGCTGAACTCTCCTGAATTAAACAGCACGCCTTCATCAACATACGGCAGTTCTGGCTCTTTGTCTTTTGGCTTTATGACTGGAATTATCGGGATGTTGTATTTCTTGGCAAATGCAAAGTCGCGCGTGTCATGAGCAGGCACTGCCATAACTGCGCCTGTGCCATAGTCAAGCAGGACAAAGTTAGCGATGTAAATAGGCACATCCTTGCCTGTGAACGGATGCACAACATATCTTCCTATGAACATTCCTTCTTTCTCTTTATCCTCAGCAGCACGGGAAAACTTCTCTTCCATCACTACCTTGTTCGCGAACTTCTTTACTTCCTCCTCATATTTTGTTCCGTGGGTTAATTCGTGCACTATCGGATGCTCTGGAGCAATAACTACAAATGTCAATCCGAATAAAGTATCAGGCCTGGTTGTAAACACAGGCAGTTTCATTTCAGAATCCTTTATCTGGAAGTTAATGAGTGTTCCTTCGCTTCTTCCTATCCAGTTTTTCTGCATTGCCTTGATTCTTTCAGGCCAGTTCAAGCCATCAACGTCTTTCAAAAGCTCGTCTGCGTATTGTGTTATCTTGAAGAACCACTGCTCCAAATCCTTGACTTCAACCTCGCTTTCGCATCTCCAGCACTTTCCATCAACAACCTCCTCATTCGCAAGGACTGTTCCGCATGACGGGCACCAGCTAATCGGCGCGTGCTTGCGGTAAGCAAGCCCTTTTTCAAGGAATTTCAAAAAGAAATACTGGTTCCATTTGTAATATTCAGGATAGCAGGTCACAACCAGCCTGTCCCAGTCATAGCTAAAACCGAGCCTCTTCATGCTTCCTGTCAAAGAGGCAATTGCTTTCTCCGTGTATTCTTTTGGGTGGATTTTATTCTTTATTGCAGCGTTCTCAGCAGGAAGCCCAAATGCATCCAAGCCCATTGGATAAAGCACATTAAAGCCGTTCATCCTCTTGTAGCGCGCGATTGTGTCTCCGATTGAATAATTGCGCATATGCCCCGCGTGCAATCCATAAGCAGAAGGATAAGGGAACATTTCCAAATTGTAGAACTTTGGCTTCTTTGATTTGTCTTTGGACTTGAATATTCCTTTCTCTGCCCATTTTGCCTGCCATTTTGGAACAATAGCGCGCTGGTCCATAGTCAAGAACTGGAAGCAAGTCGTTTAAAAACCTTTCTGGCGACGCAGCATCTCAACAAGCCCTGGAGCAAGAACAGGCTTGCCATCTCTAATCACATACTTATAAGGCAGAGTGATGCTTTCCCCTTTTTTGATGTCAATATCAACGTGGTGCGTGAATTTGATGTCTTCCAAATGCTTTCCATTGAGTATTGTGTGGGCGACAAGCACCGCTGTATCTGTGCTCATCTGCTCTTTTCCCATGTTTCTTGTAGGCACTCCCTGCATCTTCACAATAATATCCTGAGTCCTTCCTCGCGGCGGATAATCGCCTAAAATCCCGCCGAAAATAATGTGCGTAAACTGCTTTGCGTCTTCAGGGTGCAGTGTTTTTCCTGCGTCTGCGTCAAGAATTACAGGCGAACCAAGCTTCATGGTAGTTACGCTCTCAGAAAACACCTTGCCTAATTTCTTCAGTTTTTCAGCGCCTGACTTGACATTTGTAAACCATAAACTCTCTTTGCCAACAACAGAAGACATGTGCGAATACTCTAGAAGGCACCACTTCCACACCTTTGGCTCCATATGCTCAATAATGAAGATAGGCATAAAAAGAAAAATCAGCTCTTCTTGAATTGTCCTGCTGTGTCTATCAGGTCAACGTGACCGAGGAACATTGCCCTGCAGCAGTAGCGGTCAACGCCGAGGTCGTCAAGGACTGCTTTCTTGTTTTCGCCTTTCTCAGTGCGTTCCTTGTACTTTTCCCACAAGTGCGCGATTGGTTTTCCGCAGCTCCAGCATCGTATTGGGATTATCATTTTGCACCTCGGTTTAACGGTATGACTTCTGCCTCATTGCCCTTGCCTTTCCGTGGCAGTTTGGCTTGTGTGTTTCCTTCCTGCGAACATCTGCAACGAGCAATATCCTGTCGTAGTCAAGGAATGCCTTCTGCAGGGTCTGGTCGTACTGTGCAAGAGCCCTGGCAACAACCAGCCTGACTGCCTCTGCCTGGCTGCTGACTCCGCCGCCCTGGACAGAAACGCTGATGTTGACTCCCTTTGCCCTGTCTCCTGCGATAATCAATGGCTCCTGAATCTTGAGCCTTGACATGAATGGCTCGTAAGCGTCAAGCAATCGTGAATTAACGCGCACAATACCTGCTCCCGGCACCAAAGTTGCACGGGCGACTGCGCTCTTGCGCGTTCCTGAAACGTGAATTGCTTTCATTGGAACTTTCCTCCGAGTGATTTGCAGATTTCTCCGATTGTGACAAGCTTCATTGTCCTTCTGTGCTTGCTGTCTGCCCAGTCAAGAGTCTGCAGTTTCTTGCTCTTGAACTCTTCAGGCACTCCGACATAGCACATTATCCTCTTCCACGCGGCTGCTCCGCGCGGCTTCTTGTGCGGCAGCATTCCGCGTATCTGCCTGCGGACAAACCTGTCTGGCTGCCTTGAAAGGAATGGCCCCTTCTGCGGTTGTCCGGTTTCCTTTATCAGGTACCTGTACTGCTCCACATTGAATACCTTTCCGCCTGTCATTATTGCCTTTTCGCAGTTGAATATGTTAACACTGTGCCCGAGCAATGACTGCTTGGCCACGTGGCTTCCCATTCTTCCGACAATCAGGTTTGTTGCGTCAATGTTAAGTTCTGCCATTTTGTTCAACCTATGATTCTGACATCCTTTCCTTTCGGATTCTGCTTCACAAGCTCTGGTATTGAGAGGCATTTTCCTTTTGCCTGCTCTATGCGCTCTTTCGCCCCGTTTGAGAACGAATAAGCAGCGATGACAATGCTGTGCTCGAGCATTCCCGAGCCAAGCACCTTGCCTGGAACAACAACAGTCTCGTTTGCCTTTGTGTGCCTGTTCAGCCTTGAAAGGTTGACAACCCTTCTCTTTCGGGTCGGCAATGCAAGGTCTTCTGCTATCCTTGACCAGATTCCAGCCTTCTGATTACTTCCTTCTTTGCGCAATTCCATAATCAGCGCGCGCATGTGCTCGTTTGTTGGTCCGGTTACTTTCATTTTGACTCACTTGTTGACTATCAATGCAGGGGAAGGGATCCCCCGCGAGCCTTTTCAAAAGGCTCGACCGAAAGGGTACGGCTTTCAGCCGCACTTCCTGCCAATGTTGACTGTGATGGCGGGGAAGGGATTTGAACCCTCGCACCCACTAAGGGACTAGCCCCTCAAGCTAGCGCATTTGACCAGGCTCTGCCACCCCGCCAAATGGAGTGGATAACCGCTCGGGCTTATTTACCGAGCTTCTCATCGAATTCATTCAATGATTCGAGGAGTATTTCAGCAGCAGCTGTTGCTATTTCCTTGGGCGATAGCTGTCCCCAGGGCTCTATGCTGAACAGGAAGTTTTCAGGGTTGTATTCAATCTTCACAACCTCAGGGCAGATGCCGTCGCAGGCATCAACAATGTTGTTGCCTGTTATGAGCTTCTTGTCTATCTTCCCGTTCTTGTCGAATATCTGCGGGGGAAGCTTTGACTTGCACTCCGCAAACTTCGGGCTGTCATTGTTGACTGTGATTATCGGCTCGTAAACATACCACGCAAGCCCAGGGCTCCACTTGACGTGCTGCTTGCCCTGTCCGAGCGTTGCAGTCGCCTCGATTTCGAGCTCCTGGCCCTTGAGCAGCTTCACGATTGGCATGTCGCCGAACGCCGGCTTGACTTTCGGGTCCTTGCTCTTGATGTCTGAAGCGTAAACAACACACGGGCCCTTTGCCTTGAGTGTCATTTTCAAAGTGCACCTTGCGCATCCCTCGCCCTTGCACTTGCATTGCGAAGGAAGCGTGTAGCTTTTCAAATCAGTCTTTATCGGAATCATTCCAAGTCTGTGCGCAATTATCTCGTCGTACAGGATTGAGCCGTTTTCCTTGAACTCAACAGTGTCAATTGCCATTGTGGGCACGCTTTCTATCATCACGCGCCTCATCACGTTTGCAAATGCAGGCGTCGCACCCTTAAGCAGGAAAGTGACACGCCCTGTTGCCTTGTCCTCATTCAGGAATTCGATGTTCATACTCTCCTCCCTCGCTTACCGCCTTTTTTCCTGCAACCGCCGTGCGGCATTGGGGTTACATCCTCGATCAATCCGATGCGAATCCCCATCCTGCTGAGCGCGCGGATAGCTGCCTGTGCTCCTGGGCCTGGGTTGTGGGGTCCGTTGTGCCCGCCAGGCGCCCTGACCTTGACGTGCAGACCGCCGATTCCCTTGTCCCTTGCCATCTCAGCTGCCCTTTTGGCTGCCATCATCGCGGCTGTTGGCGAGCTTTCCATTCGGTCGCTCTTGACCATCATTCCGCCTGACGCAACTGCAAGTGTTTCAGTGCCTGAGATGTCAGTGATGTGTATGATTGTGTCGTTGTAGCTTGAGAAAATGTGCGCGACTCCCCAGCGTATTGGCGGCAGGCTCATTTGCGAACCTCGCGTCTGCGTTGCTGTATGCGCGGCGGTCCCCTTCTTGGTCCCCTGCGGTCATCGCGCTGCGGCCTTGGAGCCTCAATCTTCTTCGGAGGCAGCGCGCGCTCCGGGTGCGCTGTGTTTCCAAGGGTTGAGGTCGGGACAAATGCTACGCGTCCCTCCTCGCTGACAGGAACGTGATAGCCCGGCGATGAGACCGAGCGGTTTCCAGCCATTATGTGCTCGTGGACTATGAACTGCCTTGCCTGGGTCATGCTTCTTGCAAGCCCCTTTCGGAAGACCATTGTCTGCAATCTTCGCTCGAGAAGGTTCTTGAGCTGCAATCCGAGAATCGCATCAAGCTCTGCTCCCTGCTTGATAAGCCCGAGGCGTGCAAGGCGTGAAAGCAGCTGCTGCCTTTCCTTGTCTGCCTGTGTTCCTCTTGCAGCGATGAGCTTCTTTGCAAGGTCTGAGAATGTCTTGAGTGTTGAGCGTGCCCTGTAAATTTCTGTCTTGTTCTTGAGCCCGTACTCTCTAATGACGAGGTGTTCCTCCTCGATTCTTTCCTTTTGCCAGGGGTGTCCTGGCCTGCTGTACTTGCTCTTGATTTTTCTTGGATCGCCCATTGGTTTACACCTTTATGTGGTTCCGCCTGACGCTGACTTTGCTCCTGACGAGCGCCTGACTCCCATAACCTTGCCCTTGTTCCTTCTGAAGTTGCTCCTTGTGCGCTGTCCCCTGACCGGCTGTCCGAGGATGTGGCGCACTCCCTTGTAGCACTTCATCTTCTTCATCATCTTGATGTCATTATCAATCGTGAACTGCAAATCCCCTGAGAGCAGGTGCTTGTTCTGCCCTGTTTCATAATCATAGCGCCTGTTGACCATCCACGCAGGCATTCCTGCCTTGATTGGGTCCCTGATTACTTCCTCGATTTTCTTGAGTTCTGCGTCAGAAAGCGCTCCTGCCTTTTTGGAGACGTCAACCTTTGCGATTCTGCAGGCTGCGAATGCGAATGGGATTCCGACTCCCTTGACTTTGCTCAAGGTGAATGCTATGCTTTTCTTTCCGTCAAGGTCTGTGTTCACGATGCGAACCAGGTACTTCAATTCAGGCTGCTTTGGCGCTGCAGGCGCTACAGGTGCTGCAGGTGCTGCCGGCTTTCCGGTTTGCGGTGCTTGTGGTTCTGCCATTTTGAGTTATTATTCCCGACAGAATTAAACCAGAAATTACTGGCTTAACCCTCCGTCGCCCAAACAATCATGTCCGGACTCGGGCTAATATCTCGAAAAGAACGCAGTCTCTTTATAAAGCTTGCGGGAATTACGAATTCCTCTGGAACAAGGACCATCTTCTTCTCTTGTGTATTTTCTTAATGAGCATTCGGAGCATATCACAGCAGTTATGAAATACAATGCCCCAGAAGACAGGCCAAAGCACAGGCAGGAACAAGCTCGCTGCAATGATTAGAACCATGAATTCTATTGTGTGAAAGACATGCAGGACTGGCTTTACTTTCCGGCCACTGGCTTCGTATGCACTCATTCGCTTAATGTCCTTAAGATTCCAAAAATATGCTTCATGCAGCCACCACTTTTTTGCCTTGTGAATAGCCCAAAACCAATGGTCAATGTCAATGAAGACTGAAGAAAGCGCGAAAATAAGTGCAGCCTGCGTTCCGATAAACGGCTGTATGATGAAGTACGCGATTACAGCCAGGATTGTGTGGGTTGAGACTTTCATTTGCGCATGGTCAGAGCCCGCATAGAATGCTCTCTGAGCCAGAAGGCGACCTCCGGGAATCGAACCCGGGTCTGGGGAGCCACAGTCCCCCGTACTACCACTATACTAAGGCCGCCATAACTAATAGAATTTGCATTTGCAGTCTTTAAAAAACTATCCTAAGAATCTCGCTTACAGCCGTTTCTCCCTGATGTGCTGCATGTGCTTGATAAAATAAGGCAAGACAAACGCAAACACATACATCGTGCTTATCGCTATCGGGCTGTGCGGCGGTGTTGGAAGATTAAGAAGTATTTCCAAATCATTTGAAAAGTGAGCGATAAGGTAAATGTTAATCAAAGCCAGTGCAGGAATGAATGCTCCTGCGATAATGTGCTGCCCTTCCTTAAGGTCTTCTATGTAGTGTATAATCACATTGAACAAAATCCCGAAAGTTACTCCGATGACAAAGATAGTGAAGTAAAGCCCCCATCCCTGCAGTAAAAGCAGGAATGGCACCATCACCACGCTTATTATGAAGTTGCCGAGAATTGCGACAAAGAGCGCAATCCAGAAAGCCATCTGCTCAAGGAACCGCATTGAGGTGCTCTTTTCAGACTCAGCGTGCGCAATTATGTCTGCCGCCCTTTTTACCTCTGCCCTGTTCCAGCCCTTGCTTGCAAGGTTGGCTGTGATATCCTCGTGCATTTCTACTCCACTTTTTCAATAATCTGCTCTATTATCGCCAAAAACTCCTTTGTCTTGTGGAAATAATCGCTGATAATGTCAATTGTTATCTCGACGTGGTTCTCATCCAAGGCTGCTTTCATCGTGACGTGCCGCCTATACTCCTGCGCGCGTTCAAAATTTGCCTTGTCAAGTTTGCGGAGAAGGAGATAAAAGTTAAGGTATTGCTTGAGGTGGTGGTCGTCAGGATAAGCTTTTTTGAGCGACTCCACCTTGAGACGGGGCAAGGTGGGCACCGCCGGAAGCTTGTTTTCCTTCTTTGCAAAGTATAGAAGCGCGTCAATTCCTGCCTCAACTGTTGCAATCAATCTTTCAATTATGCTCTTGAGAACGTCAACAGTGCGTGTGTATTTCAGACTGACGTAGATAAGATGGTCTGCCCTTTTCAATTCCTGCCTGGCACGATCAAGTGCCTCATACGTTGATGTCATGCCTTGGTTAATTCCAGTATGGTCTCGGCAAGGTCTCCCTTATGCGCCTTAATCGCTTCAAGCGCTGTCTCACGATCGACTTTTGCCTGTTCCATCACGGTTTTTACGTCTTCCTCACTTATTACGGGCTCCCTCAATCGCTCTTCAGGTTCGCCTGTGATTTGAAATGATAACTGGCCCATCGCGTTCACTTTTGTGACGGCTGGGTCGCTGAAAACCAAATCCTTGTCAGCAAGCTTGATTATTACCTCGTGGGCTTCCAGCTCCTCCTGCTGGATGCCGAGGCGCTTCATCGCCTTTGCAAGGTCTTTGGGATTCATTCCTGGGAACATGTCACAAACCAAGCAGCGCGTTTCCGTACGCGTTTAACAGAACAATTACCAGCATCACTGCGACAGCGATGACTAGAATGTATGCCGGCTTTATCTCTATCTTGCTTTTGTAATCGTCGAAATATCGCGTCAGCCCTGCAGTTGATGCAGGCATTGACACTCTGTCCTTGTCAGCCATTTAAGCACCTCATGAAATAAAAGTGGGTTGGGTCCGCATAAGCTCCCTTTTGTCCGCCTCCATTTCCTGATATTAGCAGGACTCAGGGCATTGAACCCTGAAGGACAGGCGGTTTGGCATTCTACTGAGCACGGGAAAATCCCGCTTGCACCAGCCAGTTCCTCGCCGTTTCATCCATTCCCAAGAGAACGTCAGGCGGTTATCTCATCCCTGTCGCCAGGGACTTCTCAGCCATCGCCAATTGCGATTGGCGGGGCTTGCAAAACGCTTGCGCATTTTGCAGCCATCATCCTCCTCGTGGGCGGTCTCGTTTCTGTGCGGTTTGCCATCCATTGCTGGATCTCGCTTAGCGCGAGTGGCACTTTGCATATGGACTCGCAAAAGCCCATAAGCGGTGGGGAGACTTTCCTCAGCGCCGCAGATACGGCACCGTCAGCCAAAGTCAGTCCCAACCCAAACATAGTAGTGACACAGGGGTTTATAAACCTATCGCGCATTTACGAGGACATACCAAGCTTTATATTCTGCAAACAAGAAAATACGCGTATGAACCCGCAGGAAGCATACAAAAAGCTTGTTTCGATGTACACAACTCGTATTCAAATTCTTTTATTTGACATTCAAAAGCTGAGGTATGATGTTTGGGAGCGCGGGCCAATGCCTTCTGACAAAAAGGTGGCAAAACATTTGCTGCTTGACTACAATTCTTTGCGAGAAAAAGTAAGGCGCTACTCACGGCTTATTGCGTCAGCACCACAATCTTCCATTCTTCCTTGCCCTGCATAATTGCCCTTTCGTGTTCGACAGTAAATCCTTTTGCAGCTTGCTTGTATTCCTCTGCGCCCTGACGTAACACCAACCCTATTTTGCCGTCTTTCTTCAAAATCACCTTTGCCCTTTCAAAGAAAAGCTCTGCCAGTTTTTTGAATTTTGCAGGCGGGAAGTTTTTTGTCATCTCAATTGGCTGCGTCGCAATGCAGTCAATGGAATTTTTCTCAAATTTGAAGTCAAGCCAGTCAACAGAAGTCCTTGAAAAGTCAATTGCTTTCACAATGCCTGCGATTTTTGCGTTCTTTCGCGTTGCCTGCACTGACGGAAACAGCTCAGAAAGCGCGATTATTGAGCCGGGAATGCTTTCCTTGATGCTTTTGTCCTGCGATTTGTAAAACTCCTCAAAATCAAACTCCTTGAAGACCTTTGTAAAGGGCATTTTGTCTTTGAAATAATGCCTGACAGGGAATTTCAGTGCATAAAACGCTGCCTCAACCGCAATGCTTCCTGCCCGGCAGTTTGGGTCAATCAGTTTTTTCTTGAAATCAAAGCCAGATAATTTCATCACTGCAAAAGCAGTTCCGCCTTTCAGGGTTTCAGAGCCGACAAAAATTCTGTAATCGCGCTTTGAAATGTCATCAGTCAGGTCAATTCCGAGCCAGTAATATTCGTCTTCAAAGTGCAGATAGAAAGGAACATCTGCGTTCTTGTACACTTTGTTTGCCTTGATATTCTCTGCGAGCGCATTTGCCTTTGTTGTTGTTTTGCCTGAGATTGAAATTGTGCCCTTCAAATACTCCGGTGGAATGGAAAGCTCGGTTATTTTTCCTTCGCTAACCAAAAGAACAACCCTGTTTACGCTTTGTGCGCGGTAGCAGACAGAGAAAATATCTTTAAGTTCTCCCTCGAAAACAACCCCTTCTGCTGTTTCTTTGCCAGAAGAGCCAATCAGTTCTTTTATTTCTGCAGAACAAACGTCAGTAAGCCCTGGAAATGTTATTGCTAAAGCCTTCATTGTGGTGCAACGCCATTGCCGTTTTCTTTTTCCTGAACGACAGCAACGCTCGTGACCTTGTCCCCTTCGTCGAGCTTGATTATCCTGACTCCTTGCGTATTCCTTCCTATCACAGAAATCTGGTTTGCAGGAACGCGTATTGCGATTCCGCTTTGTGTTATCAGGAGCAATTGGTCGTCATCTTTTACTGTCTTTATCGCGACTGCCTTGCCGTTTTTGTCAGTGACTTTGATATTTATGACTCCGACACCGCCGCGGCGTATCGTGCTGTATTCCTCAAATGCGCTTCTCTTTCCATAACCGAGCTCTGTCACAGTCAAAAGTGTCTTGTCTTTCTGCGCCAAAACAGCTCCGATGACTTCGTCTTTCTCCCTCAACCTGATTCCAATGACTCCCTGCGCCGTCCTGCCCATCGGTCGGACGTCGCTTTCATTGAACCTTATTGCGTTTCCGTCATTTGTCGCGATAATAATGTCCTGCTTTGAGTCCGTCAGGTCAACAGCCATAAGCTCGTCGCCTTCTGTGAGTGTTACTGCAATAATTCCGCCTTTGCGCGGGTTTGAGAACTCTGAAAGCGGTGTTTTCTTGACTGTTCCCTGCTTTGTGACAAGGAACAAATACTGGTCTTCCTTGAATTCCTTAACTGGAATGCTTGTTGCGACTTTTTCACCCTGCGCAAGCTCTAACAAATTGACAATCGCTGTTCCTTTTGCATATCTTCCTGCTTCTGGAATCTGGTAGACCTTGAGCCAGTGCACTTTGCCAAGGTTCGTAAACAATAAGAGTGAATCGTGCGTGTTTGCAATGAACAAGTCTTCGACAAAGTCTTCTTCCTTTGTTTCTGCAGCAATAACACCCTTTCCGCCCC
>JBGPSD010000014.1:0-22239 GCA_041489925.1 Candidatus Nanoarchaeia archaeon
GGCATGGCGAACTGGAAGCGCGTGCTCACCTGGATGATAGCCATAGTGTTCTTGATTGCGCTTGTTTATGGAGTCTACCAGATAATGAAGGAAAAGCCTTCTCCCTCGCAGCTAATGATAGATGCGATGACCTTGCGAACCACAAATGACACTGTTGGCAAGGCAGAGCTTATCACCGAAATGGACAGGCAAATCACGCTGGTCAAGAGCGCAGGAATATCTGCGCAGTGGGCTTCGCTTTCTGCGTGCATCGCCGCGAATTCGTGCAACCAGGATGATTACTTTGACTTCCTGCTTATGGTCGCTGTTGAGAAGCCAAAGGAAGTTCCTCACGCTGAAATAATAGTGAATGCGGTAACTTCAAACAGGTATTGGGGCAATTCTGAGAAAATCCTTGACTTCTCAAAGGCAGTCTCAGACGCAAACCAGCAGGTTGATGACCTTGATTTGAGGACAATAAGGAACAAGTGGCAGGAAATAGTCCAGTGCGACGGCAAGTGCGCCCAGTTCCACAACCTGTTCTTTGACTTTATCAGGCTCCTGCTTTCTGTGTGAAGCTTTATATTGGGCACTAACATCTTTAGTTTATGGACGTGAGTGTGAAGCTTGATGACGCTGTCAGGTTTCTGGCCCCGCATTTCGGGTCTGAACCTGTCGCGCTTGAGGAATTTCTCAGCCCAGACCCGGCTATTGCGGATTACAAGGGCCCGAATGAGAATTGTGCAATAATTAACTATGCTGGCGAGATGGCAGGGCATTATTATTACACCAAGTGCAACAATGACCAGGTAAAAGATGACTCGATTCTTGCGCTTGTGCAGAACACCACAAGCAAGTACGCTGGAAACGCTTATCACGCCGCAAGGTGCTCTGCCATGCATTATTCTCTGCGGACGCACAACACTGACGTCATGCTCAACCGTTTCATTGACACTGCCCTGCATCCTGAATTGTTAAGGCCTGACCAGAAGCTGTTCAATGCGTTTCAGGCAGTTAATCTGGCAGAACCTTTGGGCTACATGCTTTTCAAAAAATACGGCGCTTCAAAGCTTGGCGAATTCGCAAGGATGGGCGCGAATGACGCGCTGAAGTTCCTGACTGATTCAGCAGGCGAAGTTCTGTCTGACTCCAAACGCTTTTAAAGAGCAGGATTTCTCTGAAGGATATGTTTGAGCTTAAGCCGATTCCAAGCTATCCTGAATTCAAGGAGAAATTTGTAGAGAGGTATTCAAAGCTTACAGACTGGGAAACGTACAAGAAATACACCCTTAGTTTTCTCCGCAAGAGCATCAGGGTCAACACTTTGAAAAGGCCTGTGAATGAGGTTATTTCGCGGCTGTCAGAGAACTGGAATTTTGAGCCAATCCCCTGGTGCAAGGAAGGGTTTTACATTGAGCACAAGCACGGCCGTTTGGATGTGGGCAACACAGTGGAGCACTGCCTTGGATATTATTACGTGCAGGAGGCTGCGTCAATGATTCCTCCGATGGTTTTGGACCCGCAGCCAGGAGACCGGGTTCTGGATATTGCAGCTGCGCCAGGCTCAAAGTCATCGCAGATTTCACAGATGATGAAAAATGAAGGCATACTTATCGCAAATGATGTCGCCGGAATGAGGCTTGCTGCTCTCGGAATAAACATGCAGAGGTGCGGAGCCCTGAACGTGATAACAACGCAGATGAAAGGCGAGCAGATGAAGGATATGGAGTTTGACAAAATACTTGTTGACGCTCCGTGCTCTGGCACAGGGACAATACGCAAGAGCATAAAGACAATCCTTATGTGGAATCCTGAAATGATAAAGCGCATAGCGGCGACGCAGAGAAAGCTGATTATCGCGGCGTATGGAATGCTCGCAAAGGGAGGGACGCTTGTTTACTCAACCTGTTCAACAGAGCCTGAGGAAGACGAGGCTGTTGTCAGTTATCTGCTTGGCAATACTGATGCAAAAATGATGCCGATTGAGCTGAACCTCAAAAGGTCGCCTGCAATCACAGAGTTTGAAGGAAAAACTTATAGAAAAGAAGTTAAAGACTGCCTGCGTATCTGGCCTCAGGATAATGACACAGAGGGTTTTTTTGTCGCTAAAATAACACGGCCATGAAAACAATCCACAGACTGCTCACAACATACACGCTTATTGTGGCGCTGTTTGTAATAATGTTTGCGACAGTGGTTTATACAACAAACCCGACAAGGACAGACATCTTCAGCATGGTTCTTTCAATCGCGATGTTCACCCTGATTCCTTTCGGCATCATACTTATTCTCTGGAAGCACCACAGGCACTGAAAAAGCGGAAAGTTTTATATACTTACAGCGCGCTATAGCGGTCTATGGCGACCACTATCCAGGTTTCAGAGCAGGTGAAGAAGCACCTTGACAAGATGAAGCTTTATCCGCGCGAGACTTACAATGAGCTTCTTGACCGCATTCTTGAGGACTTTGAGGAGCTGAACGAGGCAACGGAAAGAAAAATCCTTGAATCAGAGAAGGCAATAAAGGCAGGCAGGATAATACCGCACGAGGAGGTCAAGCGAAGGCTGGGGCTTGAATGAGATTCAGTATTTCCTGGGCAGAGCCTGCATTAAAGGATTTTGAGAAGCTGCCCATTCTTGTCCAGCGCGCAATCGCAAAACGGCTGGATGCCGCGGCGGAGAATCCTGCGCATTTTTTCGAGCGGCTTGCGGGCAGGGCGCATTACAAGCTTCGCATGGGCGACTACAGGGTTATTGCAAGGATAGTCCACGACCAGCTCCTGATTCTTGTTGTTGAAGTTGGGCACAGGAAGAACATTTACGACTGATAGCATTCTCCAGTAGTAATAAAGTATTATTATAGTGTGCTTCTGGGAAAGAGGTATGACCATCCGAGTAGCGATTAACGGATTCGGACGCATTGGAAGGCAGGTTTTGCAGGCAGGGCTTGATGACCCGAAGATTGAGTGGGTTGCGATTCACGACCTGACTGACACAAAGACTCTTGCCCACCTTTTCAAGTATGACTCTGTCTATGGTGTGTTCCCTGGCAAGGTTGAGGCAAAGGAGCACAGCATTGTGATTAACGGAAAAGAGATTCACGTTTTCTCAGAGCATGACATCAAGGATTTGCCGTGGAAAAAGCTCAAGGTCGACGTGGTTGTTGAAAGCACAGGAATGTTCACAGACCGCGAGAGCGCAATGCAGCACATCAAGGCAGGAGCAAAGAAAGTTTTGATTTCAGCTTTTGCAAAAGACGCAGACATAGTGATTGTCAAGGGCGTCAACGAGCACCTGTATGACAAGAAAAAGCACAACATAATCTCAAACGCATCGTGCACTACCAATTGTTTGGCTCCGATTGTCAAGGTTTTGAATGACAATTTCGGTGTTGAAAGGGGCTATATGCTCACTGTCCACGCTTACACCAATGACCAGAAGATTGTTGACTCGCCGCACAATGACTTAAGAAGGGCTCGCGCTGCTGCAATCAGTTTGATTCCAACAACAACAGGCGCTGCGAAAGCTGTGGGCGTGGTTATTCCTGAGCTGAAAGGAAAGATTGACGGAATGGCAGTCAGGGCGCCAGTGCCGTGCGGCTCATTGGCAACTTTCACAGCAGAGATAAGGAAGCCCACTGACACCAAGAAGGTAAACTGGCTTTTCAGCGAAGTGAGCAAGTATCATTTGAAAGGGATTTTGGAATACACTGACGAGCCGATTGTCAGCCACGACATAATCAAAAACCCGCACTCGTGCGTATTTGACTCATTGTGCACAGAGGTTATTGGCGGAAACTTTGTCAGCGTAACCGGCTGGTATGACAACGAATGGGGCTATTCAAACAGGATGATTGACATTCTTAAGCTTCTGTAGATGTCTCGTAAAGGAATTTCCAGAACTGGGGCCAGCTCTTCCTGACACATTCTTTGTTGCTGAACTTGACTTCAACATGGTTGACCTTGCCCCACATTGCCATTGCCTGCACAACGCGGTGGTCGTCTGACACGATTGTTTCCCTGTTCCTCGCAGCAATCAGCGCCGCCTCCATTGCATTTATGCGGTCGCTTTCGTGATTCCTGAGCTGGGGCCATCGCTTTGCCCCTTCTTCTGGGGACATGTAGCCGAACGCGCGCGCAAAGCAGTAGTCCTCTGCCTGTTGCGGAATAAACTCTGTAAAAGCATCATGAATTCCTGTGAGCATATCGAGATAGTTTTCCACTTGCATCCGCAGTGTAATGTCATAACGTATATCCCAGCACATTTTGTCTTCGCGCTTGTGCTCCCATTCCCAAATTGCGGATTCAGTCAAATCTAATTTTACACGATCAAACCCGATACGGCCTATATCCAACGGTTCATACTGTCTGCCACAAAGGCGTGCGGCAGTCACCCATTGCGTTGTTCCTCCATCAAGCGTGAGAAGCTTTTCAAGCGACCAGTTGATAATATCAGGATTGTCGCATGTCTCGCGTTTCAGCAGGGTGCCTTGCTTTATGAATTCCCGGTCTTCACCGCGCTTCCAAGATGCATACCTGAGGCACCTGTAAAGAGTTGCTGATTCTCCAACATCAATTGGCTTGTTCTCTTTCCAAGCGATTGATGAGCGGAGCAGGGCTTGAAGGTCTTCACCAAGCTCCTTCTGATTGCTGAGCAAATTAATCATGTTTTCATAGCCATTAAGCAGGTCAAGAACCCCTATTCGTATCATCCAGGACTTGTCAAACGGAATATAGCCCTTTTCAATCAGCTCATACCCTGTTTCCATCGGGCGGATTGCTTGGCTGATACTTATTAATCTTCACAAAACTTAAATACCCTTAAGTCTCGCGGTTTAACATGGCAATTGCTTCACTAAAAGCGCTTCCTGTCCGTGCTGGAAAGAAAGTTCTTGTCAGGGCTGACCTTAATGTTCCTCTGAAAGACGGCAAGGTTTCTGATGACACGCGAATTAGGGAGTCTTTGCCAACAATCCAGTATCTTTTGAAGAAGAAAGCAATTGTTATTTTGCTCTCCCACCTTGGAAGGCCAAAAGGCGTTGATGATTCTTTGCGAATGGACCCTGTTGCTGAGCGGCTTGGAAAGCTTTTGAAGTCTCATGTGATAAAGCTTGATGACTGTGTTGGCTCAGAGGTTGATGACGCGCTTAATGAGATGCATGACGGCGATGTTGTTGTGCTTGAAAATGTGCGCTTCCATGACGAAGAAGAGGCAAATGATGATTCTTTTGCCCGCGCTCTTGCTGAAATCGCTGACTTTTATGTCAATGACGCGTTCGGAAGCTCTCACAGGGCGCACGCAAGCATTGTGGGAGTGCCAAAGTATCTTCTAAGCTCTGCAGGATTTTTGCTTCAGAAGGAAATCACAATGCTTTCGAAAGCTTTGTCTCCGAAAAAGCCATTTGTGGTTGTTCTTGGCGGGGCAAAAGTGAGCGACAAGATTGGAGTGATTGAGAATCTCGCCAAGAAAGCAGACAAGATTTTGATTGGCGGAGCAATGATGTTCACTTTCCTTAAAGCCCAGGGCAAAGGCGTCGGGCAAAGCAAGCTTGAGCAAGACAAGGTCAGTGTGGCAAGGCAGCTGCTCAAAAAATATGGCAAGAAAATTGTTTTGCCTGTTGATGTTGTTGTTGCTGACAGGGCTGATGCAAAGGCAAAATCAAAGGTTGTTTCCTGTGATGCGATTCCAAAGGCAATGATTGGCTTGGACATTGGACCCAAGACGATAAAATTGTTTGAGTCAGAGCTGAAAAAGGCAAAGACGGTTGTGTGGAATGGTCCAATGGGAATGTTTGAGATTGCAAAGTTCGCCAGAGGGACTGATTCGATTGCGAAAGTGATGGCAAAACTGAAAGCGACGACAATAGTGGGTGGTGGCGATAGTGTTGCAGCTGTTCAGAAGCTTGGATTAGCAAAGAAATTCTCGCACGTCTCAACAGGAGGCGGTGCTTCGCTGGAGTTTTTGGAAGGCAAGACACTGCCAGGTGTTGCGGCATTGCGGGAAAATGCCAAGAGATGGTTTAGAAAGTGACTGCGTTAATAACTGACTTCTAATACGGGCGTGTCGGCAATCCGCAGATTGCCGAGCATGTTGAGAAGCTTTGCTTCCTCAACACTTACAGCGCCAGAGACACAACGATTCCTGCAGGAGCTTTAGCGACTGCAGACCAGCCAACCGCAGTTGGCGCTGCATGGAAGAAATATCACTATGGTTGGTCTCTGTGGCGGAGCCACCTGATTTGAAGTTATTGTAATTGTATGATTATGTTCCTGCCTGTCGTATTCTTCAGGTTTTCCTCGAGTTTTGATTTCATTGATTCGAGGTTTATCTTCGCAATGTCTTTCTGGATGTTTGAAAGGCGCAGTTCTATTACGTGCTTGTTTCTTTTTGTGTCATCGCGGAGCTTTTGGATTCTCACAAGCGTCTTTGACGCAGTGCACTCGTCAACCGCGGTCTGGGCGTCTTTCTCTGCCTTTGTGAGCTGGCCGTATTCGCGCAGCCAGGTGCCAAGGTACTGCTTGTTGAGGAGGTTCATCGCGTCAACAACATACTCTTTTTTGTCGCCGAGCGGAATCCTGTCAAAGTCAATCAGGCGCTGGATGTCTGCAATCGCCTCAATGATGTCCAGGTGCATGTCTTCAATGAGCGTGCCAACCGGGTCGCGGATATAATGCTCCATCAGCTTTACATTCCTTGTTGCCATGCGGTGGAATTTCCTAAGCGCAGGCTCAAAGTTATTGAACACATCGCGGATTTTCTGCTCGTGAACTTTTGTTTTTTGCTGGGCTTCGCCTACTTTTTTCAAAAGCACCTGCCTTTCATGCTCGCTAAGCAGCCTTGTCTCCTCTGAGCCAAGCGCTTCAATTGACTTTTCAGCCTCGAGCTTCTGCTTTTCAAGCTCGCTGCGCTCGCTTTTTAGCCCCTTGAGCTGGGTCTGGCGCGCGATAAGGGATTCTATCTCTGTGTGAAGCGGCGCGTATGCTTCAGGCTTTGTGTGCTTGTGCATTGCCTGCAGTTCAAGGATTTGCTGCTCTATCTGCGCGAGCATTGAAGTGATTTCCTTGCTTTCATTTGCGAAAAATTCCTGAAGAATCTGGAAAGGCCTCAGTATGCCCTGTGTAAATTCCTTTGCGTCATCAGCGTGCTGGTCAAAAAACGAGGAAAGATGGTCTGTGTTGTCAGGCAGGGAAAGCCTGTCAAGGTAGTTGAGCACCCTGCGCGAGTATTCCTCGCGGTTTCCTGTCATGAAGTCCTTTGCCCTGTCAGGAATGTTCGGGTTCATGAGCTGTGCTGACTGCAGGGCATTGACTTTCTCCTTTGCTGAAGCTGAAATCTGGGAAATCCTCTCGCGCGAGGCAGAAAGCCTGGCTTTAATCTGCTCATTCATCGGCGCCCTAATAGAAAGAAGCCAGCTTTCAAGGTCAGCGAGCTTTACAACTGCTGTTTCTGGTGCTTTTTCAGGTTGGGCACCATAGCCGAAAAGGCGCTTAAAAAACCCGAGCATATGCACGAGAAATAGCGAAACCTTTTTATAGGTTGGGATTAGGAATGGCTTTGGGGTGGTAGAGTGAAAAAAGGGGCAATACAGAAGAAAGAAGAAAAGGAGAGCGCCCTTCAGAAAATCCGGCAGTTGTTTGATGCAGCAGCAGTCGCATTTCCTGAAAGTGCAGCCAAAGCCAATATGCTCGTTGGACAGGCGCATAAGCTCATGCTTCGCTCCAGAGTAAGCCTTCCGTCTGTCCTCAAGAGGCGCTTTTGCAGGAAGTGCCATTCACTATGGGTTCCAGGGAAAAGTGTCAGAGTCCGTATTTCTAAAGGAAGGGTGGTTTATTCATGCCTCGGCTGCAGGCAGGTGTGGCGGTTTCCCCTCGATTAGTAGCCCCCAATAACAGCGAAAAGCTTATAAACCCTATTTGTTAAATAGACTAACATTAAGCAGTTGGGGATAATATAGTGAAAAAAGGGGCAATGCAGTCTAAAATCCATGAAAATTATACAGTCAGCGTTATTTTTACCTACTCTACAGAGCACCTCCTGAAAAAGGACAAGGTGCGCTTCTATTATGCCCTGAAGGGGCGCGACGGAAAGACCGGAATCGTGAAGCGGTGCAATATTGAGCAGCTCGGCAGGGCAGTTCTTCTTGTCCCCAACAAGAATGCCGAGGATGTTGACGGCTTCCTGAAGTTCTGGAAATGCGAATACCAGCAGCGCGAGGTGCTTCTCAAATGAGCATGAGCGCTGAAGCAAAGCTGGTGTTTGTAATCTTCCTGTGCGCAGCCCTGATAGGCGGAGCGGTTATCGTCCGCGACGCCTATTCTTCAGGCGCATCAGGAAGCCCTTCAGTGACCGGATTCGCAGTGAGCGGGTCATCTGCAGGAAACCAGGCTCCAAAGTGGATTGGCCAAAACCCGCACTTTGATGTGGAGATGAACAAACGGCTTGTCATTGACCTGAACAAGCTGTTTGAAGACCCTGAAGGAGTGCCGCTTACATTTATAGCGACACAGGCAGAGGACTTGACAATCAGTTTGCAGGACACAATCCTGACAATTGACCCTGAACACGACTTTGTCGGCGAGCGCGTTGTCACAATTATGGCATCAGATGACGCGCGCGTCACGACAAAGCGCCTCAAGATTGATGTCGTGGCAACTGGAACAGCAAGGCAGGAGCCAATACCTGCTCCGAATGAGACTGTGAAGCTCAATGAAACTCCTGAGCTGAACGAGACGCCTGTGCTTAATGAGACTGTGGAGCTCAATGAAACTCCTGAATTGAATGAGACGCCAGAACTCAACCAGACTCCAGAGCTGAACGAGACAGCAGCTCCTGAAGGCACTTCTGTTGCGCTGAATGCCCCTGTGCTTAATGAGGCAGGCACTGTTGTCGGCAAGAAAGTTGCTGAGGAATCCTCATTCAGGACATTCTTCAAGTTTGTCGGCAATGAAGGAGGCAACTTTGTTGTCAGGTTCTACCAGAATGGCACGATAACACAGCCTATCTGGGTTGAGGGCAATGTCACTTATGACCTGACCTCGTCAAATGCAGAGCCAATGCAGGAAATCAACCTCACTGTGCCCCTTGACGGCATAAAGGTTCCGCATTTCAGATTGCACGTCGGACCCACTTCTGAAATCTTTGAGTTCGGCACACAGGACTATCACACCCAGGCAACGTGCACTTCCTGCGCTGACTGCACAACCTGCACTGCGACTCCTAGCAATACATGCACTCTCACAGGCCCAATAAATTCAACAACAACCTGCATCACTGTTGGCGCTGACAATGTCGTGATTGACTGCGCAGGATACACAATCAATTATTCAACCACAGGTGGAAGCAGCCAGTACGGTGTTGCTGCAATAAACAGGGTTGGTCTGACTGTCCAGAACTGCACTATCCGCGACACAAACGCAGGAGGAAGCTATGGCTATGCAATAAACCTCTCAAACACCACAAACAGCAACATAATGTATAACCGCCTTTTTGCAAACGGCTCAGGCAACACTCACGCAATACTGCTTTACAAGAATGCAAGCGGAAATACAATAGCTGAAAACAACATCACCGTGTTCAGCACTTCAACCATAAATTCAGGAGTTTACCTGAACCTTGACGCCCACAGGAACCTGATTGAGAACAACACAATCTATGTCAATGCCACTGCCGGCGCAAACTATGGTGTTTACTTGTACCAGTACAATGACAATAACACAATAAGCAACAACAGGATAACTGCCACTGCAAGTAGTGGGGCAAACAATTACGGTATTTACATTTACACTAATGCAAGAGGCACAAGCGTACTCAATAACAACATAAGCGCGTGGGTGCTGCCTGGCAGTTATCAGTATGCAGTTGGAATTTACCACTGGACAAGCGGTTCAGGAGCAGTCATTGCAGGCAACAATATTATCACAAACGGCACAAACTATGATGACGGAATCCTGCTTTCAAGCTATATCCAGAACAGCACAATTGCCAACAACACTATTTTTGCAAGGGGGACAAGCAGCATCAACAGGGGCATATACCTCACAACCAACTGCGTAAACAACACCATTGACAACAACAAGGTAAGCACTTATGGCACTGACCAAAACCACGGCATTTACCTTGATTTAACTTCACACAATAACACAATCACAAACAACGTGATTATGGCAAATGGCAGTGGTACCACAAATCTCGGAGTTTACCTTGTTGGAGCCAGGAACAACCGCATTGTCGGCAACACAATAAGCACAAAGTCAAGCACTTCTGAGCAAAACCACGGAATAGGGCTTTCAACAGGCGCTGCCAGCAATATGGTCTTCAATAACTCTGTTGTCACAAACGGCACCAGAGTCAATTACGGCATCCTGATTACCACTGCTGCTGACAACAACTCAATTGCTGACAATAATTTCACAACTGCTGGCGCTGACAGCTTTGCGCTGTATATTGAGTCGTCAGTGAACAACAACCTTTCAGGAAATGCTGTTAATGTCAGCGGAAACTCTGACGGCTTGTTTGTTTACGGCCTCAGTCCTGAATATTTTGTCAGCCAAGAAATAACCGCGACAAACACAATTAACGGCACTCCGATTTATTATTACGGCGGAAAGGGAAGCTCTCCTGCGTGCCCGAATGACCAGGTATTGGATAATCCAAGCGCGTCTCAAATAGTGATGATTGGATGCAATAATGTCACGCTCAAAAACTATAATTCATTTGAGCCTGTGACTCTTGTAAACAACTCCAACAGCACCCTTGATGCTGTCAGTGCACTCAGAAGCACGTATGGTATCAGGATACTCTTTGGAAGCTCGGGAAATCTTGTGAACAACAGCAACCTGAATGCTTCCAACACAACATTCGCTGGCAATTATGCAGTGTGGATTTATGGCGCAGGCAACAACACAATAGCAAACAGCAACTTGAGCGCAATGAGCACTACCGGCCAAAACAACAATTACGCAGTGTATTTGCAGGAGAGGTCAAATTACAATAACATAACAGGCAATGTGATTGTCACAAATGGCGCAGCAAATAATTACGGGGCATATGTTTATGCTTCGTCAGGAAACCTTGTCGCAAACAACATAATCAGGCCCCGCGGAACAGGCATTAACCAGTATGGCGTTTATTTGTACCTGAATTCATCAGGCAATACCATAAACAACAACTCAATAACAACCAACGGCTCTAGTACAAGCAATTATGGAGTTTATGCTTTTACTTACGCGCAGAATGCAACGATTTCAAACAACACAATAATCACTGACGGCACAGGAAACTACCAGCAGGGAATACGCATTGAGAGCTACGCCAACAACATCAGCATTATTGGCAACACAATAAAGACCCCGCAGACAGCAAGCTACACTGAGGATTACGGAATATATGTGTTTACTTCCATTTCAAAAACATTTATTGCTGACAACAACATCAGCACAAACTGCGCAAACACCTGCCACGGGATATACCTGAACAGTTATGCCCAGAACAGCACAATCACAAACAACAGCATAAGCACCAAATCCACAGGCGCCAACAATTATGGAATCTACCTTGTAACTAGTTCGCACAACAACACAATTGAGAACAACTCAATCAGCACAAAAGGCACGCAGCTAAACCACGGAATCTACATAATAACCAACTCAAACAGCAACACTGTTAAGAACAACTACATCAATGCGACAGGAAGCACAGACACTAACATTGGAATCTACGTACTCACCTCGTCAAACAACACATTTGAAGGAAATGTTATAAGGACGAACGGCACCTATTCAAACCACGGATTCCTTGCCTCAACCACTGCCCCATTTAACCGGGTTGTTAACAACTCAATAACAACCATTGGCGGGTCAAGCAACCTGGGCATTTACTTCAGCCTGTCTGACAGCGGCACAATCGCTGACAACAATGTCACAACCGCGGGCGCAGACAGCACTGGCATTGACATCATAGGCTCACAGGGATTAACACTGCACGGAAACAATGTGACAGTGGTTGGCTCAGAGGGATTGTATATCGAAGGCAGTGCAGGATACCAGTCGCCGGCATACTACACGACCCACAGCATTGACACAACAAACACAATCAATGGAAGCCCGATATACTACTATGGCGGTGCAGGAAGCTCGCCTGCGTGCCCGAACAACCAGGTTGTTGACAGCCTTGACGCGGCGCAGGTTGACATAATGAGCTGCAATAATGTTACGCTCAACAATTACCGCACTTTTGAGACAATCCGCCTTGTCAACACCACAAACAGCACAATAAGCTACGCAAAGGTTGCAAATGCTTACGGAATCTGGCTCTTTTTCAACAGCACAGGAAACACAATCTCAAACAGCAACATAACAGAAGACAACCTGACTGGAGCAACTTATGGAGTCCTGATAGAATACTGGTCTTCCAATAACATAGTAAACAACAGCAACATAACAGTCCTTGGCATCGCGGCAAGCAACTATGGCGTCTTAATGGCATACAATTCCAGCCAGAACAACATCACAAACAACTTTATCTTTTCAAACGGCACAACAAACAACTATGGCGTTTGCATATATCTCACAGCCCACAAGAACCTTGTCGCAAACAACATAATAAAGACAGCAGGCACTGGTGCAAACGACTATGGAGTATACCTTTTCACCTCTGTGCAGGGCAATACAATCGCAAACAACACAATCCAGACAAACGGCACACAATACAACCACGGAATCCGCCTTGAAACATTTGCCAGCAATAACACAATCGCGAACAACACAATCACACCTGATGGCTCAAGCACTGACAACTACGGAATTCACCTGCTCACAAACGTTTACAACAACACAGTGTCAGGCAACATAATCAAGCCGGCAAGGCCCGGCACAACATCAAACTTTGGAATATACCTGCAAAATTATGTCTCACTAAACAACGTGGGATACAACAACATCTCGCTTAATGGCTCAGGAAACGGCTACGGCATTTACCTGAATAATTATGCGCAAAACAACACAATCGCAAATAACAACGTAAGCTGCGCCAAATGCACAGGCAATACCAATATTGGAATCGCAGTGATAACTTCCTCGCACAACAACACAATCGAGAACAACACAATCACGACCAATGGAAGCCAGAGCAACTATGGCATTTACTTTACCGGCGCATCCGGCTCAGTTTACAGCAATACAATAAAAAACAACACAATAACCACTTCAGGCAGTTCAAACTTAAACTACGGAATTTACTTAACAAGCACAGTCCTTAATAACACATTCAAGAACAACAGGGTGTATACAAGCGGTTCAGCAACAAACTATGGGATTTATCTTCTCACAACAGTCAGCAACAACCTGTTTGACAGCAACAACATAACTGCAACAGGAAGCACTGACAGTTATGCTATTGTCTTGGCTTCTGCAACCGGTTCTTTGTTCAACAATACAATCCTGACAAATCCTGTTTTGTGGATTTCATCTGATGCGAGCTCTCGGAACAACTTCTCCAACACCACGTTTGCAATGCCCAACGGAAGCATTAACATAATTCCAAGGATACAGCTCAATACCACCACAATCCAGAAGAAAGACCTTAACATCACATACAACCGCACATACCTTAACTCAAGCAGTCTCCCCTTCTTTAACACAAGCGGAATCATCACTCTGAATGGGCTTGCCGGAATAGACCCTGTCGCGAAAGCTGATTACGCAGACAATGGAAACTATGTTACCTGCACGTCTGACAACTGCAACACCCTCAGCTTTGACGGCTCCACATTTGTCTACAACGTGTCACACTTCACTTCGTATTCCTCAATATCAACCCAGAATGCGGTTGCCAGCCTTGTAAAGCGCGACAATATTGACCCGGCATACCGGAATGACTATCTTAATTACACAATAAATGTCACAGCAACTTCAGGCACTCTTGCAAATACAAGCCTTACTGATACATACCCTCTTGAAGTCATATACATCAGTTCCCAGCCAACCCCTGAGGCAGACACAAACAACACATGGGTGCTTGGCAACATCACAGGGACTGTAAAGGTGAACATAACTGTCTTCATCATCAACACAGCTGTCGCAGGGATGCTCATCAATAACACCGCGAATATCAGCTACCAGAACAGCACTTCTGGCTGGGTTGAGATGAATGTCACTGAAAACACAACAGTGCTCAGCTATCCAGTAACCAACTTCAGCAACATAAGCATAATCAAGACAGACTTGCCTGACCCTGTGAGTGTAAGCTCGAACTTGACTTATGTGATTAATGTCACAACAACCGGCAATGGAACTTCGCAGAATATTACTGTGAATGACACTTACCCAGCACAGGTAATCTACCTGACATCACAGCCAACACCGCTTACTGGCACTAATAACACATGGATACTTGGCAACTTCACCAACGGAACAAGCATACTGGTCAACATCACAGTATTCGTTATCAACCTGAGCAATGGAACCGTAATCAACAACACTGCAAATGTAACAATGCAAAACGAAACAGGCGGCCTGCTCAGGTTCTTTGGCACGCAAAACACAACCGTGCTCAACCAGCCATACCTGAATGTCAGCTTTGTCTCACCAACGCCTGAGAACAACACGCAATCAACAAACAGGAGTGTTGTGATTAATTCATCAATAACAGCAGATGGCGGATTAAAAGACTTCAAGTACAGCTGGAACTACACAAACTATTCGATTTACAATGATTCTTTAGTGTTCATGATGAGCTTTGAAAACCTGACTTCGCTCGGTGAGAACGTCTCAAGAATAGTTGACGTGAGCAGGTATGGCAATAATGGCACGTGTCCACTTGCAAGTCTTGCTTGTCCCGCGATTAATGAAACAGGAAGGTATGGTCGGGCGCGCAGTTTTGATGGCACAGATTATGTTACTACTACTTCCAGTCCTTCTCTTGATTTCGAGAGGACTGGTAACTTCTCAATGGCTGCTTGGATTAAGTCTATTGATGACAATAAGTATCATTATATTGTTGCAAAACAACAAAATTCAGGAAACTACGGGGGATATTACATATTAATTAGTGATTCAAACAATAATTTGAACTTCTATTTGCAGGGCGGTTCAGCTGATTACCTTCAAGTAAGAGGAAGTACTGATATTGTAGATAACCAATGGCACCATGTTGTGGCGGCGTATAATGGAACATCTTCATCAACAGGAGTTGCGTTGTATGTTGATGGCAAACGTGAAACTCTAACTGTGGTAGATGAGACTGTTAGTAATTCCATACGTAATTCTGTGACTTTGAATCTTGGTGCGAGAGACACAGGGGCAACATATCAATTCAATGGAACTATGGATGAAGTCAGAATATGGAATGCCACATTGTCTTCTGCAGAGGTTTATGAACAATACATTTCTAACCTTTACAAGTTTAACACTACAGAATGGCGCTTCTACGCCAATCAGAGCAAGAACGCGACAACAACTCTGGATTATGCGACTTATACTTATTCTGAATGCGCAAAAGACACAATAAGCCAGGAAAGCTGCACAGAAACAAGATTGTTCGGTGTGAATGAAGTGCTGCCGGTTTACAATGTCTCAACTCTTATTGTTGTGAAGATTGATGATACAGATCCGGTAAACGTAAGCTCAAACCTGACATACCGGATTAATGTCTCGAACACTGGCAATGGAACTGCTTACAATGTCAGTGTCAATGAAACATATCCGCCGCAAGTAATCTATCTGACTTCGCAGCCGACACCAGTCGCAGGGACAAACAACAGCTGGAACTTCACAACAATACTAGCAGGAGCAAACATCACAATCAACGTAACAGTATTCGTGATGAATGTCAGCAACGGAACCCTGATTAATAATACAGCAAACGCGACCTACAACAACGAAACAGGGGCATTCCTAAGCGCATACGACACGGAGAGTACAACAGTTGAAAACCCGCCATTGTTCAACATCTCAAGCCTGCTTGTTGTCAAGATTGATGACACAGACCCAACAAATGTAAGCAGCAACCTCACATACAGAATTAACATTTCATCAACAGGCAACGGAACAGCATACAATGTAACACTCAACGAAACATACCCATTGCAAGTCATCTACCTCACAGCCCAGCCAACACCAACAGCAGGAAACAACAGCTGGAACCTCGGCGATCTCACCCAGGGAACAAACATCACAATCAACATAACAGTGCTCGTAATGAATATAAGTAATGGAACTTTGATTAACAACACCGCCAATGCAACATACAACAACGAAACAGGCGCATTCCTAAGCGCATACGACACTGAGAATACGACAGTTGAAGTGCCAAAGCCAACACTGCAAAAGGTTGACCTTAACAGCACAAATGTTCTTACAAATGACACAAACCAGAACCTGACTGCTTACCCGATTGGCGCAAGCGACCCGACAGGATTCAATGTGCAGAACATCACAGACTGGCGCAGGAACAGCGTGAGCATCGCAGTTCTTAACCTGCCGTTTGAGACCAATACAAACAGCACTGCAGCAGGCGCAGTAAGGGATTACAGCATTTATGGCAACAACGGAACACTTGGCAGCGGAATTGCGGCAAATGCCCCACTCTGGAATTCATCAGGGCGGGCAGGCGGGGCATATGTATTTGACGGAATTAATGATGATATCAACATAAGCAACAGCCCTTCTCTGAATGGTAATGGTACTGGCGCTGAAATGACTTTCAGCTATTGGGTTTATCCGGGAAAAATAGCAGAGTATGAGACAATAATGGATAAGATGGATTTTGTTGCTCATACCGGCTATTTGATGGGTTCATATAACAACAAGATTACGATTTACGTCGACTCACTCGGAGGTGCCAATGCAATTTATTCAAATGTATTCAATTCAAATGTTTGGCAGCACCATGTTTTTGTGCTTAATAAAACAAATATCGTGTTCTATAATAACGGCGTCAGGGTAGCTCCTGATACAACTGAAGCGTATACATCACTTACGGCAAACACTCTGCCATTGATGATAGGTGCAAGACAAACACTGGCAGAGCAATACAACGGCACACTTGATGAAGTGATGATATTCAACCGCTCGCTTTCCCCGCAGCAGGTATGGCAGCTGTATGTTGATGGCAATGCAAGCATGCACCTGATGACAATTGTCTCGCAGGAAACAAACACGGGCGACAACTGGAGTGTTGCTGTAACTCCAAATAATGCATTTGTTGACGGAATTACACTGTTCAGCAACAACGTGACGATTGCGCCAGTTGCCCAGCATTATGCCCTACAGCTCAACTTCACTGCGCCAACTCCGCAGAACAACACGCAGACAACAAACAGGAGCGTGCAAATCAATGTTTCAGTCAACAGCGAAGGAGGCCTGAGCGCGTTCCAGTACAGCTGGAACTACACCAACTACTCGATTTACAATGATTCGCTTGTTGCGATGTACAACTTTGACAATGTAAGCGCTCTTGGAGACAGTACAACCAAGGCAGTTGATGTTTCAAAGTACAGCAATAATGCAACATGCTCTGGCACGTGCCCAATATGGATTTCACAAGGAAAGTATGGCGGAGCGTATAATTACACAGCCAATAATATTTACATGAATATTCCTGCGCTGAATCTTTACTCAAACAATGTAACGATTACTATGTGGGTAAAAGGACACCCACAGGCAGATTACGCAGCACCAATTTATTGCAGGGCAGGAAACACAGTTGCAGGAATCGTCGTGCGTTCAGCAAACAACCTGATAGCGCCTTACTGGAACGGTGCAGGATGGGATACCGACTTGTATATGCCTGTTGATACCTGGGCATTTGTTGCATGGGTTATTACTCCAACAAGTGCTACAATCTATGTCAATGGCTCGTCCAATACAACTTTCGGCACTTATGCCATTGAGGAGTTTGACGGCATTACAACAATTGGAACAGACCCGTATGATGCCACAAATAGAAGATGGATGGGTGCAATAGATGAAATACGCATCTGGAACACTTCATTGTCCCAGCAGGAAATCTACGAGCAGTACATTTCCAACCTGAACAAGTTCAACACAACACAGTGGTACTTCTACGCCAATCAGAGCAAGAACTCAACAACAACTCTGGACTATGGCAATTACACTTACTTTGCCTGCGCTAATGACACAGCAGGCCAGCAGAACTGCACAGAGCCAAGATTGTTCGGCGTAAACCAGGAACCTCCAGTCTTCAACCTCAGCAATATCTCAATAACAAAGACAGACAGCCCAGACCCTGTGAATGTGAGCAGCAATTTGACTTATGTGATTAATGTCACGACAACTGGCAATGGAACTTCGTACAATATTACTATGAATGACACTTATCCAGCACAGGTAATCTACCTGACATCACAGCCAACGCCCATTACTGACACTAATAACACATGGATACTTGGCAACTTCACAAACGGAACAAGCATACTTGTCAACATCACCGTGTTTGTGATGAACCTGAGCAATGGGGCAGTAATCAATAACACGGCAAACGTCACAATGCAGAACGAAACAGGCGACCTGCTCAGCTTCTTCGACACAGAAAATACAACAGTGCAGGTGCCGCCTCCAACTATCGCGCAGGTGATAGTTAACACAACCAATCCCTTGACAAATGGCACAGGGCAGAATGTGACAATGTATGTTATCAACTCAACAGACCCAAGCGGGCTTGCTGTGCAGAACATCACTGACTGGCGCCTGAATAATGGCAGCATTGCCCCGGCTTACTGGCCGTTTGAGACAAACACCCAAAGCACAGCAGCAGGAGCGATAAGAGGATACAGCCTGAGCGGCTTTAACGCAACACTTGGAGCAAACTCGCCAACCTGGACAGCTTCAGGAAAAGTTGGAGGCGCTTACTCGTTTAACGGAATAAATAACATGATTACCTCTGCGTCATCAATGAACATCGGCACAAATTACACTGTTGAGTTCTGGTTCAATCCGAGTTCGTCAACAAACTGGCAGGTGCTTGTAGGAAACAGCTTCTTACAATCAACTAACTTCGGAGTTATGTTCTTTACTACGAGCCAGATATGGTATTACTGGGACTTTGGGTCAACATATGCCAAATCAACAACATCACTCCAGATAAGCAAGTGGCACCATGTTGCCCTGACTTACAATGGAAGCCTCTCAAAGATTTATGTCAATGGAACCCTTGAGGGAACAAGCGCGGCACACACAGAAACATTCAACAATGCAGTGGGAATCGGAATGGAGCTTGGCGGATGGGGCAGCAGCGTTTACTACAGCGGAATTATTGACGAAGTCAGAGTTTACAACAGGACACTGACTGCAGAGCAAATAGCTGCGAATTACAGGCAAGGGCTCACAGGCAAGGCACTTAATACTATTGTTCCGCAGGAAACCAGTGTCGGCGAAGTATGGAGCGCCTGCGCCACTCCAAACGACGCAAGCCTTGATGGAGCAACAGTATGCGGCGACAATGTAACAATACAGGAGGAGCCTGCGCCAACTGTGCAGTACAACTTCAGCAATATCTCAATAACAAAGACAGACTTGCCTGACCCTGTGAATGTTAGTAGTAATCTTACTTACCAAATTAATGTCAGCAGCACAGGAAACACAACAGCATACAATGTGACTGTGAATGATACTTATCCATCGCAGGTCATCTATCTGACTTCGCAGCCAACACCAGAAGTAGGCACAAACAACTCATGGATACTCGGCGACCTCGTACAAGGAACAAACATAACAATCAACATCACAGTGTTCGTAAAGAACATAACACATGGAACAGTCATCACCAACACGGCAAACGCAACCTACAACAACGAAACAGGAGCATTCCTAAGCGCATACGACACAGAAAACACCACAGCGCAGATATCGCCTCCGACAATCGCGCAGGTGATAGTTAACACAACCAATCCTGCGACAAATGACACCAATCAGAACGTGACAATGTATGTCATCAACGCAATAGATCCGAGCGGGCTTGCTGTGCAGAACATCACTGACTTCAGGCTCAACAACAAGAGCATTGCCCCTGTTTACTGGCCGTTTGAGACAAACACCCAAAGCACAACAGCAGGAGCAATAAGTGGATACAGCACACTTGCTTTCAATGCAACCCTCCCTGGCAGCCCCAACACACCAACTTGGACTTCAGCAGGCAAGGTGGGAGGGGCGTATTCATATGACGGAAATGACTATCTAACTTCCGCATCTTCAATGGATGTAGGAACGAATTACAGCCTTGAATTCTGGTTTAATCCTGGTGGTGCAACCAACTGGCAGGTGCTCGTAGGGAATAACATGTTCGAGGCGAATAATTACGGAACTCTTTATTATATGGGAGCCCTTGCCCAGTTATGGTATTACCAGAACGGCGGGAATTATGCAACTGCTTCTAATCTCCCTTCAGCTACCACAGGATGGATTCATATCGCGCTGACTTACAATGGAACCAACACGCAGATTTATGTCAACGGAACTTTGAATACTGTCGGCAATACCCACACTGAGAGATTCAACAATCAGATCAGGTTAGGAATGAATATCGTACTATGGGGCAGCGAGGTGTACTACTATGGAGGTATGGACGAAGTAAGGGTTTACAACAGGACACTGACTGCAGAACAGATAGCTGCGAATTACAGGCAGGGGCTTGCGGGCAAGGCACTTAATACTATTGTCCCGCAGGAAACCAGTGTCGGCGACGTGTGGAGCGCCTGCGCCACTCCAAACGACGCAAGCCTTGATGGAGCAACAGTATGCGGCGACAATGTGACCATACAGGAGGAGCCTGCGCCAACTGTGCAGTACAACTTCAGCAATTTGACTGTTGCCAAAACAGATTCTCCTGACCCGGTGAATGTAAGTTCGAATTTAACTTATGTGATTAATGTCACAACCACTGGCAATGGAACTTCGTACAATATTACTGTGAATGACACTTATCCATCGCAAGTAATCTACCTCGCATCACAGCCAACGCCCATTACTGACACTAATAACACATGGATACTTGGCAATTTCACAAACGGAACAAGCATACTGGTCAACATCACAGTATTCGTTATCAACCTGAGCAATGGAACTGTGATTAACAACACTGCAAACGCGACCTACAACAACGAAACAGGAGCATTCCTCAGCGCATTTGATACTGAGAATACAACAGTGCTCAACCAGCCATACCTGAATGTCAGCTTTATCTCCCCAACACCTGATAACAACACCCAAACAACTAACAGAAGTGTTGTGATTAATTCGTCCATCATTGCAAACGGCGGACTGAAGGACTTCAAGTACAGCTGGAACTACACGAACTATTCGATTTACAATGACTCTCTTGTTGCGATGTACAACTTTGACAATGTAAGCGCGATTGGCGACACTGCAACAAAGGCAGTTGATGTTTCCCCCAATTCAAACAACCTGACATTGTATAACGGCCTGAATTACACAACTGGAAGGTATGGAATGGGGCTGAGCATGAATGGAATAGATACATACGCAGAGAACATCTCAGTTGTTAAGCTGGGCAACACGATTTACAGCTTTGGATTCTGGTTCAAGCCGGCAGATATCTTAAATAAAACATCACCTACGCAACAGGCATTGCAGCTAAATGCAGGAGGGTCAGGGGTTTACTTCTACGTAATACTTGGTATTGGAACTGGCTCCTGTGCTGATGAAGTAATCACAATAATGCACGATAGCAATTTCAGGACCTGTGTTGCAAATCTTAGCATAACCACAACCTGGCACAAATTCTTGTTTGTTTATAACGCAGGGGCATCAAAATATGATATCTACCTTGACGGAATGCTGCAAACAAGCACATCAGGCGAGGCAGTCGGAGGCCATGCACCATTATTGACAGACCCGAACATGGTTGCAATAGGCGCATCCTCAGGCTCACTCAACGGAACATTTGATGAATTCAGGATGTGGAACACCACCTTAACATCAAACGAAATCCAAAAGACATTCGATTCCAATCTGAACAAGTACAACACAACACAGTGGTACTTCTACGCCAATCAGAGCAAGAACGCGACAACAACTCTGGATTATGGCAATTACACTTACTCTGAATGCGGAAAAGACCTGCAAAACCAGGAAAGCTGCACAGAGCCAAGACTGTTCGGTGTGAACGAGGAACTGCCAGTTTACAATGTTTCAACTCTTATTGTTGTGAAGATTGATGACACTGACCCTGTAAATGTAAGTTCGAATTTGACTTACAGGATTAATGTTTCAAACACTGGAAATGGAAC
>JBGPSD010000015.1:0-20121 GCA_041489925.1 Candidatus Nanoarchaeia archaeon
AAAATTCCAGCAACAACGCCCTTGGCTTTCTCAATTTCCTCTTTTATCTTGACAGCAGAATCCCTGAACTGTGTGAAAAGCAGAATCTTGGCGTGCTTGTTTTCTGTGATTTCTCTTGAAACAATGCTTCTGGCAATGGCTAATTTCGGGTGCTCAATCTTCTGCTCGATTAATTTCTGCGCCTTAACATAAGCAGAGCGGAAATTAATGTCCTTTACAAGGTTTTTGACTGCCTTGACCTTTGAAGTTTCAGCTTCCATCATAATTTTATCGAGATATTTGAACAAGGTAGTGCTTCCCTGGCTTTCCAAAAGCTCCAAAGCGTGCTGGACTTTCATTGCCTCTGCTGCAACAGACAACGCCCTCATTGTCTCAAAGTCGCGCTCGCCAGCAGCAAGCTTGGCGTGCAGTTCTCCCTGCAGCAGGAGCATTTCCCTTTTGCTGAAATAATCAACTGGCTTTGTGAATCCAAGCTCCCTTAATGACGCAAGCTTGCTCTTTATGCAGGCATCAAGGAATTTTTTAACATCAAGGAATTCAGGAGGCAATGGCACTTTTATCCACTGAACTTCTGTTTCCTGGACGTAAGGTCTGACATCTGGGTCTGAGTCAGTGCGGATTTCAACGCCTTCAATAAACAAATTCTTGCAGACCTCTTCAATTTTCAAAGCATCAGAGCCAGGAGATGCTGTCAAAGCGAGAATTCTTGGGAATTTTGCCTTTGAATTGTACTGCTTTGCTATGAAATTGTAGCTGTATTCTCCTGTTGCGCGGTGGGCTTCGTCAAAAACAAGCAAAGAAACATCTGCAAGAGAGATTTTGTCAGACATAATGTCATTTTCCAATCCCTGGGGTGTTGAGAAAACAATTTTTGCCTTTTGCCACATTTCCTGCCTTTTTGCAGGCGGCACTTCGCCTGTGAACAAAGCAAAGTTTTCCTCTGGAAGCTGCATATTTTCCTTGAAAGTCCGCAAATGCTGTTCTGCCAATGGTTTTGTCGGAGCAAGGATAAGAATCTTTGAAAGAGGAAAATGCTGAAGCCTTTGCGAGGCAAGCATGAAAGCAATGGCTGTCTTGCCCATTCCAGTAGGCAGGACAACAAGGGTGTTTTTGCTCGCAGCTGTTGAAAGAATGGTTTCCTGATACAGCCTCGGGGTAAATCCCTGCGCGAGCATGGGAAAATCACAGACACCTGACTTTAAAAGCCTTGCGCGAGGTATTTGACAATGTCCAGTGGGTTTAAGCAGGAATCTTCTTGTTGATTGTCCCTGTTGTGAATTCCTTAAGATAATGCCTGAATGGCTCTTCTCCAGGAATATCCCAGGTTGTCACAAGGTAATGTGCGTTGTTAAAGCAAAGCAGCAATGCAGGGTCCCTGTCAGGCGGCTCTGGCACCTTGACCTCAAATTTAAGGGCTTCAAGGCTTGGCTTCCACAAAACCTTCAGGTGTGGGTTTGCAATTTCAATGATTTTGTGTTCAGGAGTCTCGTTGTTCTTTGTGTAAAAGCAAATGTGGCGCAATGCATCAGGTGTGCGCAATGTTTTTGCACACATTTCGTATGCATATGCCATTGCCTTTGCAGCCTCTGCCTTGACCTTGTTTGTGAGCATTGGCGCGCTCGCAGACGCCTTGAAATTTGCCTCAAATTCTTCGCTTTCGGAAGCAAATTCCCCTTTAACTTTTCCTTCATAAGACCAGGCTTTGCTGCCATAATCTATTACTGCAAACAGCGGGATTATTGCAGCATCCAGCCGTTTTATCTCATGATGCCGCACATAGTGGGCGACTTCGATTTTTTCTTGTGTCAGCTGAACTTCGCGCTCAAGGGAAAATATTTCATCTGAAATCGGCTGGTATTTCTTTGAAAGATGAAAGCGGAAAAAATCCTGAAAAAATCTGCCTGTAAGCCTGCCCATTACCTCATTGTATGGTTCGACTTCGCATTGGTACGGCGCGGTCAGGTGCAGGGAATCAAGGTTGCGGGCAACTGTATTCGGATCAGGGGTTTCAGTCACTGCATGTTTTTTGATTATTTCTTTCAAGGTTTCCATTTTAGCCACCTCTTTTTATCGGGATAGTGTATTCCGGGCGAAGCGCATTGTTTGAGAGAATTTCCCTAAGCGTATATGTTGGGCGAGGCTCATTGTTTGAGACAATTTCCCCTTCAATCATTGTTGCATAAAAAGGGTTTATTGCATGTTTCTCAACGGAAGAAAGATGAATATGTTTACAACAGAATTCTTCCAGCCCAAACCACAGCTTGTTGTGCTCCCACTCGTGGCGCGCCTCTGGAATAACAATTTTCAACAGAAACTGGCTAGTGAGCTTGCAGGGCCATGCCTGCCTGAGGATTTCCATCCCCCGGTATTCAAGCTCAGTTCCATCCAACAGCATAATGGGGTATATCACCTCTCCCTCACGGCCCTGCACATAACTGGAATTGCGTTCGCACTGGACATGCCATCTTCCTGTCTGCTGGAAGCTCCTAAATTCCCTCATAATGTCTAGAAGGTAGAGTTCGGGCACAGAGTCCTTGAAGCGAATGTTTTCTTTGTCCATTGCGCGCCTCAGTAAAACTCTGACGCGTGGATGCGGTCTGCGTAGTTGTCAAGCAGGCTGAGCACTGCCTCTTCAAACTCAGCGCCCGCGAGCACATCGACTGCGAATCCTCCGCTTGGCGTCCTCAGATAAAGTTGGGTTTTTTCCATTCGAATCACCTCGGGTTTTTCCTTATTTTCTGATAATAGGTAATAAGAGTTGTATTTTACTTAATAATTACTGACAAAAAAATAGGCATAGTGTTGTACATCACCGAAATTCTTATATAATGGGAATATTCGTTGAGCTTTAATGCTGGATTCAAAGACAATCAAGAAAATCAATGATTTCGTAAAGACAAAGCCGCGGACAGTACAGGAAGTCGCGTTTGCAATCAATAAGAACTGGCGCACTGCTGACAGGTATGTGGAAAAGATAGCGGAAGACACAGGGGCGATAGCGGCAAGGACATTCCGCGAAGGAACAAGGGGTGCGCTAAAGGTTGTTTACTGGCAGACTTTAGAGAACATCCACAGCACTGACCTCCAGCAAAGATTATTCTCGATGATTGAGCACGGCAGGACAAAGTATGACTTCTCGCCTTTGGAGATTTACCAGTATGTTGACCCAAAGAAGAAGTGCGCATTCCTTGAGGAGCAGGGCGAGGAGCAGGCGAATGTTGAGCACGAAATTGTTTCGCACCTGAAGTCAGCGCAGAAGCAGGTGCTGTTTTTCTCAGGCAACCTGTCATTTGTCAATGTAGTGCAGGACGGCGAAAAGCTGATTGACGTGCTTGAGGATTTGGCAAGGCAGAACATACCGATAAAGTTTGTCGCGCGCATTGACATCACCGCGATAAAGAGCCTTAAGAAAATCCTCGCGATAAATGAAAAGCTGGGCAAGGAAATGATTGAGGTAAGGCATGTGATGCAGCCGTTGAGGAGCTTCATAGTTGACAACAGGATTGCGCGCCTTAAGGAAGTCAAGCGCCCTGAGGACGTGCACAAGGACGAGCTCGGCAAAAAGACATGTATTTTCTACGAGATTCACGACAATGATTGGATTGAGTGGCTGCAAAAGATATTCTGGCAGATGTTCAGGACAGGGATTCCTGCGCAGAAACGCCTTGAGAACCTTGAGGCAATCCAGAAGCTGACTAGGCAGACCTAATCCACTTTTCCTTGTGGATGATGTAGCTTAGGAGCAGTCCGATTATGTAAAGAATGACTATCACGCGTCTGTCTGCGCCAATACTGCCCACTATTATTCCAAGCATAACCGCGAGTGTCAGGACTGTTATGTATAGTGTGTTTCTGTGGCGCTTTATTCTTTCATACCAGAACTTGCCAAGAATTGCGCCGATAAGGAAAGCGACAGCGTAAGTTGTGCCGACATATGCGCCGCGGGCTGAAAGGTAGAACGCGATTATCAGGAACGCGCCTGCAATGTATTCAAGCCAGAATGATTCCCATTGTGTTTCCCATTCAGCTTTTTTGTTCATTTTTCAGTCCACAATCGTTTCAAACGCGAGCCAGCACAAAAATCCAATTATGAGTGCAAGGATTATGCTCCATATCAGGCTTAGCTGTGCTACGAAATACAAAATCAGGAATGCCAATATTGAGAACAGGGTGAATGTGAACACAAACCCGTAAATGCGCCAGGCTGCAAAGACATGCACTCCGTCCAAAGGCGGAATCGGTATGATGCAGTAAAGCGCGAACAAAAGGCTGAACTCAAACATTCCTGCGAAGAACACTGGTGCGATAAGCTGCAAAATGAAAGCGATTACGACAGACGCTATCGGGCCTGAGAACGCTACAAGCCCCATCTGGAAAAGGCTGGGGCCATAGCGCCATTCGCCAATGCGGTGGTGCGCCAGGAAGTGCGCCTGCATTGCGCTTGCAGCCAGGATGATGACTTTGCCGTTTGAAAGCAGGACGCCGAGGACGCAGGCAAGCAATCCTGCCCACCATATCTTGTGCTCAATGCGGTAGCCAAAGAAAAGTCCGTACAGCCTTTGGGCTGAGTGGTGGATGAAAACAATAACAGCAATCATTATAGCAGAGAAAATAAAGTTCTTCAGGCCTGAGCCAAAGTCAAAATTTGCCGCGCCCCATTGCGTGAAAGACCATATGAACGCGAAAGCAAGGACGAGGATGATGAAGTTGTTCCACTCTGTTCTTGAGAAAGGAAAGTATCTCTTGACCTTGTCCTTATAGTTCGCCCAGCTCATGCGCCAAACTCATTAATTTGAGTATATAAATCATTCTGGTGGCTGCGGCATCAGACTGCATTAAGCAAAACAAACTCCATTGAAGCTCGCTTCGCTCGCAACAAGACACTCGCTCCGAGTTCGGCTCTCCGCAAGCTCGAGCCTCACTCAGTCGCTCGAAAAACTATAAGAAAGTGTTACCCTCATCTCATCTTTGATTAGCTGCATAAGCTCTTTTTCATGTCCTGCGCCTACGACTGCCACGATTTTCTTGTCAGGGTTGTTGTTCATCAGGTAAGCGAGGTTTTTTGCCATAACCTCATTTCTTTCCGTAACAAGCACTTTGTAGATGTTCGGGTAGCGCTTCTGCACCTCCTTAATCATTTTCGTGATTAATTTCTGGCTTGGGACAGTGCTCAGGTCAAAACTGAACTCGCTTTTCCTGAAGATTATGCCCTTGATTACGTCGACAAACAAGCGCCATTTTTCCTTCCAAGTCATTGTCTGCGAGAATCTTCTGAGTGTGATTTCAATGTCCTGGTCAACAAGCGCAATGTCTGCCTTTACTGCTTTTGCAGCTTTTATCGCCTGCAGCATCTCTGCTCCAGGCTTCATTCCAACCTTTTCGCCGAGCTTTTTTTCAACCCAGGCGCCGATAATGCTGAAAAGCCATCCCTTGAAGCCAATGCGCTTTATGTCCTTCCAGCTGGTTTTTGCCTTTTGCGGGTGGAGCAGTGCAGGCAAACGCTTCCTGTCAAGCTCCAAAGCCACAATTGCCGGCTGCTCTTTCAGAATTATGTTTGTCACAGCAGTAACGCTCTCTGCTGCAATGTGAGATGTTCCAATCAGCGTAAGGTTGCGGTAATGCATGGTCTTTTGAGAATTGTGCGGTTTATATATCTACTCTTCTGCATACTTGAACTGCTGCGCTGCGTTATTTATCAGTTTCTTGACATAATCTATTTGGTCAAGAATTTTTTGAAGAATTGCCGAATCCACTTCTTCAGTAAATTCTTTGGAATTTATCCATTTTTCCAGCATTATGAGAATAGTCTCAACCCTGTACAGATCAGCAGGGGTGGCTCTTATCGCTTTTGCATTTAAATTTTCAACAGTATCAGCAAACTTGACTATGTTTGTAAGGGCTTCACGGCTGTCCGGACGAGTGCTGAGAAGAAGCCTCTTGATACTGTGCGCCCACTTGACAATTTCCTTGATAAGGGTGCTTTTGGTAGTGACTTCTGGCATACGCCGTGTGGTTGTTCCTGCCATATGCCCTGTGTTGTTTTCTGCTATTAATAAACATTCCTCTATGCCTAACACAAAATTTATATAGCTGTGGCGCTCTGAATGACACTACTGCTCAAGAGGGAGGATGACATTATGCTTAAGATGAAGAAAATCTCGGACACGTTTGATATGAAAGTTTTCACTGACACTGGCGATTATTTCGGTGATATTGAGGAAGCATTGCTGACACAAAGCAAGGTTTATGGATGGCGTGTCAGGGCGACAAAGAACTCATTCTTGAGCAAGGTTCTTGGAAGCGCAAAAGGAGTTGTCGTGCCCCACCAGCTCGTTAAGGCAATGGGTGACATAATGATAATCTCCAAGGCTGCTGTCCCAAGTTATTCAGGTGAAGAAGGAGAGGAAACTCCTGCAGAAGCTGCCTAAAGGTTTTTATTTAGCGCTTGTTCTTTATGTTTTAATTATACGGCGTTGGTCTAGTGGTATGACCTGAGATTCCCAATCTCAAGGTGCGGGTTCGATTCCCGCACGCCGTATCCGCAGATACAAGTGCGGACCAGACGGACCGCAGTTCGTCGCTGCCCGCACGCCGTATCCGCCGTATGAGGTGTAAAATGAAAAAACAAATTAACAAGTTCGTGTATTGGACTCCAAGGATATTGTCAATACTTTTCCTGCTGTTCCTTGCGATGTTTTCTTTGGATGTTTTCTCCCCGGGAATGAGCTTTTGGCAGATAATTGTCGGATTGTTTATGAACAACATTCCTGTGCTTGTCTTGTTGATTGTTCTTATAATTTCTTGGAAGCACGAAATTGTAGGTGGAATCGTATTCATTCTTGCCGGACTTTTATACATTGGAGCAACATATGTATTTCGGTATAGCCAGTTTGGATGGCCACTGATTTTAATCGCGGGACCGGCATTTCTTATAGGAATCCTGTTTATGATGGGATGGATGAAAAAGAGGAGATAATTATTCCTTCCACAGGTCTACTGGTCGCTGCCCGCACGCCGTATCCGCAGATTAAACGTTTGGTTGCTGAGGTTTTGGCAGTACCGCAAGCTTCTGTTCGTAAACTCTTGCGTCCTCTTCCTTTCCCAACTTTCTTGAGACGTCAATCTTCCTCTGGTATGCAGACCTTAGGAATCCTTCTATTCCCTGATACGGCTGAGGTCTTTTGCATTCTGCTTCGCAATCTATAATGTAAGAATCAAGCCTTGAAGCAGCATCAGCAAGGTTTCCCTGACTAATCACGCGGTCAATAACTTCTGCAACCTTTTCATAATACTGATCTTCTGCCTTATTTATTATTGAAAGCAACGTTTCAGGTCTCATTGGCTTCATTTTAATCCCCCCTACTATTGGTTATACTGAGAATATTATGTATTTGAGGTATATAAACCTTTTGCTTTTTGCTACTGTTAAGTAGTTATTATTCCTTCCACGGCTCAACTGTCGCGTAGAGGGATTCTATGCCTTTTCTAAGTGAGCGGCGTTCTGTTATTTTGTCATGGGTGGCTGGGAAGATTACCCAGCGCTTGTCCATAGAAGAGTTTGGATTGACAAAATAGACGCACAAATGAGGATACTTGACGAGCTCTTCCCAGTGGCTTATCAGGAATTCAGCATTCTCTTTTGTGTTTGCTGTGACAAGGATAATGTGCTTGTCTTTCAGGGAGTCAAGCTTTCCAAGGTCATTGAGCTCTGGCTGGACTATTATGAACTGGCTTTTCAGCGTGCCTTCAACAAAGACATCAACATTTTCAGCGTCTTTCTGGATTGAGGTAATCTGCCGGGTCATAGCGTCCTTGTTTTTGACATATTCAACAATCCAGTCTTTCAGGACGTCTTTTACTTCTGCCATATTATGCCCTCTTTTAGCCCAAATATAAAAATATTTCTAGTATACGGAATAGTAACATTTATATATTAGTATAATACTTTGAAATACCCCGTAGAGTAGTAAATCAGTACTAAAACGCGCGGGAAAGAGAGGTGTGAGAGATGAGCGAAGAATTGCTTATGCGCAAAATTGTTTCTAACTTAGTAGAGCAAACCAACGAGATGAAGCATGCAGAGACTGTCTCAAACGCAGACAACTTCAGGAAGATTTTGCCGACACTGATTGAGCGTGGGCTGGACAACATCAACCTGTCCATGTTCAACGAAGTCACAAGGCGCCATGTCCTGAATGTGCTCGGTGATGAATACCAGCGCAAGGGCAAGCTCAATGATGCGGTTAAGGCGTTCATTCTTGCGGGCAACAAGGCAAAACTGACCGAGATAGGCGAAGACTACGAGCGAGTTGCCCTTTACAGCAATGCAGTTGACTGCTACAACCTGGCAGACAACCACGTCAAGCTGCTGAAGCTTGGCGAAAAGTGTTTGGAAGACGGAAAGCTCGGAGACGCAATCAAGGCGTTCAGGGCGATAAGCAATGTGGAAAAGCTTGCAAAAGTCGGCGAAGAGTGCCTCGTAAGGGGCAAGTGGGACCATGCGATTGAGGTCTTTGCGGCGATAAGGAACCCGGCAAAGCTGGTCCACGTCGGAGACAGGTGTGTCAGCGACAACCAGCTCGGCTACGCGCAGAAGGCGTATGAGCTCGCGGGAGACAAGGAAAAGCTTTCAGCGCTCGGCGATGTCTGCCTGCGCGAGAACCTGTTCACAGCAGCACTGCATGCATACAGGCTTGCGGGCAATGAGATGATGATACAGTTCATAAAGGAAAATTTCGGACACCAATTAGGGTGAGACACAATGCGATGCACGACACACAAAAGGGAATTTGACGGCGCCTGCAACTGGTGCGGGAAAAAACTCTGCGAGCTATGCATAGCAAAGCAGGAAGGCAGGAAGATTTACTGCGAGCACTGCGCTGTCGCACTCATTCCATTCAAGCGCGAGAAGCTTCCAGCTCCAACGCCGATAGCGAGGCATATTGAGCAGGTGCAGGAAGTGGAAACGCCGGAAGTCAAGCGCAGGTTTGTGCTTGGAAAAGACGGATACTTTGAACTCAAGTGAGGATTGGTAAAATGGACGTTGAGAAACTACGCAGGATCAACATGCTCAGCCACGAACTCAAGAAGCACGGCATGGCAGACTCCTCGACAGATGCATACAACCAGGCACAGCAGATGGTGCAGGTCATACCCAAGACAAATTCAACTCCGCAGGAAAGCGTTGTCATAGAGGCAGCGCCTGTTGCAGAGCCATTGGCTGCAAGGCAGTTCCAGATTGAGGTTGACAAAATACAGAAGGCGTTCTCAGATGAGCTGGATGTCATCCGCAATGCGATGAATCAGGTGATAATGGAAGTGAATTCATTGCGCGAAGACCTGTCAAAAGCCCAGGCAGCACAGCCGCCGAAGCAGAAGGAAAAGCAGGTTGAGCTTAAGACTGAGGTAAAGGTGTCGCACCCAAGGCAGGGAGACTGGAAGCCTGGCGACGTGGACATCCAGAAGATGTTCTACTACGGAAACAAGAAATAAGCCTTTTTTTCAGTTAAATTTTAATATTAAATCCCACAATAGCGACAGCGAGGTGGTTATTTATGGCTAAAAAAAGCGCAGTAGACGTGATTGCACTGATACTGGTTATCGTAGGTGCAATAAACTGGGGACTTGTAGGTCTCTTCGGATTTAACCTTGTGGAGAGCATACTCGGAACAGGCATGCTGACCACAATTGTCTATGACCTTGTCGGACTGGCAGGACTCTGGACAATCTATTTGGCTTCGAAGAAATAAGTAAAGCCTGATTTTTATTTTTTTATTCTGTTATTATTATCTGAATTACTTTAGAACTTCTTGCGTTGTTCATCAGGATTATCTGCTCGCCAATCAGGTTCTCAATGTGCTTGATGCCATTTATCATCATAACCGCAGCCTCTGATGCAGGCGACCCTTCCTTTTTCACGAAGTATTCTTTTTTATCATCGCCTATCCTGTCAGGAATAAGCTCGTAGCGGCTTCCGCTTTGGGTCATCGCAATGATTTTCATCAGTCGTTTTCTACCCTTGGCGCGAGAATAAAGCTGAGCAGGAGCCTGTCAACAACCTTGTATTCGAGCTTCAGCGGGTAGTCCTGGTTGAAGCCTATGCTTACTGTGTCTGCCAGTTTGCCTGCCTGAATCATCTTCTTGAGGTATTCAATCGAGTACTTTGCCTTGACCTTGGCAGGGCTTTCTGTCGTGACCTTTGTGTCAGTGCCGTGGCCGATTTCAATGTGCGCCTTGCTCAAGTCGCCTTCTGCAGAGACAGAGAACTTATCAGGCTCTGCTGAGAAAGTGACTGACTCAGCGACAATGTCAGCGTCCTCAATAGCGTCATTAAGCACAGAAGAGGAAGTGGTAATATTGACAGGGAAAGTCAAATTCGGAACCCTTTGCTCCTTTTCCTCAATGTCAATTATCGGCAGCGAGAAAGTCCTGGTGGTGCTGCCCTTCAGAGTTACCTGCAGCTTGTTTTCGTCGGTAACCATCAGGGTAAGGATGTCATTTGCCTTTACCCTTCTCAATACCTGCTTCAGGTTTGCCAGGTTGATTGCGAGGTCTGTCTCCTTTGGAACGTCAAACTCAGTGAATGCGCTTGAAAGGAGCTTGTAGACGACCATTGCGACGTTCGCAGGGTCCATTGCTATCATTTCAACGCCATCTTTTGAGATTTTAAAGCGCGCTTCGTTGACGAGGTCAGAAATTACTGATATGCTGTCTTTAAGATATGTTGGATCTGCCAAAACAAGTTTCATTTGCTCTCCCCCTTAACTCCTCTGGAATGGTTAAACCTATATAAATTTTGTTATTTTATGGTAAACGAAGCGTTTTATTGTCGATTGTTCGTTTGCCATAATCGCCAGACATAACATTTTTTATTAATTCCTTATGTCTGGCGTTTTTAGACAATTTTTACTTTTTGGCCTGTGACCAATGCGTGGATATTCTTGTTAGTGTAGCCTATTTCCTTTGCCAGCGATATGAATGAGTCCATTTTCTTTGGCTCGCCGTGGGTCGGGATGATGTGCTTTGGCTTTGTCATCATTATGAATTCCCTCAAATCCTCCCTGCTTGAGTGGCCTGAGGCGTGGATGTTTGTGAAAAGCCTGACGCCCAACTGCTTCAGCCGCTCGTCCATTTCAGCCCTGTTTTTGATGTTGATTTCAGCAGGGATTACTGAGCACGAGAAAATCACGTGGTCGCCTGGCTCAAACTTGAAATGCAGCTCGCCGCGGATGATTCTTGAGAGTGCGGACTTGGGTTCTCCCTGGTGCCCAGACATCACCAAAAGATATTTGTCCCTTCCTTTTGCCTGCACTTCCTTCAGTTTTTGCTCGAGCTGGCGCCTGTACTTCAGTATTTCCGCATCTTTCTTGAGCTGGGTGATTCCTGCAGCGTCAGCAGCCCAGCTGTATTTTGCGATTGAGCGGCCCATAAAGACAACTTTCCTGCCCATTTTCTTTCCAAAATCAGCTATGCACTTTAACCGCGCGATGTGGCTTGCGAATGTTGTCACAATCACTGCTTTTCCCTTGCTCTTGATTCCGAGCAGGACATCGTCAAGCATGTCGCGGGCAATAGCTTCTGACGGAGTCTTTCTTGGCTCCCGGGCATAAAGGCAGTCCTGGATAAGCGCAAGTATTGCGCCTTTGTCGCCCATATTTGTGAAATGCTCATAATTCGGCTTTTTTCCTATTCCAGGATGGTCGTCAAGCTTGTAGTCATTGCCGTACATAATCCCGCCGTATTTGGTGTGAAGCAATGCAATAACTGCCTGCGGTGTTGAGTGGGTGATTGCGCAGAACTCGAGAATAAGCCCGTCTGCAATTGTCATACGCTGATTAGGGTAAAGCTGGACAATCTTGTTGGACATGCGTATATTTTCATCCTTGCACATGGATTTGAGCACTTCTGCTGTAAAAGGAGTGCAGATTATCGGAGCGTTGTATTTTGAGGCAAGATAAGGCACAGCGCCGATATGGTCAAGGTGGGCGTGTGAAAGCACAATAGCGACAACCTGCGAGCGCCAGTCCTTTATTGCGCTGTCCTGGGGCACTGCGTCAGCTTTCTTGAGAGTTCCCTCATTAATCCTCACTATTTCGCCCATTTCCTCCTCTGTGAGCTTGATGTAATTGGGCATGTGAAGCCCCATATCAAAGATTACGACCTGGTCATCAACTTTTACAGCAGTCATATTCCTGCCAACTTCTCCATAACCGCCGACTGCAAAGATTTCAACGCCCATTTTGTGTCATTCCCAGTGTATTCCCAAGCAGGGACTGGGACTGTGATGGACTTGCCGACTATAAAAACGTTTGGTTGGGACTCGTGAGAACGAAAGGCATTTTAAGGGTGAAAATGCGCCGGACAGGTAGCGGCTGACTGCGGTCAGCGGACCTGTCCGTCTCACCTCACTGCGTTCGATGCGCCGGACAGGATTTGAACCTGCGTAGGCACTAAGCCAACAGCTCTCTCGAGCATCAGCGAAGAGAGCTTGTCAGCTCCGCTGACCGCTGCTTGAGGCTGTCCCGTTTGGCCACTCCGGCACCGGCGCGTATAAAGAAATAGACCTTGACTCCCTTTAAAAATCTTTACTCCAAAGCTCCTAATCTGCTCTCTATCTTCTCGAGTTCTTCTTGGAGAATGTCTAATTTTGATTTGGGCCGCGCCAGTAACGGCCGCGAGCCCGTGATGAATTTTTCCTCTTTTTCCCGCTCTATATCGCGAATTTGAGATTGTGCAACAGGCGCCTTTGGCATCTTGTTCCTAATCCTCCTGTTAAGGGACTGGAGCGTGTCAACAACCTGCTTAAGCTCCCCAAGGACCCTCATTTTCTCTGCAGACACAGCCCTGTATTCTTCATACCGCTTCAGGATGTCAAGAACATCCTTTGTGGACATAAGAACGTCGCGGCGAGTAGCAGAAGGCTCCTTAAGTTCCACGAAAAGCAAGTCCTGCTCGGTTTTTTTCATGCCTGAGGTTCCAGAAGTGATTTGGAAATAGATGAAAGCCTTTCCTCGACATCATCAATGTCGCGAGCCCAGGATTCAATCTGCTGGTCTTCCTGCTGTTTTAGCTCATTGACCCTTGCAAGCAATTCCTTTGCCTGTGAAAGGCGCTGCCTTACTGTCTCAAGAAGGTCAAGAATTGACTTGTACTCATCCACTTTTACAAATACCGGTGCCCTTTGATCATCCATCATAATCACCTTTTAGCCTTTGCAATAACCCTATCAATCTGTCCGAGCTTTCGCTCAATATCCTCGAGCTGGGAGCGCCACTTGTCAAACGCCTTTTCCTCATCTGCCTTGATTTCTGAAAGGCGGTGCACGAATTCCTCTGCCTCTGCCAGCTTTGAGCGCACCCTGTCCGAATGGTCCATTATGCTGCGGTATTCGTCGACAGCGACAAACGCAGGACCGATTGGCCTGCGAATTGTTTCACGCTCAGGAGCTTCATATGAAGGCGCTTCCTCAGGAATTTCCATTGGCTGCTCTTCGGGAACAAGCGGCTCAACATGGCCTGTGTCAGGTTCAAACTTTGCAAATTTTGGAAGCTCTTCCATTTCAGCAGGCATTTCCGGCTGCAGTTGACCTGGTTCAGGGAACTCAGGCATTTCAGGAGCAGGAGCTTCCGGAAGCTCAATTGATTTTTCTTCCGACGGCTCAAATGACGGAGCAGCCAGCATTTCCTCAGAAGGCCTTATGCTGGGAATGTCTCCCTCAGGCGCTGGGAATGCAGGCGGAGAAGGTGGCGGTGGCAGTTCAGGAAGCGATGGTTGTTTCTTTTTACCAAATCCGAACATTGTACCCACACCCAAATGGTGATGCTCTCAATACGCCTTCATAAACTTTTATGAGTATTGCGGAATGGTAACAAAACCTATTTTGCATCACAATAATGCTTTAATACTTGAGGGTATCCGTAAGGAACTTCTGAGATGGAGACAACTACAGCCACAAGACAAAATGCTGTTTCCCTGGCTGAAGTAATCTCTAATGCAAAAGAAGCGCACAAGGCAGGCAAAGAGCTCGACAAGTGCATTCAACTGCTCTGGAGGAGAATGTATGAGACAGTTCCAGCACTTGATTACAGCATTGAAGAGCAAAAAATGCGCGACAACCGCAGGATTAAGGGAAATCCTGACGTGTGCAACGCACTGGCAAAAGTTCTTGTCAGCCAAGGAGTCCCAGACTGCTTGGAAGCACACCGCCTTGCAATGCCCATATTCTGGATAATGAGCGGGCACGAAGCGCTTATCGCCATGCAAAGAGACCAAGGCAAGGACAGCTGTTATCTTTGGCATCCGGTAAAGAGAAAATACAGGCGCATGAAAGGTGCGTACGCCAAGGCATTCGGTGAGCATTTGCCGTATTTGCGCGCAAACCTCAGAATCGCACTTGGCTGTGAGCAAAAGTTATAAATAGCCATCAAATGGAAGGAATGGCTATGGCAGACGCAGTTCTCGCACGCGCAATAATCGAGATGCTCGGCGCGCCAAAGGAGTACATCGAGCAGACGATGAAGAGCTACGTGGAAAAGCTCAGGAAGGAAGAGACTGTTGTAAAAGCAGAAATAGCAGAAGCTGAGCCTGCTGAAACGATATTCTCAGTTTACGCAGAGCTTGAAATGCGCTTCAAGGACCTCTCTGCACTGCTTGACTTCTGCTTTGACAGCATGCCAAGCTCTGTAGAGGTTGTCGAGCCAGGTGAGCTTTCAATACCGCTGAACAAATTAAACGGCTTCCTTAATGATTTGCAGGCAAGACTGCACGAGGCAGATGCAATCGTGAAGACAAACAAGATGACACAGCAGGTGCTTGACGCAAACGCAACAAACATATTCAGAAGGTTCCTTGTCACGCTCGTGGAGAAAGGCCACAAGACAACCGGCGAGATGTCACATTTCATAGGAGTGCACCCGAGCAAGCTGATTCCGTTCCTCGCAAAGCTTGTTGAGGACAAAAAGCTGAAAAAAGAAGGCGATAATTACCTACCTGTATGAGCGAACTAAAAAACCAGGTTGAATCCCTGCTGTTTTCCGCAGGCAAAAGGCTCACACTCGAAGAGCTCGGAAGATTATGCAAGGAGGAAAACCTTGACGCAATTAGGGCTACGATTGATATTCTCAAGCAGGAGCTTGACGACAAGCAAAGCTCGCTGATGCTTGTGCAGGAAGGAGAGGCTTACAAGCTCACAGTCAGGGAAAAATACATTTCAATGGTCAAAAAAGTTGTGAAAACACCTGAACTTCCAAAGAGCATAATGGAAACACTCGCTGTTGTCGCTTACAAGGCTCCTGTAATGCAGAGCCAGGTCATCAAAATAAGGACGAATAAGGCGTATCGCCATCTGGAAGAATTGGAGGAAATGGGTTATCTTACAAGGGAGAAGAAAGGAAGAAGCAGGCTGATAAAATTGACTCCGAAATTCTTTGACTACTTTGACGTTCCTCCTGACAAATTAAAGGAGAAATTCCACAATGTTGCAGCGCTTGAGAAAGCAATTGAGGATAAAGAGGCTGCAATTGAACAGACACAGCAGGCAATTTTTGTTGCTGCACACGACAACAAGCCACAGGTAGAGGTCTTTACTGACGAACTGCCCAAGCTAGCGCCTGAAATTGAAGTTTTAGGCGCAAAAGTCGGCTCACTGGAAACATACGGCGAGGCGCCAAAGCCAAAGAAAAAGCACAAGCACAAGCACAAGACAGAGGAAGAGGCTCCAAAGACGCCTGAGGAAGCAGCAGAAGCGCTTGCGCAAAAGATTCTCAGCGAGGCAGGAATTGAAACTGGAGCGACAGAGGAAGAAACAGCAGAAATGGAGGAAGAAGGCAAGCTCACTGTTGAAAAAATCAAGCGCGAGGCAGCAAAGGAAAAGCCGCGCAAGACAGAATACACTTCAAAAGGGATGTTTCCTGGCGGAGTGCCGCCGGAATTGCAGGAAAAAATAGAGCACCGCGTTGCAGAGATTACATCCGGCGAGACGCATGAGGAAGCTGTCGATGAAAACGCAGAAATGGGACTTCCTGATATTATTCCCGCGCCAAAGCCCATGACAGAAGAAGAGGAAACTGCAGCAGAAGCAGAGGAGGAAGTAAAGTCAGAGGAGAAAAACCCGCCTGAAACGCCTGAGGAAGAAGAAGCTGTGAAAGAAGTTGAGTCTGAGGCGGAAAATCCAGAGGACGAAACACCTGCTGAAGAAGCTGCTGAAGAGAAAGAAGCTTCAGAAAAGCCTGCTGAAAAAGAATCCCAGGAAGAAGTTGCAGAGGAAGAAACAGCAGCACAGGAAGAGCCTTCTGAAAAGCACGAGCCGCCCACGCTTGATGCAAGGGCGAAAAAACACAAGAGGCACCACTAAAATGCTAAGATTTGAGCTAAAATGCCCAAAATGCGGACACCACATGAAATACGAGGCTCGCGACAGCATTCTCACGAATAAAATCAAGAGATGTGTTTACTGCGGGAAAAATTACCGCGTGAAAAACAGCATTGTAAGGCAGTTGTTCTGATTTTTATGGGCCTCAATTCGCTGAAAAAGGACTTGGAAGAAAAAAGCAGCCCTGCTAAAGCCAAGTTGTTATCTGGATTTTTCAAAACAGGCAAGGGAGAATATGGCGAAGGCGATGTTTTTATCGGCGTTATTGTTCCTGATCAGCGCGCGGTGGCAAAGAAATATGTGCATCTTTCTCTTTCTGACCTGCAAAAGCTAATTTCAAGCAAAATCCACGAGCATCGTTTGACTGCATTGCTGATTTTGATTGAGAAATACAAGAAAAATCCTTCTGAGAGAAAGAAAATAGTTGATTTTTATCTTGCAAATACAAAGCACATCAACAATTGGGACCTTGTTGACCTGAGTTCGCACAAGATTCTTGGCGATTATTTGCTTGACAAGGATGTTTCAGTGCTTTACAAGCTTGCAAAGTCTTCAAATATCTGGGAAAGAAGGATTGCGATAATCTCCACAGCTGCTTTTATTAATCAGAAAAGGTTTGAGCACACCTTGAAAATCTCTGAAATACTTCTGAAAGACGAACACGACCTAATGCACAAGGCAGCAGGATGGATGCTGCGCGAAGTCGGCAAGAGAAACCTTGAAGCAGAACTAAAATTCCTTGACAGAAACGCCCCAGACATGCCAAGAACGATGTTGAGGTATGCGATTGAGAAGTTTTCTGAGCAGAAAAAGAAGCATTACATGAAAAAATAAGCTTTCTTCGTCGAGCCAAAAGGGGCGAAAACAGGGGTTATACGTGTTATGACCCTGTTTTAGAAAGGAAAGGCTTATAAAGCCTGGACAATTCTGTTTTATCGACGAGAAAAGGGGAGTTTCTCGACGAATAAAATGGTGGAAGGTAGCGAAGCAGTCAAAACACCGGCAAACAAGGTTGTTGTCCGTGTGATTGAAGATGAGATGAAGAAGTCTTACCTAGATTATTCCATGTCAGTTATTGTTGGGCGTGCTCTTCCTGATGTGCGTGATGGATTGAAGCCGGTGCACAGGCGTGTTCTTTTCGGAATGTATGAAATGGGAATGCTCCACAATAAGCCGTTCAAGAAGTGCGCGCGCATTGTTGGAGACGTAATGGGTAAATACCACCCACACGGCGACGCAGCAATTTATGACACGCTCGTGAGGATGGCTCAGGATTTCTCCCTGAGATACATCCTTGTTGATGGCCAGGGAAACTTTGGATGCTTTACAAAAGACACAAAAGTAAGGCTTGCAGATGGTCGAGAACTCAGCTTTGGCGACCTTGTGAAAGAACACACGCTTGGAAAACAGAACTTCACGTTCACGGTCAATGAAAAAGGCAACATAACAATTGCTGAAATCAAGAATCCCCGTCTGACGAAGCGTGGCGCCGCACTAACAAAAGTCGTTCTAGACAACGGGCAGGAAATCAAATGCACCCCAAACCACCGCTTTATGCGTCTTGACGGCTCGTACTTGGAAGCGCAGCACCTTGTTCCAGGAATATCCCTGATGCCGGGATACTTCCGTTTTTGCTCCAAGGAAGAGAACCCGCACACTCCTGATTATGAACTTGTCTTTCAGCCCCAAAGCGAAAAGTGGGGCTACTGCCACCAGCTCGCAGACGATTGGAACCTGAAGCAGGGAATCTATTCACGAAGCGCAGGCCGTGTCAGGCACCACGCGGATTTCAACAAGCGCAACAACAACCCAATAAATATCCAGCGAATGCAATGGGGCGCCCACCTGAAACTGCACTCACAGCACGCAGCCAAGTTACATCTTTCCGAAGAATACCGCAAGAAAATCGCAGCTGGCCGCACACGCTATTGGTCTGCTCCTGAAGCAAGAGACGCAAGCGCCAAACGTCTGTCTGAACGCAACCTGCGGAACTGGCAGAATCCAGAATACCGCGAGCATATGCGAAAAGTACTGAGCGATGTAAACAAGGAATACATCAAAAAGCATCCAGAAGTGCGCAAGGAATTCAGCAGGCGCGCATCAGAAACCCTCAAGCGCCTATGGAAAGAACCAGCATACAAGAAATTATTCCACGAAAAAATAGCTGCTGCCAACAAGAAGCGCCTCACAAACAACACAGGCAAAGCCAAATTCCTGCGCATCTGCCACGAAACACTTGCTGAGTATCGCGCGCTGAATGAAACAGCATACGAAGCGACACGACAGGCTAAATTCGGTATTGGGTTTACAACCTGGAAAAAAGGGTTCAACAAGTATTTTGCCGGCGATACTGGCGTGCTGTATGCTGAAATGTGCCATAATCACAAGGTTGTGTGTGTTGAGAAATTGACAGAAAGAGCTGACGTTTATGACATCACAATAGAAGGCTCGCACAACTTCCTTCTTGCGTCAGGCGTGTTTGTTCACAATTCTGTTGACGGCGACAATGCAGCTGCAATGCGTTACACAGAAGCAAGGCTGAAGAAAATAGCAGAGGAAATCCTGCAGGACATAGACAAGGAAACAGTTGACTTTGTGCCAAACTATGACAACTCATTGAAGGAGCCTTCTGTTTTGCCAAGCAAAGTGCCGAATTTGCTTGTTAATGGCTCAGCAGGCATCGCAGTCGGAATGGCGACAAACATACCGCCTCACAACCTGAAAGAGGTCTGCGGCGCGGTTGTGCACTTTATTGACCATCCAACATGCACTGTGCAGGATTTGATGATTAACATACCTGCCCCTGACTTCCCAACAGGCGGAATAATAATGGGAACCTCAGGAATCAGGGATGCGTATTCCACAGGACGCGGAAAAATCATAATCAGGGCAAGGACAAGCATTGAGGACTTCAAGAACAGGCAAAGAATTATTGTTTCTGAAATCCCTTACCAGGTCAACAAGGCCCTGCTGATTGAGGAAATCGCAGAACGCGTCAAGGACAAGAAAATACAGGGAATTTCAGACTTAAGGGATGAATCAGACAGGGAGGGAATGCGCATTGTTATTGAATTAAAGACAGGCGCGAATTCTGATGTTGTGCTGAACCAATTGTTCCAGCACTCCCGCTTGCAGACCACTTTTGGAATAATAATGCTGGCGCTTTCTGACAATGAACCAATGGTCCTTCCTTTGAAGTCATTGATTGAGAAGTTTGTTTTGCACAGGCAGGAAGTTGTAAGGAAGCGCACTGCATTTGACCTGAAAGAGGCAGAACAGAAAGCGCATATTTTGGAAGGATTGATAGTTGCCTTGAACAACATTGACCCGATTATTGCGTTTTTGAAAAAGAGCAAGGACGCTGCAACTGCGAAAGCAGGACTGGTGGCAGACTACAAGCTCACTGAAATTCAGGCCCAGGCAATACTTGAGATGCGACTGTCTCGCTTGACATCTCTTGAGCAGAACAAGATAAAAGAAGATCACGCAGGACTGCTGAAACTGATTATAGAGCTCAAGAGCATACTCGCAGACGCGCAAAAGATTCTCAATATCATCAAGGACGAAATGCTCGAGCTTGTGAAGAATTACGGCGACGAGAGAAGGACACAGGTCATACAGACAGAAGCTTCTGCGATTGAGGAAGAGCACTTGATCAAGCCAGAAGACATGGTTGTTACAATGACCCACGCAGGATATGTCAAGAGATTAACTGTTGACACATACCAGGCGCAGAGAAGGGGCGGAAAGGG
>JBGPSD010000016.1:0-19522 GCA_041489925.1 Candidatus Nanoarchaeia archaeon
GGGCTATTTTCAAAATTAATCCCCCAGTTGTAAAGGATTGAATATACTGGAACACCAATCAAATAGCTTAATGCTGCTTTATCCGAATAAAAATGGCCATTAATAAAAACTTTATCGCCAGTCCACAAAAATTGAGTATCATCAATAATAAAAGTATTTTGTTCAACCACCGCCTGAATTCCTGCCATTCGTGAGCCATCATTCCAATAAACTGTAGGCGATGGCTTGATGAAAAGGGAGGATAATAACACCGCAACTAGAAAAATGCTCCATTCATATTTGTTCCACATAAAGAACTGCGCTGGAGAACTTGTTTAAATATCTTATCTTTAGCATACATAACGAAAAGTTTAAATCCCCTATTCTGAAACGTTGTAATACTGGTGGAATTACTTTGACAAACAGAAAAATTCCTAAACAACCTAAAAGCGGATATTTTAAAAAAAATAAATTCCAAATTATTTTGCTTGTATTATTGGCCTTTTTATTCTTATTAAAATGTAATACCTTGAATGATCCGCATTATTGGGATGCTATGAGCGTAATAGGGCTTGCTTATGACATGTATTCACATGATTTTAGGGTAATACACCCAGAGGATTTTGGTCATCCGCCACTAATGTATCTGCCTTTTGCATTGCTTTGGAAGATTTTTGGCATTTCTAACGTTATTTCACACTTATATGTGCTCATACTGGGTTTGGTTGGTCTTTATTTTGCGTATAAGATTGGAGAATTATTATTCAATCGTATTGTAGGTATTGGAGCAGTTATTTTGCTCGCTTTTAACCAATTATTTTTTGCAGAACTAGGAATTGTCAATGATTCAATTCCATTATTCACATTAGGAGTTATTACGGTATACTGCTTTTTGAAAGACAAAACTGTTTTGTACTTATTATTCGCAACACTGCTTGTATTAACGAAGGAAACTGCAACTTTAGTCATACTTGCATTATTCATTTATTATCTAACTAAGAGACTAATTATTGAGCAAAAAATCACAATTAAAGACTTAACAAAAAGTCTGATGATCTTACTTCCAATTGCGTCATTTCTCGCTTTCTTTGTGTATCATCAATATACACTTGGTTGGGCTTTAAGAACCGATTTAGTTAAGCATAGCTACAATTTTTTTGGCCAATTCGTATCAAATTTAATGAAGTGGTTTGTGTACGATGCGAGTATTGTTAGTGTCAATAAGTACAATTTTATCATTACAGGTTTTATAATTGCCAGCATAATCAGATTTAAAAAATTAAAATACAAACAGGAATACTTTCTATTTTTCTTAATAATCTTGTTGCATTTTGCTTTATTCTCGTACACTGATGACTTGCCAAGATATTTTACTCCAATACTGCCATTTTATTATTTATTGGGGGCACAATCTATCTACCAGTTTTTTGGCGGCAAAAAAAGGCATAAAGCATATTTTGTAATTATTGCATTAATTGTTGTTCTGTTTATTTCTAACTTTACTGGAACAAGAAGCGGACTACAAGGTTTTCTATTGGAATCAAATATGGAATACAGGGATTCATTGTTGACACACAAAGATGCTTCTAGGTACATAGAAACTAATTACCCACATGCGACAGTAATTACAGACTGGCCTATGTATTATGAGCTCACACAACCTTATCAAGGCTATGTTTCAAAAGAGATTAAAGCAACCCGTGACATTAATACACGAGGGGGCGATGTCATTGCGTATTATTCTCCTGAATCTTATGTCAACCCTTGGTTCTTTAATCTTCAACAGATCCGAAATGCCACATTTATTAAACGATTTGAAAAGAATAACAAATACTCTGAAATATACTTACTTAATGGTTAACTTCCATCTATCCAAAACCGAAACATTTATATACTAGTAAATCATAACCATTATCAAGTGGTTAAAATGGGGAAGACGCTTGCTGAAATGGCATTGTGTGGTTTTGCAGCTTTAGGCATATTTGGCACTCCTTATGTTGGGGCTCAGCCTGCTGTTCCGGCTACCCAGGATTTGCAGCCTCCGCAGGCGCCAGGCCAGAAATCTCCAATTCCTTCTGATGCTGAAATTAAGCTTGCTGAGAAGGAAATCCGTGAAGTTTACAAGGATGAGTATAAGATTACTGACCCTGCCAAGAGGAAGGTTTTTGCTGAAAAGCTTCTTACAAATGGCCGTGAATCAACAAATAATGCTCAGAAATATGTTCTTTTGCGTGACGCAACAAACACTTTGGCAGATATGTTAGAATTGGATGGTGCGTATAATGCTACCAAAGTAATGAAGGACACCTTTGAAGGCTTTAATGCTCTTGAAGCGTGTGATAAGTACTTGGCTGCAGCCCAGAAGAAAACAAAGACAAAAGAAGACGCAGGCAAGGTTGCAGAAGCTTACTTGCAGCTTACTGATGCTGCTGTTGATGAAAAGAATTACAAGATGGCACTCAGTTCGGCTAAGTCTGCAGAAACAATTGGCAAGAAATCAGGCGATGCATCACTTGTTGAGAAAGCAGGTGATTTGATAAAAGCAATACCTGACATAGAGAGGGAATACTCTGGTGTCAAAAAGGCCGAAGATACTCTAAAACTAAATCCTAACGACCCTGAAGCTAACACCATTGTTGGCAAGTATTTGGCATTTGTTGATAATGACTGGGATGCTGGTCTTAAGCACCTTTCAAGAGGCATGAATGGAGTGAGCAAGATAGCAGACCAGGAAATGATTCTTCGCAGTGCAGGCACAGACGATCCTGACGCAACATGCCGCGTAGCCGACCTTTGGTACGAACAATCAAACAAAAGCAGCAATACACTCGACAAAAAGCGCTTTGCAACACATGCATTTGAACTCTACCAACAGGCCCAAACAAAAGCAACAGGACTCGTAAAAGACAAGATAGACAAGAGGATAGTGCAGTTAGCCAAATTCTATAAACCTAAAGAACATTCGTCATCCGGGTTGGTGGGGCATTGGGATTTCGAAGATGTATCCGATATTGTTTCTGACTTATCTGGAAAAAATAATCAGGGCAAATTAAATGGTGTTAAAAAGGTTCCAGGTCCAAAAGGGATGGCAATTAGTTTTGATGGTGTTGATGATTATGTTGACTTGGGTAGCAAAGGATTGCCAAAAGGAAATGAACCTCAAACAGTTGCATTTTATTTTCAAATAGACGCGGTCCCAAAAACTCCATCACAAAGCATATTGGTTTTAAGCGACTTACCAAACTCACTCACGCAAATGGGATTACGTCATGGGAAGTTAGCTCTGTGGAAACGTGGAGGCACAATTATTGTATCCGCAAATATGCCAAGTTCTAATTTATGGCATCATTTCGCATATACATTCAATGGTAAAGAGCATAAATTATATTTGGATGGTAAACTTCAAGATACAAGCGTTGTTGAAACAAATACCTCTTCTTATAAGATATTGGAATTGGGAAGATGGTCAGGTGAGGGGGGTAAAGAATATTTCCAAGGATCAATCGATGATGTCAGGATATATACGCGCGTATTAAAAGATTCCGAAATCCAGTTATTTAGTAATTCCAATAAATAATTGTTTGTTCTATTTTAAGAATTTAATTGATCTTCCCCATATTAATACCTGCGTAAATAATGGGGCTACCCGGATTCGAACCGGGATCGCTTGGTTTTTTTAACGGCTCGCTTCGCTTTGCGGGCGCGTTGCCCAAACCAAGCAGTCTAGCCAGGTTAACATATAGCCCCTGATAAGAATAATGATTAAGAAGCGGCTTTTAAAGGCTTTCGCTTGAGGACCATCAATAAGCTATCAGCCATTTCCATACCGGCGTGACTTGTATTGGGCCTATTGAGTCTTCCTGGTTGAGAGTGAGTATGGTGCCTTTTCTTGTTCTGAGCTTTTTCATTGCCTCTTTGAGTCCGTCAATTTCCCGTTGCTTGTTCTCTTCGGTCAGCTCACTGCAAACCTGGAATGCAACAGATTCTTTTCCCCGGGACCTTACTATGAAATCACACTCGTTTTTTTCCTTGAAGTAGTATATTTCCCTGTTTTTTCTTCTCAAGTGCAGAAAGACAATGTTTTCCAGTATTCTTCCTGTATCTTTTGAGAACTGGACTGCATTTGCGCTTATGAGCCCTTGGTCGATTGCGTAGGCCTTTTTTGGCATTATGCGCTGTTTTTGCAGTGAGAATGAAAATCTCGGTACCGTAAAGACCATATAGCTGTCTTCGAGGAATGAAACATATGATATTGCCGTGTTTGGGGACCCTAAGTTAAATGTTGCGGCCAGCTTGTTGTATGAAAACTCCTTTCCTATGTTTGAAAGAAGGTATGCTGTGAGCTCCCGTATTGTTTTGCCCTCTTTCAGGCCATGGCGGACTGCAATGTCGCGCGAAAGTATGTCATTGAATAGCTCGTGCAGTATTTCATCCTTTTGGAAGCGGAGATATTCAGGAAATCCGCTTGACATAATGTATTCCTGGAAGGTTTTCGCAGATGCTTTTTCCTTTTTAAACTCCAGGAATTCCTTGTATGAAAATGGGAATAATTCATGTGTCAGGTGCCTTCCTGTAAGACGCGTTCCCAATTCCCTGCTGAGAAGGGATGCATTTGAGCCTGTAATCACGCATTTCCTGCCCGTATCAATCAGTTTGCGAACAAAACGCTCCCAATTAGGCACGTTTTGTATTTCGTCAAAGAAATAATGGCCATTACTTCCATGCGCCTCTGCAAATGCCGCTTCAAGCTTGTCAAAGTCAGAAACCTGAAAGTTCAGCGCGCGGGGGTCCTCAAAGTTGAAATAGTATGGGTTTTTCACTTTTTTCATGAGCTGGTGGAGGAGTGTGCTCTTGCCGCACCTTCTGATTCCTGAGATTACAAGTGCATGTGGAACTGCGAAGTCAATATTATGCAAAACTTCCCTTAGTGTTCCAAGCTCCTGCTTTTCCAAGTCCTTTTTCTGCAAATTAATGATTTCCTTTAGTGTTTCCTTAAGCATCATATGCACACAAATACCTTCACAAGTATATAAAGGTTTTCATTAGCAATGCAAACTAGTGTTCATTGGCAATGCACACTTTGGTGAAAATCTCTGTTTTTGTTGATGGATTAGCGTATAATCCCCCTTTTGTAACAAAAGACAGGAACTCTCGGTGCTCATATAGGAACCAGAGACTATTGTTCTTACTCCTCAACACTATATTCCTGCACGTATGGTGTTTCGTGCGGGTAATTGTCTATCTTTTCAGGGTCCTTGCAGGAAAGGTTCTTGATAATCCGTTCCCACATTTCATTGCCAGACTTCTCATCTTTCAGGGATGATTTTACTTTTCCAAGAAGTTCCAGCCTCAGCTCATTCCACGCCTTTAACGCACCTTTGCGTGTTTTGTGAATGCTTCTTAATGAATCGTGCTCAGGTCCGCAATCGCCAACAACATAAACTTTCATTGTCTTCCTCACAGTACATAATCATGAACCAAAAGTATATAATCCTGTCGTTTTGTCGTCGGAAAGTTTCCGGAATTACCCTTTACAATCAAAAAGTAAAGGGTAGACAGGGAACTGCCAGTGCTCATACGACACGGATTGGTTCTACTAGCAGTATCAATTGATTCCAACAAGAGTATACCTGAAGTAAATATACGGGCCCGTCGGGATTACTTGAGGATCGCATCCTCAAGTTCGTCGGCAATCCGTAGATTGCCGAGATGAACCCAAGTCTCGGGGTCCGAAGCCCCGAATTCACTTGCGGACTTCGTCAGTCCGCAAGTTGCTCGGCAACGCTCCTGCAGGGATTTGAACCCTGATCTCAAGGTCCGAAGCCTCGTATTCTATCCAGGTTGAACTACAGGAGCAAGTAGCGTTGCCGACATATCCAAGCTAAACTACAGGCCCATACAGAATCATTAGAAGGGGGTATTTAAACTTTGGTCATAGAACTTCCTCTTATCGTTGGTCTCTGCGACTGTAAGGAGCCGTTATTTGTCGTAGTCATTCAATGCAGTTTGTCGTAGTCGTTATCTAATCACAGTGGTGTTGGCGGTAGTCCAGTCTTCCCAAGCGTTATCTCAATCGTGCTCACGCGTACAGTCTTTCCTTCTGTGTTCTTGAACTCTTCAGAATCAACCTTTATGTCCTTTATTGCAACTCCGTTCTGTAAAAATCTCTTAGCAGAAACCTCGGCAATATCAACAGCTCTAGAAATAAACTTGCCTCGAGCCTTTATAACAACTTCAGGAGCTCCTTTCGTAGTGAACTGCATCACTACGCCTGTGACGTAGTTCATAAACGGCTTATTTCCGACATATATGGAGTTTTCCTCCATCGCTGCACCCCCACTAGGAAGTTTTCTCAGTCTTCCTTGCGCTGCATTATCCTTGTAACATACCCTGCGACTGTGTTCCTTATCTTCTTTCCCGGCTCTGTGAGCAGCTGCTGAACTATCTTCTTGTTCGCTTCGAAGTCAGCCGACAAAAGTGCCTTGTGCTGCTTAACCAGGTTAAGCGTAAGCCTCTTTATCATCTGTGTTTTTATTCGTCCCATAAGTCATTACTCCCCTTATAGTGAATACTGCTAGTCATCACTCTATAAAAGCTTTTCGGAATTTAAGAAAAGGCGGCCCTGCTTGGCTTTATACCTATGGGCGGTTCATAATCCTTTCCCATTAGACTGCGGTAAAGCCTGTCAAGTTGTGGGCAGGTCACCCATTGGGCATAGCGACCAGTTCTAAAGCACAACTCACGCAATGAACGCCACTCCTTCATTATTTGGGAATATCGCGGATCAGTACTTGATATTGAATGCCTTTCAAGAATCATTCTTAATCTTGCATCCTTGACAATAAATGCTTCTTCTTCTGTTGTGATAATTCCAACCAAATCACGGAATGGAAGACTGTTATTGGCAAGCTCAATCACTCCGCCGTGCTTGCCATGCTCTGTAAACTTGATGTACTCTTGTTTAGGCATGGAAGAAATAAATGTCAAGCAGTATTAAAACTTTTGAATCAAAGCAGCTCAGAAAGCACTTTAGCGCCCACAATAGCGCCCCCTTCCTTAAAGCCAGTTATATCGCCTGCAATGAAGTTTTTCAAGAGCCTAATCCGCCTGAGAAAATAAAGCAGCTCCCTGGCGCTCATTCCGCCTGGCTCTTCTTTATCGCACTGCACAAATGCAGGGTCAAGGACAGAGGCATTGATTGAAACGTAAAGAGCAGGGTAATCCTTTGCCGCGCCCATAACCGCGTCGCACATCTCATTTGCCCCTTCCTGTGCCATCTCGTGCATTGGATACTGCCTGATATTCCGTGTCTTCATAACTGCGTGGTTCTCCCTGCTCCACGCGCGGGTGCCAACAAACAGCATCCTCTCTGCAGGAAAGCCCTTTATCGGCTTTGGCTCTGCTGTAAAAACAATGATTCCTGCTCCAGGATGATTGTCATTAAAAGTTGAAAACGTCGCTTCGGTAGTAGCGTTTGAACCGCCAATCATTACAAAGTTCTCTTTCAAATCGTCAACAAGCTCAACAACAGGTGCTCTTCCGTGCTCATTTATCTGCCTTTTCTTAAGCTCAGAAAGAATAGCATCAGAGACAGCTCCGGAAACAGGGATTATTTTCATTTTACATTTCTTCTGGAACGCTTATTCCAAGCAATGACAATCCATTCCTGAGGACAGTACGAGCGCAGTCAATAAGCAACAGCCTCGCCTTTTGCTTTTCAGCGTCAGTTTCCTGCATGCACGGGCAGGCGTGGTAAAACTCGTTAAATGCACGACCAACAACAATAAGGTGCTGTGCGAGTATGTGTGGCTTGTACTGCCTTAATGCGGCTGAAACAGCAGCAGGATATTCTGAAAGCGCTGTAACCAGCTTGACTTCAGCTGCTTCTTTCAAAACATCAAACTTCACTTTTGTGGTCACAGAAAGCTTCTTCTCTTTTGCCTTCCTGATTATCGAACTAGCCCTAGCATAAGTGTACTGCAGATAAGGCCCTGTGTCTCCTTCAAAGTCAAGGAACCTGTTGACATCAAACACAATGTCCTTATTCCTATCATTCATCAAATCGCCAAAGAACAATGCTCCGACAGCGACCATTCGCGCAACCTCATCTTTATCCTTCAATTTTGGATTCTTCTCATTAATTGTTTTCAAGGCCAAATCAATTGTCTCCTTCAAAACATCCTCCATAAATATCGACTTCCCCTTTCTAGTCGCCATCTTTCCGCCTTCAGGAGACAAATAAAACCCGAAATCAACGTGCGCAAACATTTCTTTCTTGTAGCCCAATAACTCCATGACCGCAAACAACTGCTGGAAGTGCAGGCACTGCTCGCGTCCGACGACATAAATCACATTTGATGCCTTGTAAGTGTCAAGCCTGTAAAGCAGGGCAGCCAGGTCGCGCGCAGCATAAGTTGTGGCGCCGTCATTCTTGCGCAGCATAAACGGAATTTCAAAGCCTTTCAATGACACAACAAGCGCTCCTTCGCTCATTTTGGCGATTTTTTTCTTCTCGCAAAGGGCAATTGCGTCATCTGTGTGCTTTGCAATGTGCGCCTCGCCGTCAAAGGAGTCAAACGAAACTCCAAGAGTGTCATAAATTTTCTTAAAGTCATCAAGCGATTCCTGCCTGAATTTTGCCCATAGTTTTGTCGCCTCAGAATTGCCGTCTTCAAGCTTCTTGAACCAGGCTTTTGCCTCTTCATCGAGCTTTGGATTGTCCTTGGCTTCCTTGTGGAATTTAACATACAACTCGAGCAAATGCTTTATCGGGCACTTTGCCATTTTTTTCTTGTCGCCCCAGTTCAGATAAGCGTAAATCAAAGCACCGAACTGAGTTCCCCAGTCGCCAAGGTAATTGATGCGCACAACCTTGTATCCCTGCGACTCAGAAAGTTTGCAGATTGAGTTTCCAACAACAGTGCTGCGAAGGTGGCCGAAGTGGAACAATTTTCCAATGTTAGGCGATGAAAAGTCAATTGCAACTGTTTTTCCCTTTCCCTCGTTGCCTGTTCCAAACTTTTCCTTCTGATACTCAATATCCAGCAGTATTTTCTCAGAAAGCACATTTTTCTTCAAAAAGAAGTTGAGATAAGGACCATTGCATTCTATTTTCTCGACAAATGCAGGCTTTTTCAGCTTTAATGCAAGCTCTTTTGCAATCAATGGCGGAGCTTTTTTCATCTGCTTGGCAAGTGCAAAGCACGGCACTGCAAAGTCTCCCATTTCAGGCGATGGCGGAACCTCAATCGGAATATCCACTTTCAGTTCTTTCCTGACAAACGCCTGCAAATCCTCCTGAAAAGACATAAGCAAAACCGTGAAGGTTAGGTTTATAAACTTTGCCACGCAACAATGAACCAATGGTATTGCCAACAATTATCGGGCTGGTATTATTCATTCTTTTAATCGTCATCCTCGGATATGTTTTTGCTGCAACAGTGCTTGACATTGCAATAAACGGAGTAATCCTTTACCTGATTGCAATCAGAATCTGGGTTGAAGTGAGGAAAGGCGCAATAAAGGCATACACAATCGCAGGATTTATCGCGCTGATTGTGTTTTTCATCAAGGCAGAAATATTCTCTTACCTGTGGCCAATAACCAATTTTGTCATCGTATGGTTTGTCCTCGCACAGGTCGCGAAAGTTTTGTTGAAGCTAACAAGAAGGACAAAGAGAAGGTGACTATTTTCCCAGTTCCTGCTCAATTCTCTTCAGGACAGCATCAACCAGAAAGAAAACATTCTTGTCTGCGTGCACTGCAGTGATTTTGTTTCCCTTGCAGAGCACAGAGCCTGTAAGCGAGAAATTGTCTGCGTCGCGGGCAATGCCCAGCTCCATTTTCTCGCTGCCATAAGTATCAGAAAACCGACGCGCATAATTGCCGATAATTTTCTTAAGGACAATCATTGTGCCTCCGTCAAGCTCGCGGAAGCCTGATAATTCGATGTTGCCCCCTAAGACTTGTACTTCAGAATTTGATGTCGGCTGTGGGGTGTCGTCCATATTCCCCTCGTTTTTGACGGGTCAAAAATGAGGCCAGCGGAATCCTTTCCGCGCTGCCTCTCAGCTAAATTAGCCGGATTCGGTATATAAAATTATCGACGAAAACACCAATATATTTGACTACTCGGAAGTAAGTAAGTTTCCATAAGCTTAATAAAGACCTGCCGTGTTTTTGAACCAGGTGGTTGGATAATGACAGCAGTGTGTAAGCGTTGCGGAGCACCAGTGCGAAGCTTTTCTCCAATGCGCAAGTGGTGTGTTGAATGCCGCCGTGTCATAAGCCTTGAGCAGGCGCGGACAAGAAAGATGCACAACCGCATCAGCGGACGAAAGCTCCAGATCCCAAAAACAATCCTAAGGCCTTCTTTCAAGCTTAAGTTTTGATTAAGTTCTAAAGAACCGCAGTTCTGAGCTTGGCATTCGGTGATGCCAATGTTTTAATACCCGTGCTTCTGACAGGGCATTATGCCGACAAAAGAGGACATAATCCATGACATTCTCGCAAAGAAAGAGCTCGCAGGAATAGAGCATTCTTTTGTCGAGGCAATTCTTGACAAAGAGCTGAAAAGAAATCCCAAGCTTGAAAAACAGCTTGACAATCTAAGCACGAGAAGCGAAGCGTACAAAGAGCTTGTCAAATCTGTCCGCGCAATTCTCAGAAGGAATGTTTCGCTTTTCGAAGGCGACCCAAGGCACCGCGAAGCCCTTCTCGCAGAGCTTCAGCAGTGCTCTCTCAGCAGCCAGCGCGAGGAAATAATCACGCATTTGCTCGCAACCCACTCGTCGACAAATGAGCGCCTGCCATTCTATGACAAGGTTTACACGCAAATTTTCGCAATAACAGGCAAGCCAGATGTTGTCCTTGACATTGGCTGCGGATTAAACCCGCTTTCATACCCTGACACTGACGCAACATACATCGGAGTGGACATTGACAGGAACCTCTGCACAGCAGTTGACCAGTATTTCACAATAGCAGGAGTGGAAGGCGAGTGCAGGATTGTGGACGTGAAAGGAATGGAACAGATAAAAAAACTTCCAAAAGCAGACGTCGCTCTGGTATTCAAGCTTCTGGAGCTTTTGGAAAAAGGCCAGGGGCACAAAATCAGCGAGCTCCTGCTCAAAGCATTGCCTGCAAAATGGATTGTTGTCAGCTTTCCGACAATGACCAGCAGCGACAAGCCAATGCACACTCCCAAAAGAGCCTGGATTGAGCTGATGCTAAAGCGCCTTGGCTGGAAATACAACACATTCCAGATACCGAATGAGATATTCTACGTTATAAACAAGCAATGAGGTTAGGAAAAAGGCTAAGCATCAGGCATGGTTTATATGCAATAGGAGCATTAAGTGCTGTTATGAAAAACAAAATCATTGCATTCATCATCTTCGCAGTATTTTTATCTGGATGTACGGGTCAGGAAATTCAGTTAGCAGATGATTCAGGCGCAACACAAGAAGATGTTAATGCAGTTGTCAGCGCAAATAACCAGTTTGCATTTGAGCTTTATTCAAGATACAAGGAAAATGAGAATAATGTGTTTTTCTCGCCGTACAGCATTTCAACTGCATTGGCAATGACTTATGAGGGTGCAAAAGAAAAGACAGCAGAGGAAATGCAGTCAGTATTCCACTTTCCTTCAGATGATGCAAGAAAGAGGGGCAATGCAAGGATTTACAACGAGTTAAACAAAAAAGGCAAGGATTACACTCTTAGCACTGCAAATGCTTTGTGGTCGCAGAATCGCTACAAGTTCCTCGGAAGCTATCTTAACACAACTCAGAAATATTACGGCGGAAACGCAACCAACCTTGATTTTGAAGCCAACCCTGACGGCTCAAGGCAGATAATCAATACCTGGGTTGAGAGCCAAACAAATAACAAAATCAAGGATTTGATTCCGCAGGGCGCAATCACCCCATTGACAAGGCTTGTTTTGACAAATGCAATTTACTTCAAGGGAAACTGGCTTACACAGTTTGACAAGAAAAAGACACAGGACATGCCTTTCATTGTTAACCCTTCCACAACTGTAACCGCGCAGATGATGTCTATTAGCAAAGTCAAGTTCAATTACACAGAAACACAGGATTTGCAAATGATTGAATTGCCTTACAAGGGCAATGAGCTTTCAATGCTCGTAATACTGCCAAAAGAGGGCAATTTGAAGCAGGTTGAGAATGATTTGTCGCCTGGCAAGATTGCTGAATTAAAAGGAAAGCTTCATGAAACTAAAATCCCTGTTTACCTGCCCAAGTTCAAGTTCGAGACAAAATACTTGATGGCAGATGACCTTGCTAAAATGGGAATGCCAACTGCGTTTAGTCCTGGCGAAGCTGACTTCTCAGGAATGACCGGCAATAAGGACTTGTTCATATCAGCAGTCATCCACCAGGCTTTTGTTGAGGTTAATGAGGAAGGCACAGAGGCTGCTGCTGCAACTGCTGTGGTTATGATGATGGCTGCAATGCCTCAGGAATTCAGGGCAGACCACCCGTTTATTTTCATAATACAGCAAAAAGCAACAGGCAATATTCTCTTTATGGGCAGGGTTTCTGACCCGACTAAGCAATGATAATCCCGATTCGCAAGCTTATCTGGGATTATCAGGCTTGCTTTTGAGAAACCAAGCAATAGGTTTTTTATACCCCATTTGCCAATACTTCTTTAAAAGAGGGGATTATGGAGAAACTGTTCAAAGCGTATGATATTCGTGGGATTTATCCTTCTGAGCTTACTCTTGACTTTGCGCACAGGCTTGGCAAAGCAGTTGCAATGTGCTTCACAAATGAGGACATTGTTGTTGGCAGGGATGCGAGGATTGGCTCTGACAAGCTCGCAGCAGAGCTGATAAGAGGAATTACAGAGCAGGGCGCTAATGTGATTGACATAGGGCTTTGCTCGACTCCAATGCTTTATTTCGCAACACAGGAAAACCCGGGAATAATGGTCACTGCCTCGCACAATCCAAAAGAATACAATGGCTTCAAAATTTGCGCAAAAGGCGGAAATCCGCTCGGCTACCCTGACGGCATGACTCCAATCAAATTAGCAATGGAAAACAGGGAGTTTGGAAAGCCAAAACACAAGGGAAAATCACGGCACAAAGACCTTCTTGCAAAATACTCAGCCCATGTAAAGCAGTTCAAGGGCAAACTAAAATCATTGAAAGTCGTGATGGACGCTGGAAACGGTATCCAAGGACTTATGATTCCAAAGGTTTTCAGCCGTTTGCCTGCAAAAATAATCCCGCTTTTCTTTGAGCCTGATGGAAATTTCCCAAACCGCTCGCCAAACCCAATCAGGGAAGGCGCATTGGACAAGCTCTCAAAGGCAGTAAAAGAAAACAAGGCAGCATTTGGGGTTGCTTTTGACGGCGATGGAGACCGTGTTGTTTTTGTCGACGAAAAAGGCAAAGCCGCCCGCCCTGACCACATCCTTGTTTTGCTGGCAAGGCATTTGCTGAAACAAAATCCACACGCAAGGGTGCTGTATGACGCACGCTGCAGCAGGATTGTAAAGGAAAAAATTACAGAAGCAGGAGGCGTTGCAATTATGACTCGCGTGGGCCACACGTACATAACTCACACAATGAAAGAGGAAGACGCATTGCTCGCAGGCGAATTAAGCGGCCATTATTATTTCAGGGCAAATAACTGGGCGGATAATGGCGACATCCCTGCATTGCTGTTGATGAGCCTGATTACCGAGGAGAAAAAGCCATTGTCAAAACTCTTGGCGCAATTGGACAAGTACTTTAACTCAGGCGAACTGAATTTCAAAGTTGAAAACAAGCAGTACAAGCTGGACAAAATTGAGAAAGAATATTCAGACAAGGGCAAAGTGTACCACATTGACGGCCTCACAGTCGAGTTTCCTGACTGGTGGTTTAACATCCGCCCAAGCAACACAGAACCAGTGTTGAGATTAAACGTGGAAGCAAACACAAAGGCAATGTTAGACAGGAAACTGGCTGAACTGAAAAGACTGCTTGCCTGATTTATCACGTTCTTATGACGACAAAACTTCGCAAAGGCTTATAAGATGCGCCTGAACTAACACGGCAATCATCATTGGGGGTTGTTCAAAATGCCAGATGCAATATCAGTTGTATACCGTTGCGAAAAAAAAGGCGATGCAAACTATTTTGAAAGAATGTTCAGCACAGAGGAAAATGTTCTTTTGCACATAAAAGAGTTGAAAAGGCATTATGATGAACTCAGGATGGGCTTCCGCATGTCCCGCAATGGTGTGCCAATAGACACAGTCAGAGATTTTATGAAAGTTGCCCTGCAACAGGGTGACGGGCCAGTCATAACCCTCACAGGAAGCGGGAAAATAGCAGGGCTTGCAATTCATGACGGGGTTGTTGAGTATGACCTTTCAGAGGCGCATGCCAGAGTGCATGGCTGGGATTATTGTGTAAACGGGGATGGGTGGAAAAAGGGATTATGCTGGCCCACGTGCTTGCTGGAAGGCAGTGTTGCACAAGACCGCGAAATGGTCGGAATCTGCACGCTCAAGAAGGAAATGGGAAACCCGTTAGCCTGCCCAAGTTTGGATCCAAGGGTGAAGAACTCAGAAGGAAAGCTTGCAAGACCGCTCGATGCCCTGATAGAAGAAGCATTGAGATAGTGGGGCTGACCGCTCAAGAGCTTATGATTTCTGAATCATGCCCATAAACCTCTTCGGGCTTTCCATGTAAAGGTCAAGCGCGTTCTGAATGCCGTGTCTGCGCACCCAGTTTATTGCTTTGTTAAGGTGAACGTAGCGCTTGTTATTTGAAATCATTATCGAAGTCGCCTCGTCAAGCATCTTGCCTGCTTTGGGGATTCCCTGTTGTGCTGCAAATTCCCTCGTGAGAAAATAGCTGAGGGACTCATGGACTGCTTCGTCAGCACAAATCGCATTATCAAGCCCTGCCTGCTTGGAGTAGTGTAAAGTGCTTTTGATTGTGGTCAGCGGGATGATTTCTGAAAACGGCGCTGACATCATTGCCAGCCCTGAGCCAAAGAAAACATACCATTTCTTAATCAGTTCACTCTCAAAATCCGCCTGAAAGTCCATGCAACTGCCACATCTTTCCTCCCACTTTTCAATCTTAAATGACTGCTTGCTGTTGCCGGTATTTGTGACATAAACCCTTTGCACATTAAAGCGCTTTGAGCCAATATATGCGTTTCCGGTGTCATTGTGTGCAAAATTGCCGTTGTTCTTAAGCACAACCCAGTTAAGCGATGGCTTCTGGAGCCCCTTCAGCCTGCTGTAAAGGAAGCTTATTGCGTCCTTGCTATAGCCAATCATTTGCTCTGCGGTTTCAGGATGCTCAGGGATGCCGTAAAACTGGGTTTTAACATCAGCAGCATAATTGCCCCGCAGGTCAAAGCCTCTTATCGCCAGCTGCCTGCTCATCTCAAATTTTGCCTCTTCCTGAAGTCTCCTGAATTCCTCTGTGTCATTGGGCAACCCCCACTCTTCCCTTAGCGGAACCATCCCCTGCACATCCGCTTCTTTCCACGAACCATTCCACTTCTTTGGTTCAGAATATTTTTTTAGAAAATCCCAACTGTCTTCATCAGGTTTTTTTCCAAGAAAATAATGCCCCAGAGGTATTCCTGCAGCTGCAATCCCTGCCAATCCTGCCAGAACCTTTCTTCTGGTCAATGCCATAGAAAAGATGTATATTCTGCAGTATATAAATGTGAGGCGTGTGGCAAGCTTTAAGAACTGCTTGTTATTAGCAAAGTTATGGACGAAAAAATGATGCTTCAGCTGCAGTTCCTTGGAATACTGCCAATCACTGACAGTACAAGAGAAGCGTTCAAAAAAGGCATCACTTTTGTCACAAAGGCAGAAACAAGGATTCTTCCCAGAAACGCCTATCCAGGCGACCCTGCGGAATACGCAGCATTTTACAAGGGATTAAGGCAAAAGGTTGACCTGCTTAACAAAGAAAAGAACCCTGACAAAGCAAAGGCGCTTGAATACAGCATACGCGCTGAACTGGCAAAAGTTCCAGGAACCATTTCTTATGAGCCTAAATAAGAATTCTTATCCGTATCTTTCCATCAATGCCGCAACATAGTCTTCCTTGCAAAGGCACTTGCTCCTGTACAAATTAGTGCAGCTGCCTGCCTGCTGGTTCTCAATAGGCGGAAGTATGCAGCTTGTGCCGTCGTGCTTGCAGCAGACATATGGCGCATCATTTCCGCAAAGAATTGTGTTTCTGCACACGTCGTTAATCACAGAGTCTGTCTGCAACAAGACAGAGCCGCTCTCAACAACCATCTGCACTCCTGACGGTCTCACATAAAAGTCCTGTGCGTAAATGTTGTTGTAAGGATAGTAAACATTTGCATTGATTGCACCGCTGACAAAAAGGACAATCCCGACTATTGCGATGATTGCGAACACTCCTGCTACCATTATTGCTTTGTCCATTTTAGCTGAAAGGAACAGGCCTTGACTGCCTGTAAGGGTATTTTTCAGGGCACGGGCACTTGTAAGGCATTGAGTCAGGGCACATTGGCGCCTCTGACGCGTACCCGAGCATTGGCTGGGTGCACTTCATTCCGTTTGGCAATGGTGTTTCTGCGCAGCACATATAGCTCTGGCTTCCGCCGCACATCGGCACATCAAGGCAGGCATACGGGTTTTCAGCGTAAGGCCTTGAGGGGTTGAGCCACTGCATGACAATTCCTCCTGTTGCATCAGAGCGCACAACAACGATTGCTGCCAGAACGACAACAAACACGCTGACAACGCCAACAATGCTCCAGAAGACTGAATTATCAGGCACCTCTTTCTCCTGCACCATCTTTTGCATGCTTCCAGTCCAGCATAATGAGTATTTAAACGTTTCGTTGGGGTGTGCAGGCAAAGTTTATAAATCCCCTATCAGTCGGCTGAAATATGGCTAAAAAGAAGCAGGCAGAATCCAAAGCAAGATCTCCAGAGCGCTCTCCGCCTGCGGAAAATGTTGAGGCTGTTTCTTTGCCACCCCAGCCTGAAGTCAATATCGGCATGGTCGGGCACGTTGACCACGGCAAGACAACGCTCGTGAAAGCGCTCTCCGGAAAATGGACAGACACGCACAGCGAGGAGATAAAGCGCGGAATCACAATCCGCCTTGGCTACGCTGACGTCACAATCTACCGCTGCAGCACCTGCGAGGGCTCAGACGCTTTCGGCATCCAGCCAACCTGCCCTCATTGCAAAAAGCCTTCCATCGCAGTCAGGAGGTTCTCGCTTGTTGACGCCCCTGGGCACGAGTCCTTGATGGCAACAATGCTCTGCGGCGCAAACATTATCGACGGCGCGCTGCTTTTGGTTTCAGCGCAGGAAAAGTGCCCCCAGCCCCAGACAATGGAGCACGTCCAGGCTTTGCAGATTGTTGGGATAAAGAACATCATAATCGTCCAGAACAAGATTGACCTTGTGACTCCGGAGCAGGCAAAGAAGAATTATGACGAAATCAAGGCGTTCCTGAAAGGGACACCGTACGAGAACTCGCCTGTTGTGCCGATGTCTGCATTGCACAGCGTAAACCTTGATGTTTTGCTTGAAACTATACAGGCAATGATTCCCACTCCAAAGCGCGACCTTGACAAGGAACCATTGATGTTTGTGGCAAGGTCATTTGACATCAACAAGCCAGGCTCAGAGCCTGAAAAGATGGTCGGTGGAGTGCTTGGCGGCGCGTTGAAGCAGGGCAGGATAAAGGAAGGACAGGAAATCGCAATCCTGCCTGGCTATGAAGTTTCTGAAAAGAAGCAGTGGAAGCCGATTACAACCACGATTGTCAGCCTGATGACAGGGGGCGTAAAAGTCCCTGAAGTCACTCCTGGCGGAAGCATCGCTTTGATGACCAAGCTTGACCCTGCTGTCGTGAAATCAGACAAGCTGGTCGGCGCTGTGGTCGGCCTGCCTGGAAAGCTGCCGCAGGTCTGGAACGAGCTAAAGCTTGAGCCAAGCCTCCTTGACAGGGTTGTCGGCGCAAAGGACAAGCTTGTTGTCGAACCAATCAAGCTTGGTGAATTATTGATGCTTAACGTCAACGCAGCCGCAACAGTCGGCGTTGTAAAGTCCCTGAGCAAGAAAGAAATCGTCTGCACTCTCAAGCGCCCTGTATGCGCAGAGCCAGGCTCAAGGGTCGTGATGGCCAGGAACATGGGCCAAAGATGGCGCCTTATCGGCTACGGCACGATAAAAGCATAAAACTGAATTAAACGTCTACTGCAAATAAATGCTCCTTCCAGTCGCAGATACCAACAATAGTGGAAGAACTGGTTCTATAATTCTCCGAACTCGCGAACCTGAACGGAGTTCGGTTCGCATGAGTGAGGAGCGTCTTTATGCGAGCGTTAGCGAGCTCATTGTAGTTAATTAATTTTAAAAAATAAGAAAAAGAAAATAAAAAAATGCGCTTAGTGGTAGCGCATTGCTGCTATGTTCTGCCTGCAGATTGCGTATGCATTCTGTATGCACTTTCTGCGGCAGTAGTCATTCTCAGTGTTAACCTTTGCGCACTCATCTGATGCGAGAGAGTAGCACTTGCTTGCTGACGAGGCGCCCTTTATGACCGCCGGGTCAGCTGCTGTGCAGCTCGCGGCTGAGTACAGCTGGAGTTGGCGCTGGAACGAGCCGACTATGATAGTCAGCTTCATCTTGTCGATGCACTGCTGCTGGCAGAACAGGTTTCCCTTGTTCTGGTTCACACAGATTGTGCGCTGGCGGCCGATGAAGTATGGGTCCCTCGGACTCACTGTCATCTGCACATTACAAGGCGCCCTTGCACCCCTGCTTATCACATTTGACCTTACCACGCTGCTTGGCTCTGGCGCCATGCTAAGCGGATCAGTGTACGTCATAGATGTCGCCGCAGCAAATACTGCAGCTGCCTGCAATATTACCAACGCAGCAAACAAAACTGCAAACATTCCTTTCTTCATTATAATCCCCCCGTTAAGGTTTTTAATATGTGGTTTAAAATGACTTGTTTAAATACTTTTCCAATGAAAAATCACTCTTCGTCAGGCTCATACTCCTCAAAATCGTCTTCATTCTCCTCGAAACGCATTAATTTCTCCATTCTCCTCAACCTCCTTGGGTTTGATTATCGCGATAACTTGAGCCAGTGCCTTGCGATTTCCTTTGCCTGCCTGGCGTTCTTTATGCTGCTTTTTTCAAGGATATTAAACTCGATCTGGTTCAGAAGCTTGACCCTTTTTTCCGGCTGATTTGCCATACCATCACCCCGCAGGCAACAAGGGCATTTCACTATATAAATTTTGTGCAACAGGTGACATTCAAAAGCGCTATCGCCGGCACATTGTTAAAAAGAGAAAAAGAATAAAAAAAATGAAAGAAAAAGGCGTTCTTACGCCTTTCCGATAATCCTGTACATCTTTGTGCCGCAGTCAGGGCATTCTCCCTTTGCAGCCTTCATACCATTCTTCATGATAACTTCCTTTGAATTCTTCATTTCCTTTTCCTTCTTGCACTTCATACATCTTCCTTTTGGCATTAAAATCAC
>JBGPSD010000017.1:0-18946 GCA_041489925.1 Candidatus Nanoarchaeia archaeon
CGCCGGAGGAGCTTGTAGCAGCAGTTTCAAGAGTTCCTGCTGAGCTTTACGAAGCGCCGCCTGAATCAATAAAGCCAGCACCACTTCTGGGATGGTATGCTGAGCGCGCAAAGCTTATGCGCGCAGAATACCTGCCAATAGAATAATCAATCTGTTTTTCCGCCTGTCATAAAACGCACAAGCTCGAAAGCACTGCATATCAGGTCTTCAATGTCGTTCTCGCTTTTTTCCCGCCTTGGACTTATCCTGCTAATTTTCCGCCTTGTTTCAACCAGCACTCTCGGATGTATGCAGCTGCCTGTCCTTTCCTTCTCCAAGGCAAACCTCCTGAAGTATTCCTTCCAGAACTGTGTCTTGTGCGGGCTTAGTCCGACATAAAGCTCATTTGTCTGCTGGATATACTCAGGAGTGAGCCCGTCTGTCTCTTTCACAAACGCCTCAAGCGCAATATTCGGCGTTCCTGCGACTATTCGTTCAGCCTCTTTCTCTGTGAAAACACTTCCATTCCCAATCAGCGCGAGCTTTCTCTGCGCAACAAAATCATAATAGTGATTCATACTCCTGAGTTCAAAGAAGGCGTTTATAAAGATTGGGGCGCTTAAACCCTTTCCAGTGCCTTATTGTGCGCCTCAACATACCTGTCTGCGAAGAATTTCCAGTCTGCTGTTGCTGCCACTCTTTGCGCCATTATCTTGTTTTCAACGCGCTCGTGCATTGTGAACTTTGCATACAATTCCATCATGTCTGCCAAATCCTTGATGATGTCAGTATCTGTCCTTCCAAACCTTTTCAAAACAAAAATTCCGGGATATTTTCCCTGCTTGCATTCTGTGCACAAATACCTTCCAAAGCCAGCCAAATCCGTTGTAATAGAACTAACTCCCAAAGCAGCTGCCTCAAGCGGAGTATAACCCCACGGCTCGTAATAAGACGGGAAAACTCCAAGGTGGCAGCCCTGCATTGTCTCATAATAGCTTGTGTTCAAAAGCCCGTCAGCGCTAGAAAGGTAAATCGGGTAAAACACAACCTTCACCTTGTCATCAGGCGAATTGTCAAGCCCTGTATCCCAAAGGGCGCGCATTATCGCGTCCTTGTCCTCATCATAAATCTCGTGAGTGCTTATTGGTGCAAACCCTTTTCTTGACAAAAACCTCTTCACCTTTGGCCTTATTTCCTGCCTGAACTCAGAGTCAAGCAAGGTGTCTGCTGTTATCTGGGTGTCAGAGGCAAGCAGGTAAGCGACCCTGTGGTCAATCTCATCTTTCATGTCATCAACAGTGTTGTGTATGTCTGTGAAAGAGGTCTTGTTCTCAAGCAATTGGGGCCTTATTGCGCGGATATTGCCGGGCACAAAGACAAAAGCAACAATTGTCTTGCTGTCCTTCTGCTTTTTCAGCCTCTCATTAAGCTCTGCCAATGCCCTTATGTAGACATCAATGCCCTTGTCGCGGAACTCATACCTTCCTGCCAAAAAGTAAAACAGTGTGTTGTCAAGGTCAAACTTTGCGTAAGGGAAATAATAATATGTGACAAACTCGTTTATGCGCGCCTTGAAAGTCCTGTGCCTCACAGAAGCCTGCTCAAATGTCGGGAACTTTTCCATGTCAAGCCCATTAAAGAGCAAAACATCAGGCTTTTTCCCAAGGAATGCCTCTGCCTCTATGCCTGTAATCTCGCTGACAGTTGTGAACACGTGCGCGTTGTGAGCGCAGGCTTTCTCAAGCAAATGCTTTGCCCAGCACCCGCCTCCGCGCTTCCTTGCCTCTTCGTCAGCATTAATCCTGTCAAGCATCTGGTAAATGTTAATGTCTGCGCTTGCCAAAGCCCTGCCAATTGTTGTCGCGTGTGTCGTGAACACTGTTCCAACCTTTATCTTGTTCTTCCTCAGATACAATGCGCCTGCTCCTGCAAGCCATTCGTGGAACTGGGCGACAATGCCGTCCTTCCAGACATGCTGCATTTCCTCAATCACCCTGCCTGCAGCCCAGCTCCAGACAACAGGCTCGTCAAAGTCAAAATACTCTGTGTTCATGGAGTCAATGCCAAAAGACTCCCAAAGCTCTTTCTTGATATTGTTCTTGTTCTTTGCATAATTCGCAAAGTCAATCAGGAGAACCCTTGGATTGCCTTTCACAAGCCACGTGCCTGTGTGGACATCAATCCCTTCCTTCTTCAGGTCTTCAAAGCATTCCTTGCAGTGCTCTGGCGGAACAGTCTCCTCAAAAGTGCCCATCAGCTTGGCAGGGAAATAAGGCCCGATAAGGAAATAACCGTCCCCATACCGCTTAATCATCTCAGCGGCTTTTGAGGCGACAACAGTGTAAATGCCTCCAACCTTGTTGCAGACCTCCCAGGAAACCTCGCAGACTGCCTTTGCGCTTCCATCAACCATTCTTCAGTGAAGGCAAAATAGCGTATATAAGCATTTCACACTACTAAAGAATGAGAAATAAATAAAAGAAAAAGGAAAACAGCTTACCTTTGCTCGTCATACAATTCGTTGAATGACTGCGCATTGTTTGACGGCAGCGTACAGCACCATCCGTCAACAACAACTATCTGGTCAGGCGCGCCGAAGAACTTGTTGTTCCTGTGGTAGATTTCAATGCGCTGCTCTCCTGCCCTGCAGTTCAGTGAGTCATAGCTCTGGGCATTTGGCCCGCCCCTCTGGACGAACATCTCGCTGGTTGCGCAGCTTCCCTTCTGCTCGGCAACATATTCACCGCCGCCAAGATATGGGAATCCCTGCCCTGTCTCTCCCAGGACGACTTTGCCTGGATAGAGCTTTGGCGCGCCATAGTTTGTCATGTCACCTGTGGCTCCTGTGAACAAAAGCACAAGCCCGACGACTGCTATGACTGCGACTATGCCGAGAATCGCTAATGTAACTCCTCTTCCTTCTTCCATGAATATCACCTCTTTGAATTAACTGATTTTAGCAGTAGTGGTATATAAATATTGTGCAAAGAATCAGGTTAGCATGCCGTATCCTGTGTACTTGCTCTGCTGATAGTTGCTTGAGAACCTTCCTCCAATAAGCCCGCAGCGGGGGGTTGACATCCTGTTGCACACTTCCTGCATTCCCACAGAACACCTTGCCCTGCACTCATCCATTACACCATATGTGCAGTCGCGGTTGTTGTTGTACTTCAGCTCAAATCCTGCAGGAAGATAGCAGCTCGCAAGCAAGGGAAGGGTCTGGCTGCAGTCAATAGTCACCTTCTGAAGGCAGGTTATGAAGTTCTCGCCTGCATTCAGCCTCCTGCACTCATTCAGCCCGTCCTGGTAACAGGTGGCGCTCTTTGGCTCAACTTCAACCATATTCAACGGCAAATCCTCGCGCGAAACCTGGCCTATTTCAGGGGTGCTTGCGTAATAATTGCCGATAAAGACAGGCTGTGTGATTCCAAGGTCAGTCGCCGTCCAGACTACAAGACCGACAATTATGAGCAAAGTGGTCATTGAGAATGCTGTCAGGGCAGTGTCCAGTCTCATTTTATCCTCTTTTTTACACTCACCAGCAAATCATGTATATAAATATTGCCCTGGCAAAAAATTTAAAAAACAAGGGCACTCCCCAGGTATAATGGATACTGACACAGAAACCCTTGACCAGGCTGTAATGCGGATAAGGATGCTTGAGGCAGACTCAAGGAAAGACATACCTGCAGTGCCTGATGCCCTGCATTTTTTCACAATGCAGTCAACGTATTATCCTGACGCTGTTGAAGCCAAAAGGAAAAGGCTTGCAATACTCCGGCAAAGAAAAGCAGCAATACGCGAATTAAAGCGCGATTACCACGATAACTTGGTAAGGGAAGTGAGAATGGCAGCAGGAAAAGCGCTTGGCTATACCGCATTAAGGGTATGTTTCCACGAGTTGAGATATTACATCAGATAGCTTCCTCTAGGCTGTTAAAAAAACAAGAAAAAGGAAAAAATACCCTGGGCTTAAGCCATCGGGTTAAGGCTTGGTGCAGGGCAGCACATGCTGCCGTCGCCAAAGCTTCCTGCAATGCAGTTTGCGAATGATTCATCGCTCAATGTCTGCATCTGCAAGCGTCCCATTCTGGCAAATCCTGGCTGGCACGTTGTGAGCCTTGTCGGCTCCCTGTATGTTGCCTGGCTTCCACCGATGACTGCTACTGGGATTCCTTCAGGGGTGTATGGCACTCCCTTGACCCAGCTGCCTTCATTTGGATAGCTTGCTCCGCCGCCGGTCATTGCTTCCTGCGCAACAACAGCTCCCCTTGGGGAAAGCAGTTGTACATTGTTCCATCCGCCGTATGTCTTTGGCGATGGGGTTGCGTAGTCTCCGTAAGCAGCAGGCAGTGTTACCTGGCCTGTCAGCTTGCCTGAGAACAGCAGGATAAGTCCGACAACTGCAATCAAGGCAACTATGCCAAGAATGGCTAATGCAACTCCTCTTCCTTCGCTCATGATAAAATCACCTCTTTTGGTTAATGTGTACTAGTATACTAATGTGTGATACGAACTCATATATAAACTTTGCTAAAGTGCAGAGAATAGAACAATATGCCTTTGGCTGTGAGTTCTCAAAATAAAAGAAAGAAGAAAAAAAATAAAAAACAAATCTGCTTAGACAGTTTGTCCTACAACGTAGCAGGTTGGGTATCCAGCGACTTGCTCTGCGCCTGTCGGGATCCTTCGTTCATCTGCAATGCAGACGCTGCCGTATGGGCACTGTCCGCAAACGTCATCCTGTCCGCTTATGATGCGGCTCGGAGCCCTCTTGACTGTTGGTGCCTGTGTTGTTTCTATTATGTTAGGCGCTGCTCCAACTCCTGGCTCTGTCGCTGCGTCCCAGGTTCCGTCACCGTAGACACCCGCTGCGTCCCATGCGCCGCCTGCTGCAATATCCCTTCCGGTTGCCGCACGCGACTGGGTTATTCCGCCGTATGTTTCGTACTCATATCCGTAGTACGGGTTTTCCACGTTTGCGGCACCTGATGCCACTGCGACTTCAGACTGCCTCGTGTAGATCTTGGGCACTCCAAGTCCGCCGGATGAGAATTGTCCTGTCGCTCCTGTGAACAACAGTACCAGTCCGACGACCGCAATAACCGCAACTATTCCCAGAATTGCCAATGCAACTCCGCGTCCTTCTTCTGCCATTTACTATCACCTCGTTTTTTGTGATACGTGAGTATCTGACAGTGGCATTAATTAACTGATATATAAACATTTTGATTATTCAGTATCAGTTATAGAGAAGAAAACAAGAAAAAGGAAAAAAATACAGGCTTATTCAGCCTGTGATGCCCTTACATAGCAGGGTGCTTCTGGCGCTGGAACCCAGCCGCCGCTCTCTGCAATCTTCAGGTTTGCAATGCAAGTTGTGTACTGCGGGCACCTGAATCCAGGCAATCCGTTTTCATCCCAGCAGAGCTGTCCGCTTGGAACATAGTATGGCTGCCTGTTGTAAGTGTTCATTGCATCTGTGCCGCTTGGGCTGCTGCCGTAGAATGGAGCGTCCTGCTGCAATTCAACACCCACTGGCTTTTCAGTGTAGTATCCCGGCGGGTAATATATTGCGTCAGGGTTTCCTGCTGTCTGCGGGTATCCTCCTGCTGACCTGTCAACAAGATATGGGAATTCCTGCCCTGCATTGACTCCGCCATAAACCTTTGGGAACGAAGCAGAGAACTTCCCTGTCGCGCCTGTGAACAAGAGCACCAGTCCGACAACTGCAATCACCGCAACAATTCCAAGAATCGCCATTGCGATTCCCTTTCCTTCTTCTGCCATAGTAATATCACCTCGTTTTGATGAGTGTCGTTCAATCCTTCTGATATATAAATGTTTCTGGTGCAGCAGTGAGTAAATACAGCTATTGCACACTATTCAAATAAAACAATCAAAGAAAAAAAAAGAAAAAAGTAAAATAAAAAATAAACGGCTTACTCAGCCACTCCTGTTCCTGACGGCTGTCCTGTCTTCATGCAGCAAAGCATGCTCTGTTCGACAGTGCTTGGAACGCAGTCATTGCGCATTCCGGCTGCATTGACAGTGTAAACCATTGTGTATGGCGCGTCTGGGCATGCGTCCCTTTCAAGGCCGCCCCATCCCTGCCTGTACTGGTAGTATGTTCCGCCATTGTCAACAGGAGTCGGGCTCGTGTATCTCGGGACTGACTCTCCCTTCTGGTAAAGGTCAACGCCATCAACTCTTGTGAGTTCTCCGCCGTAAAGGCCCATTCCTGTTGCTCCCTTGAACAGCAGGACAAGCCCGACTATTGCAGTAACCGCAACTATGCCAAGAATCGCATACGCAACTCCTCGTCCTTCTTCCATACAGATTCACCTCGTTTAGACTGTGATTTAACTCTGCTCGGGATATTTCAGTATAAATACTTTACTCTTATGAGTGCACTCTCGCGGTGTTCCTGAAGACTGAACCGTTAGTCACGTATACATACGGCCGTACAGGCATCATGCTCTGGGTTATGGTCACCTGCGGAAACCTTGTCATCCTCACTGTCCTGCATCCGCCTGCCATGCACTGCTCTCCTGTCGTGCACATATCAAGCACATGCCATTTTCCGCCTATGCACCTGTTGTACTTGTTGTCCTCGCACTTGTAGCCTGTGTTGCAGTTGTCTGATATAACTGACGATACTCCCGGCACGAGGGAATAATACCTCTGTGCTATCTTGCCGGCAATCACTGTCGGAACAAGAAGCAAAATCAAAATCATCACCACAAAAAATGCCTTCATTTCCAATCACCTCTTTTGTTTATGCGAATCCGCCTGTCATCTGGACATTGGCGTTGTAAGTGTAACCCCTTGTTGCCATCGCCCTCTGCCTTGCGCTGTAGTAGCCTGAAACTATCCTGCAGCCGCCTGTCGTGCACGTTTCTGATTTTCCGCACTGCTCTGTTGAAACCCAGAACCCGCCCACGCACCTTTCGAATGTGCTGTTTGTGCACCTTGATGTCCCGCGCACGCACTCCTGCATCCTTCCGACAGCCATGTCAGAAACGCCCAGCCCTCCTGTGCCTATTGGGAAAGTGCTTCCCCTGCTTAGTTTTCTTGTGATGCACGAATACCTTGTCTTGTTTCCCTCAACATAAGTCTGGCACGGCCATGCAAACCCCTGCGATGAGTTCGCTGTCTTCTTCACATACATCGGCGAGCCCCACATCCTTGTGAAAGTTATCGCACCTGTCGGCTCCCATGACGGCAGTTCCTCAACAACAACATTGTCGCGCTGCAATGGCTGCTGGACACCCTGGACAGGCAATGCATTTTTCAATGACGCAATTTCAATTTGCTTTTTTGCAATTGATATTTGCGCAGGAGTGAGAGTTCCGCAGTCAAGGTTGCTCTCGTTGTAATACTTCCTGAAATTGCCAATGCCGTACTCCACAATTGTTTTTTTGTAAAAGAAATCAGTGTAAGTATACAGTATGTTCAGTGCATTGAGCTGTCCATTAAGCCTTGCGTGGAATGCCACCTTGTCAGTGTCTTTAACCCCCTTATAATAATCCATTATGCACGGAATCTCCTTATTCATTGACTTGCAGGCATTTGCAATTCCGCTGATGAACTGTGTGTCAATTATTCCGCAGTATTCTTTCACATCCCCGCCCACGCGTTTCAGCCAGCTTGTGTAATCCTGTTCATCAGGCACCATTTCAGAAGGGCTTGTGCCTATTACTGACGGTTCAGACTCGCTGCAAATTGGCGCCATTTTAAAGCTCTTGGGCAGGTTGGGAGGGCTGGGCCACAGCTGGTCAATCTGATTGTCAAGCTTTTGCTTTGCTGCAAGCGCGTTTTTGTAGCTTGCCTCGCGCCTCGCGTTGCACTTCGCGGCAGCTGCCTCAAGCGACTTCAGGTATGCCTCAATCTCTGCTGACTTTCCAATCAATGCGCAGTCATCAGAGCCTTCAGGAACAGGCATTTTCGGCAGAGTGACAGCCTGCTTTGTTGGTTCAGGGCAGGTCAGCACCCTTATGTAAGATGCCATTTCAGCTTTCAATAATTCCGCATAATGCGCCTGGGTTAGTTCAGCGCCAGGCACTGAAGGTATGCTCGGAGCCTGCCTTTCTGTTGACGCTGCACTTTGCCCAACAGGCGCCTGAATAGTTTGCCTTTCCACAGGCTCCTGAATAGTTTGCCTTTCTGTTGCCGCACTTTGCCTTTCCACAGGCTCCTGAATAGTTTGCCCTACCGGAAGAACTTCAACGCTTCCCCTCGAAAGCTCCCTCGGGGCAGCAAAAGGAATTATCAAAAGCAAAACAAGAATGATTGCGGCTGTCCTCATTATTTCCACCATCCAAACAGGAATGAGAAAATATTTTTTACCACGTGGACTACGGGGTTGCCTGCCTGCGCGCCAATATTTTCCGCGTTTGGCATCTCAGCCATCTTAAGCGTGCAGTCAATGTTTGTGCCATTGTTGAAATACAGCCTGAAGTTTCCAAAGTCATAGGTCTTTAATGTGGACGGGTAATAAAAAGTGCTCATTTGTTCGTATGAATAACGTATGCTGTCAATCGCAGTGTTCAGCTTTGCATGATACGCTGTTTTTGTGCCTTCTGAAGGCAATCCTCCCTGGTCCATCTCGCATTCAACCTCTTCGTTAAGCTGCCTGCACTCATCTGCAACCTCTGCAACCATGTTGTCAATCTTGCCGCAGTAATACTTCACGTCTTTTGCAATGTTGAAAAGCCATTTTGTGTACTGGGTATTATCATCAAGCCCGCTGCCGCTGTCCAGGTCACTAATGTCTTCTATAGGCTCACTGATGCTGCATATTGTCCTTGAAGGCTGTATCTGAGTCATGTCAGGCTCAGGTGCAATCTTCAGCTGGTCAATCTGAATGTGAAGGTTTTGATTTACACTGGACGCTGCATCATAATTTGTGTTTTGCCTTGATTTGCAGTCTTCCACAATTGCCTCAAGCTCCTGCAAATATTCCTCCACCTCTTCAGGATTGCTTTTCAGCTGGCAGTCAGTCTTGTCCTCGCTGAAAAACTGCGCAGGAAGCGTTGTCTCCTGCATTGCCGCAGAAGGGCATGAAAGAGATTCCCGTGTGATATTCGCGCTGCCTGCAAAAGCGCTGACTCCCCCTGCCGCGTTCTGAATTTGAGCTGTTGAAATTACCGGCATTGGAATCCTTGAAACAGGAACGCTGACCACAGCCCTGCCTATGTCCGGGCTGACAATGGGCTGCATTTTTGTGTCAAAAGACCCAGGGGCAGGAATAGCGTTCAGCCCGGGCGCAGTGTCAGGGGTTTCTGCTGTGGGTGTGGTAATCACGGCACGCGTGGCATTCACAGGGACAGAAACCTGCACTCCTGTTGCGTAAATCAAACTGCCATGCCCGCTTGCATAAGCAAACGGAATAATCAGAAGCATCACCGCAAATATCACAGCAAGGCGCATATGCCCAAATGATTCATATTCAGTATTAAAATGTTACTGCGGATATTGTGCGCATACAAACACTCCAGATTTTATACGTATTTATACGTATAAAAATAGAAAGTTTTATAAAGATCTCCGTCATTAACCCATCAATGCTGAGCAAGAAGGACATCCTCACTGCGAATAAGCTTTTTCACACAGGCAGAATAGTCAATGAAGGAAGCCTGGACTATGCGATTTCCACAATTGCAAGGTCAAGGAACTGGCTTCGCACAGCGGCAGTACTAACGCGCGCAATACTTATCGACCATGTTTTTGAGGACGGCAACAAAAGGACTGCAGCTGCCGTAATCCTCTCCTGCTGTGACATGAGCGGAGTTTATTGCAATCCGCAGAAAGTCAACGCGGCAATAGTCCAGATACTGCTAAAGAACGTTTCCGACATGAGAAAGATTGAGAGGCTGATTAAAAATGCGATCGAGTAAATTCGTTGAAACCGCGAAAAGAATTGTAAAAGAGAACCCCGAGGTATTTGAAGCCCTCATGGAATTTGAGAGGACAAAGCGCCTTCCAAAAATAACTTACAGGCAGAGGATAAACCTGACGATAGACAACAACCTGCTTGCCAAGTTCAAGAAATTCTGCAGGGAGCGCAATCTCAACATGTCGCGCCTCGTAGAGAAGCACATCAAGGAAGAACTTGGCCTTAAAACCGCAGGATAATCATTCCTTCCTGAAAGCGTGCCAGAAAAAATCCGGAAAGGGTTGGAAATCCTTCAGATTTTCAAACTCCCCGGAATCTTTGATTCCGGAGGATTTCCGAAACCTGCCAAAAAATTCTTAAATGCGAATCAGGAAAGGCAAAACCGCATGATAACAATAACTAAAATCAAAAGGACCTGCTGGGCTTGCCCCTCGCAATGGGAAGGAAAAGCCAAAGATGGCAAGGCAGTCTACATAAGATTAAGGTGGGGGCATTTGAGTGTTTATGTTGGCAAGTCAATAGGCGACGCTATCAGGAATAACAAAATCATTTTTGAATGGCATGATAAGGATCATTGGAACGGCCTAATGGAAAATTCACAACTGGCAAAACTGACCAGGGGAGTGCTGCGGTTTCCAAAAGGGTTTGAAGCAATGGCTGATGACGATATTGTTGCGCAGCTTGAGTCCAGTTTGGAAGACTTGAAAAAGGGGCGGGTAAGGGGGCTTCGTTAATTTCCTTATACTTCTGCCTTTATCGGTCCAACAGAAGAATCTGCCATCTCAACCGGAGATTCCTGCGTCAACTGTTGGGTGAAGTGTTCCGGAGACAGCTTGTTCCTGATTTTGCTGATGAATTTGCAGGTGATTGTGACAACATTGTTTTCAACATTTGATGTGAATTCCATGCCTGTTATGTTCTTTAGTGCAATTTTTTCCAAACCGAAAACTTTTGATGCATCAAATATTCTCATTCCCGTGACAAATCCCTCCTCATCAATATCCGCGACAAAATTCTGGAACTCGACGGATTTCTTGTAGTTCCTGTCCTTAGTCTTGAAAATAAGCAGGTCATTCTTGTAATCGTACGAAAATTCGCCTTTTCCCTCAAGCCCCATCTTTTGCTGTTATGCAGAACTTCTATAAAAGATAATCAGTAAGAGTTTCCGGCAACTCCGTAAACTTTCCGACGACAAGAATTATTCCTTTCTGAACGCGTGCCACACTAACATAAGAATGCCGATTGTCAATGCAGAGTCAGCGACATTAAACGCAGGCCAGAAATGAAAGTCAATGAAGTCTGTGACTGTGCCGATGAAAATCCTGTCCAGCGCGTTTCCAATTGCTCCGCCCATAATCAATCCCCAGAGCAGGAAGTGTGTTTTCAGCTTTTTGTGCCTGCACGAGTTCGCAATAATAATAGCGATAATAAGGGCAATAGCGACATAAACCCATCTCAATGCCGCAAACTGGAGCATTCCAAAAGCAACACCTGTGTTCTGAATGTGCGTAATGCTTAGGAATTTTGTCAGGGCTATGCTTTCATTAACAGGCACTGCAGAACGAACCCACACCTTTGAAGCAATGTCAAGAATAATGACAATAATCGCAGTCCAGAACAAGACGCTGCTTCCGGATGTTTTTTTCATTTCAATCAACCCATTGATGCATTGTTATAAAAGTTTTTCCAATTAGGTGACCACTGTATTAGTTTTTGTGGTCACCCGCGCAGCTGCTTTGCGAGCCTCCTGTATTCGCCCACGATAAATTCAACCATTGGGCGGACATTGTGCTCCTTCTGGTATGCCTGCAGGGCTTCATAGTATTCCTGCCTTCTTGTGAGTTCGATATTTACAGGGGGCAGGTTGTGCTTGATCAGGATATTGTTCAGCAAAAGCCTTCCAACCCTTCCATTGCCGTCCTGGAACGGGTGTATGTTTTCAAACTGGTTGTGCACGACCGCAGCGAGCAGCACCGGCGGATATGCCTTACTGTTTTCATCGTACCACCTGACAAGCTCTTTGAGCAGCGGCAGGACCATTCCTGAAGGGGCTCCGCGGTGCACCACTTCGCCTGACTTGTCCCTGATAACAACTTCAACTCCTGCCGCCCTGAACTGGCCTGCGAAATGCTTTGAGTCCCTGAAAACAATTTCGTGAAGCCTTTTGATAAGGTCAAGCGAGATGTGCTCTTTTGCAGCCCTGATAAACTTAACAGCCTCAACAACCCCCTTTGCCTCCTCAATATCCCTGCCGCTCTTGTCAGGAACCTTGTTTTTTTCAATCAGCTCTGAAACCTCGCGCTGAGTGAGCGTTGAGCCCTCTATTGCGTTTGTGTTGTATGAGAAAAGCTCAGCGAACCTGGACCACTGCTCTTCGCTCAGGTGATGAACCCTGAAATTGTATTTTGATTCAATGCGCTTCAGCTGCCCCAGTTCCTCCGGAGAAAGCGCAGCCTGCAAAGGGTCCCTGATTATCCTGTAGTGCCTGAGCTGCTCCTGTATGAATTGCCAGGCTATCTGCTTTTTCCTTTCCAGCTCCTTCCCTGAAAGATTGTGCCCGAGATATCTCCTTATCTTGACTACTTCCTTTCCTTCCCTGAACGAATGGACTGCGTAATATTTTATCCTTTTCCCAGCCCTGCGCTTTTCGATGAACATAAGAATTCATAGGTGACCACATTATTTAAACTTTTCTATTTTTGTGGTCACCCAAACAGAACTATCTCCATCTTCTTACTGACAATGGTATTGCTTCCTCTTCTTTTGGAGCCTGAGTTCTTTCCATCCTGTCAAGCTTTGCATTGACACTGTCAAGCAAAGCCTTCAAAGTGTCAAGCTTTGCATTAACAATCTGCATATCACGAGAAGCATCATAACCCTGCGGCGCCGACGGCATCACCTGCGCTGGAGCAAACGCGCCCGGAGGAGCCAACTGTCCGCGCATTCCTGGCACCCCTCTATCCGCGGGCATTCCCATTCCTGCAATCGGAGCAGGAGGAGCCTGTCCAATATCTTCAAATCCTGCCATTGCTCCTTCAGAAGGAGGCATCTCAGTAAGCCCAAGCCCTCCTGGAGAGCTCATTTCCTGCGGCTGTCCCAATCCAGGGCCTGCCTCAAGGTCAGGATATTTTCCAAGCTCTAATTCAGGAGTGTCCTTTTTTCCAAACAATCTGCCAAGCAATGACATTGTCAGCCTCTTTTACTTTACCGGCACCAAAATCCGTGCCAAATCCTCTGGAAGGAACTTTATGATTTTAAATACTACTGTTTCCGGATAGACTTTTACTGTTCCCTGCTTCATTCCTGCGAATATGAAGTCAGGGTTGAGCAGGGGCTTTACAGCGAGAATCACAAACATTGAGCTTGCGAAAAAGTCATTTGTCGGGTACAATGAAATAACCTGCGCCGCAAGGTCTGCAATCATTCCGCCTCCCAATGCCTGCGATGTCTTTGTGATAAACAGCTGCCTTGGGTCATTGGAGGAAAGCGCTGTTCTCAATTCCTCTTTTGATGCCTTGAAGTTAAGCACGTCAATGTCTGCTGCGACAATGCTCCAGTCAAGCACAAGCACCTTGTAATTTGTCCCCTGTATCTTTGAAAGGTCAGGATAATCATTTCTTATCTGGCTCAAATCGCCTACAGGAACAGGAATGTCATTGCTGCCAAGCACAAATGCGCCAGCAGGCTTTCCGTCAATGTCAAGCACAAACAGCTTGTTGTCCTGGTAGAAGTGCTTGCTCAGGTCATTTGCGTCCAGCATTATCCAGACTCCGAAGATAATAACAATCGCAAGCAAAACCAGCGGAACAACAACAGAGACAATTCCGCCAATCTTCCTCAGAATCATTCCAAGCACAAACAGCCCGACAAGGAAGATGATAAGCAAAACAGTCAGCGACATAACCCAGACTTAGACGCATTGGTATTTAAACATTATCCATTCTGTTTCACTATTTTTTCAGCCAGATTCCAACAAATTCTGTGCGTCTCCTTCGCGGCTTTTGTAAGCTTTTCAAGATCGTCTGCCATTTCCCTGCTTTGCCTGGTCAGCATTGGCTTTAAACGGGCAGGATATTCTTTGGATGTTAACCAGCACCGAGCCGTCTCGTATTCTACCTGCCGGTAGTTTTTCGCTTTCACGAGCGCATGCACTAACATCTTGCAGTTATGATGGCTTTGGTACAGGATTCTTTTCTGTGGGTCACGTATTTTCTGCGAGTCATATTCCCTTTGGCCATTAAAATATTGCATAATCCTGTCATGGTAAGTACGATTCAAAGTCTCCCAATCAGCAATTCTGGCGTTCATTTTGTTTCCTCCGCAATAATGATATGATAATGAACGCTTCAGAATTATTTAAGAGTGAGTTGCAGTGCCAAGCACAACAGAATCACGGCTTGTCAAAAGCGTGTGTTTCTGTCTGGCCGAGCAGTCCCACGTAAATGACTCCTTTTACATTGTTTGAGAAAGTGAGTTCCTCGTAGTTGAGCCGGGAGAGTAGATTTCCTATTTTTGGCAAATGCCTGTCCTGCCATTCAGGATGCCCGTGCACAAGCGGGTATGCTGTGAAAACAATCATTTTCTTGAAATAATTCGCTGTTTCCAGTTTTTTAATGTCAGCAACAACCTCTGCAATGTTCTGCGTTATTCCTTTTTGCTTGTACGCTGTCCCCTCGCACAAATAATTGGTGTTTATAGTCTTCAGCTCAATAGCAGCTTCCTGGGTCCTGCAAACAACATCAATAGTCCCCTTCTCAGGCACAGCATCATACCCCTTCCCAACAAGAACATCAACCAGCTCAGCCTTCAGCCACCCCTCAAACCGAGCCCTCTCCCTCGCAAACACGGCAATCCCCGCATGCCTCTCAATACGCGGCTTTAACTCCTTAGAAACCAGCATACACAACCCGTCATAGTCAATGTCTGGCATAAGACGGACGGACATGGGAGGTTAATTTAAAGGTGTGTGGCGGGAGGGGAGACGGGAAACCGGAAATTCCCACAGGTCAACCGCGCAAACACGCCAAGCCCCCTATGATGCTCCAGCTCATACCGCAATTCCAACCCCACAACAGAACACAACGACGAATAATCCAGCTCAGGCATAGACAAGAACGAAACGACGGGTTTATTTAAAGGTGGTGGGGGGGCTAAACGTCGAAACAAACGAAGGGGGCGGACGAATGATGGACTGTTTTAAAAAGAAATATTAATAAACGTAGTCTGAACCAATTGTTTTTATATGGTCAAATCAGAAAAAAAGGGCCTTTCTAAATTAAAAGAAAAGTTAATAACTGTTGCATTGGCTTCTAAAGAGTTTAAAGAAGAGTTAAAAAGAGCCCAAGAAGAAATTAATGAAGGGGCCAATTCTGCAAAAAATGAAGCAACAATAGAAGCAATATTTGAGCGCGTTCTTTATGCAGTATTAAGAGAAATTGGAATAAAATTTTCTCCTGAAAAAGAAGTTTCCATAGACACCAGAATACACACGGGGAAAGGTAGAATGGACAGCAGGTTAGGTGCAGTTGTAATTGAATACAAACATAGATCAAAATTAACAAATGAACAGGATGTTACAAATGCACAAAACCAAATTAAGGAATACATCAAATCATTATCTAAAAAAGTAAATAATGATATCGTTGGTTTTATCACAGATGGACTGACAATTTATGAGATTCACGGGAAGAATGGATTAATTTTGTCTACATCCGGGAAACAAAAGTTAACAACAGAAAATCTCTTCAGGTTTATTGAAATTATTGTTTCATTGGAACAGTCTGCTTTAATCTCTGAAAATCTGATTAGAGATTTTTGCGGGGCATCATACAACGGCGTTTTATTCAAAGTGGCACGATTATTAAATTTAATATTGAAAGAGAAAGCTACGCCAAAAACAAACATGCTCAGATTAGAATGGGAAGAATTATTTAGGTTAGCGCATGAAGATCAATCACAGCAAAAGAGAATTGAATCGAGAAGAAAAATCTTATCAGAGATATTTAAAGAAAATCTACCAAATGCCGAATCTGAATATAGAGCATTATTCGCATTAAATACTTCATATGCTATTGTGTTAAAATTTATTGCATATAGGGTAGTGTCGGAAATTAAATTTGGTTCCGTTCTACAAGACTATAAGCGTTTAATTGATGCTGATAGTATGAGTTTACGTTCATTTTGTTCAAATCTTGAGGACGGAGCAATCTTTAGACAGTTAGGAATATTAAATCTGTTAGAGGGAGACTTTTTTTCTTGGTATGCAGATTCAAATCAATGGAACAAAGAGCTATCGGATTCACTTCAAGAAATATTAGAGATTTTGGGCAGATATGAGGACGTTTCTAAGATTTTCTCTAAAGTTGGTGCAATAGACTTATTCAGGGAACTATATGAAGCAACAGTGCCTCAAGTAGTTAGAGCCAGCTTTGGTGAATTTTATACACCTTATTGGCTAGCAGACCATGTTCTTGAATCTTCGGAACTTAAAAACGATTGGAAAGTGTTAGATCCCTGCTGTGGCTCAGGAACTTTTATTATTGCAGCCATTTCACACCTTAGAAAAGAGGAAAAAGCTAGCAAAAAAGAATTGATTACAAAAATTCTAAGTAGAGTTGTTGCTATCGATTTAAATCCTCTTGCGGTATTAACAACCAGAATTCATTACTTTATTCATATATCTGATTTACTTTCTGAAGACGTAGATGATTTAGTTATCCCTGTTTTTTTAGGTGATTCTTCTTATGTTCCCGAAAGGATTAAAGTTTCAGACATAGAATGTTTACAATACACTTTAAGAACATTGAAAAACCCAATTTCGATAAGGTTTCCAATCTCGTTGGTTAAGGATACTGCCAGTTTTGTAAAGTTGATGTATGACTATGAAAAATGTGTTAAACAAAAAGATAAGAAATCCGCAGTAAAATTGCTTATTGCTAAATTGGATATTCCTTCCAAAAAGAAAGAAATAATAGATTTGCTTATTGACTTAACGAATCAATTAATTGAGTTAGAGGAAAAAAAATGGAATGGAATCTGGGCCAGAATAATTACCAATTTTCTAACTACTGCGTGTCTGTCTAATTTTACAAATATTATTGGAAATCCGCCATGGGTTGATTGGAAAAACTTACCTGTAGGATATAGAGAACGAATTAAATCAATATGTACTGATAAAGGGCTGTTTTCAGGAGCAGGGCAAACAGGAGGCATCAACCTCAATATTTGTGCTTTGATTACTCATGTCGCAGCTATAAACTGGTTAAGTCCTCAGGGAAGACTTGCATTTTTAATGCCGAGAGAACTTGCATATCAAGCATCTTATGAAGGTTGGAGAAAATCAGTTGGTGGCCCAGAAAGAACGATTTTAAAATTCTATGATTGGTCGCATGCAGGCAATCCTTTTGAGCCAGTAAAAGAAGATTTTATGACCTTCATTATCGGACCAAGACCAAAGAGTAGTGATCCAATAAAAATAATACCGCTTAAAGTATTTGCAAAGAAAAAAACAACAAAAACTAATGCACACGATTGGAAGACTATGTCTGAAGCGAAAGAAAATCTTGAAGAAAAAGACTGTGTTGCGGGTCAGATTATCCAAGGCAGCACAACGTATACATTTGCAAGGGATAAGAATCATCTTTTAAAATTTAAGAAAATAGCAGGAGAATGTGAGTATATTGGCAGGGAAGGAATCGAATTTTTTCCTCAAGAATTATTAATTTTTAAATTTGTAAAGAATGGTCCCAAACCCAACACAGTATTCTTAAAAAATATTCAAGTGAAAAAATCGAAATATAAGATTCCCCAACAAACAATATTGTTAGAAACAAAGTACTTATATCCGTTAGTTAGGGGGAGGGAAATTGAGTTTTTTAAACATAATTATGATGGGTTGATTATTCCATTCCCATATGACCCGAAAAATCCCAGAAAACCAAGAGATCAAAAACAGTTGTCAAAAGAAAGTCCACTTCTATTAAATCACTATCAAAAATATGACAAAATTATCAATGCACAAACCAAGTTTAGTGACCGTATTAGGGGTTCTAATGCAGGAGAGTTTTACGGTTTAGCTCGAACAGGCGCATATAGTTTTAAAGATATTTATGTTGGTTTTAGAGATAATACTAAATGGAGAGCCGCTGTAATTGCTAAACAAAAAATGCCTTGGGGGGGGGGAATAAGAGGTTGCAGTTTCAAAACCATGCGGTTTCAATGTGCGAAAGAAAAGATGGAAGTGGGTTTATAAAACCAGATGAGGCACGCTATATCTGCGGCATTTTGAATACTCCCATCGTTGAAGAATTTATTTATGCCTCTTCAGATATTAGATCCTTTAAGATTAGACCGCCCGTATATTTACCGAAATATGACAAAAAAAATCAATTACATAACAAAATCGTTAAGCTTACACAAAAAGCGTGCAAAACATCAGAAAACAAGATAGGTGAAATAAGAAATCAGATAGAAGTTTTATATTTGAAGATGTGTGATAAAAAACCAACGCTCTCACGACTAACGACTAAAACGAAATGTCCCTCTTGATGTTTATAGCGTCCATATCTTTACTTGCACTCTTGAATGGAATTAGGAGCGCCTGAGTGAGGAGTCTTCGTTGCCCGCAGGCACGCATTTGCAGTTCGCGTTATCAGCTTAGAATTATTCCCCGTCCCCCATCCACAAACACATCTCGCAAGCGCAGTTTTTCGGCGTCTTTGGCGGTTTTGCCTGACGAACTAGCATTTGTAGCGTCCCCCTGCCTCTGTCGGCAAAAAGGAAGAATCCCGCTATTGTCGGGAATTCGCATTGGACAACAGAAAGATTGCGAAATTTTATCTTTACTTATATTTCCACACATTTTTAGATAATTCAAATAATTCATTTCCTCTTTCTTTAATTGTCTCCTCATTCCAATCGTCATATGACAAATATTTTTCAAAAATGCTAATACCTGCGCTATACTCTTTCAATCCCTTTTTGTCTCCTTTACCATTTTTTTTAATTTGCCATGAAGCGTCCCTAATAGAACTATTCAAAGAAGCAGTAATTATTGTCAGATTACCCAAC
>JBGPSD010000018.1:0-18733 GCA_041489925.1 Candidatus Nanoarchaeia archaeon
CAGTAATAGTTTATCCGCAATACAACCTAAGCAACATTTCAATAACAAAGACAGACTATCCTGACCCTGTAAACAAGAGCAGGAACCTGACATACCAGATTAATGTCACAAGCAATGGAAACGGAACAGCATACAATGTAACAGTCAACGACACATACTCAACAAAAGTAATCTATGTCACATCCCTGCCCGCACCGCTTGCAGGGACTAATAACTACTGGGTGCTTGGCAACCTGACGCGCGGGACAAACATCAGCATCAACATCACTGTGCTCGTTATGAATGTCTCCAATGGCACGGTAATAAACAACACAGCCAATGCCACCTGGCAGAATGAGACAAGTACAATCCTCAGCGCGATTGCAACACAAAATACAACAGTGCTAAACAATCCGCCAACAATTGTACAAGTTATTCTGAACACGACAGACAACACGCTCAATGACACTGACCAGAACCTCACCGCATATTACATCAACGTGACAGACCTTGACAATGACAATGTGAAGAACATCACAGACTGGAGGCTGGAGAACTTAAGCATTGCAATACTTAACATGCCTTTCGAGGGAGGCAGCACCAGCACATGGACAAAGGATTACTCCATGCTTGGAAACAATGGAAGCGTTGTCAATGCAGTTTGGAACGCGACAGGGGGCTATGACCGGTTCGGCGCATACCAGTTCAACGGCGCAAACACCTATATCAACCTCACCGGCTACTTGAACTTCACTGCCAATAACTTCACAACAACTGTCTGGTTCTGGACAAATGTCTCGCATGACGGAAAGATACTTTCAACAACAAGCGCATACCACCAGATGCAGGTGTTCACAGGAAAGTTCAGGGTTTGCATAAACGGCTGCACAGTTGGCAATTTGACAATATCTGACGCAAAATGGCACTTTGCCGCAGTCATAGGAAACAGCTCTGGAATTTACGCATATCTTGATGGCAACTCGTCTCCTGACCTTGTGCAGGCAGCTTCGGCAGCAAATATGGCAGGAATAGCAAGAATAGGCGCTCAAGGCGCAGGAACAGGGGCAACAGGACCTGCGTATTACTTCAACGGAAGGATTGACGAGGTAATGGCATATAACAGGACATTCTCAGTTGAGGAAATCCAGGCGATATACAATAACAGGACAGACCTTATGGTTTCGCAGCAGCTCGCAGTCGGGCAAAACTGGAGCATCTGCGTGACTCCAAATGATAATTCGCAGGATGGCAACACTGCATGCAGCAATATTGTGCTGGTAAAGCCCCGCAGGCCTGTATTCAATGTGAGCAACATTTCTGTTGTCAAGATAGATTCGCCAGACCCAGTCAACGCAAGCAGCAACCTGACTTACCAGATAAACATCAGCAACACAGGAAACGGCACAGCGTATAATGTGACAGTCAACGACACTTATCCGCCGCAAGTTATCTACCTCACAAGCCAACCAACACCACTCACAGGAACAAACAACACCTGGAACTGGAGCATAATAACGCGCGGAACCAACATCAGCATCAACATCACAGTATTCACACTCAATGTTACCAACGGAACACTCATCAACAACACAGTCAACGTCTCATACAACAACGAAACAGGAATCAAACTCAACACAAGCACAACAATCAACACCACAGTGATTGTGCCTGTTTATGCTCTTTTCAACACAAGCAACATCTCTGTCACAAAGACAGATGACCCTGACCCTGTAAGCGCGAGCAGCACGCTCAGCTACCAGATAAATGTGTCAAGCAATGGAAATGGAACAGCATACAATGTAACAGTCAACGACACATATTCAACAAGAGTCATCTATCTCACAAGCCAGCCAACACCGCTTGCCGGCACTAATAATACATGGATACTTGGCAACCTGACACAGGGGACAAACATCAGCATAAACATCACAGTCTTCACACTCAATGTCAGCAATGGAACACTCATCAACAACACTGCAACTGTCTCGTTCCAGAACGAAACAGGAACCAGGATAAACAGGACAGCGGTACAAAACACAACAGTGCTCAACCCGCCATTGTACAACTTCACAAACATTTCAATCACAAAGACAGACAGCCCTGACCCTGTAACAGAAGACAATGACTTGTACTACCAGATTAACATTTCATCAAGAGGAAACGGAACAGCGAACAGCCTGACACTCACAGATATTTACCCTGCTCAAGTATTTTACGTGACAGCAGCCCCAACGCCTGATTTCGGCACAAACAACACGTGGTCTTTCGGAACAATAACCCCTGGAACAAACATCAGCATAAACATCACAATTCACGTACCCAATGGCACTGCAGGAATTGTCATAAACAACACTGCAAACATAACATTCCAGAACGAGACAGGAAGCCTTGATTATGCAAACGCAACAGCAAACACAACAGTGTATTCTGCGCGATACTATGTTGAAACAATTGAGCACCACTTCATCAGGGTAAGGGCAGGAGCGCCAGGCAGGGCGGATTTGTTCATCAATGAGTCTTACATTGACTTCAACAACACAAACCCTGACGAGCTTGAGAACATAACGATTAATGCGACAGTGTTCAATCGCGGCCAGGGCGCTGCGGCAAATGTGCTTGTTGTCTTCTGGGACGGAATCAACTGCTCAGGCGCGCAAATAGGCAATTACACAATCTCACCAAACCTGCAGGGAGGCAGGAACATCACAATCAACATGACATACATCAGCATTATCGGCAACCGCACAATATCTGTGTGCGTTGACCCCTTCAACCAGATTCCGGAACAAAACGAGTCAAACAACAATGCAAGCAGGACGCTCAATGTCAAGGCAACAACTGTGTACTTCGGCAACCTGACAGGCAACCTCACGCTGGACAATGCGCTCAACCTCACTGAATATGATTTCATTTTCAATGATTCAGGGAATTTGTACTTCTACTATGCAAACAGTAGCTTCAACTATTCTGCTCTTCAGGCGCTTGGAAGAAACAAGACAGGCGGGATTGCAACAGATGACTTCTGGGACGCGGACCACAACCTTAATTCGACGTTCTTCAATGACTCTGTGAGAATGCTGTGGGCAAACTGGAGCAACAGCACCCCGCGGGAGACAAGGACATTTGAGGTATACCACAACACAATACAGTTTGTGCCTGTGATAAACAGCACAAACAACAGCATCTTTGTCACAGGAATACTCTGGGACACAGAGGATGACACAAACGGCGAATATGATATCAATGACAATGAAGACTTGGTGTTTATCGGCACAATCAACCAGACATACACAGGAGGACTCGGGCTTCTTGTGGGTTATGAAATCCGCATAGCAACACTGTTGCGCAGCCTGAAAGGCCAGCTTAACAAGACAGAATATGCTGTTGAGCTGAAATAAACAAAAAAGCTTAAATATCCTAAAGCAAGCAAATCGCTTGAGATAGGAAAAAGGGTGGAATAAATAGCAGAAAGGTTAGAGTTTAAGCTATTAGGGGCGCTCTTATTGATAGTCCTCGGGCTGGCCAGCGCCACTGCAGTGCTGTCAACACCTGAAGGAGTAAATTACACAATCCTTGACAGCCAGACAAAGGCAGATCAAAGCGGTACGCAGATTACCGCGCAGGGGGGCAACATCACCACTCTGAATGTTGCATCAATAACCAAGACAAAAAGATGGCAGGGTTTTGTCGGAAACATAAGCGGCCAGCTTACGCTTGACGATGCTGCAAACGCCACCCTGTATTCATGGAACGTCACGAACATATCAGGCGAGATATATGCTTCAAGGAACGGAACAATAGACTGGACACAAATAGCAGTCCAGAATGACTGTGAAGTGGATGAAGACCTGACAGGAAAGGGCTCTGACAGGGTGAGCAAGACCTTTGACCCGAGCGCAAACACAGTCAACTTCTCTGTCGGAACAATACAGATAAACTCGAGCACTGCCTGCGCAGCATGGCCATATATCAATGACTCAAAACAGACGACAACAAAGCTTTTTGAGAATATCATACTCACAAGGGACACGACACCCAATGGAAACAAGTCAATTTATGTGGGAATCCTCCAAAATGGGGTTGCTGGCTTTGACGGCCAGCAGTACAACTTCCAGCTCCTTGTGCCTGTGAACAAGACTTCTGGGTTTACAACATATTATTTGTACGCAGAGATTGAGTAAGCATTACTACTCTTTAGTGAAAGACAACATTTATATACTACTAATATAGTTCTCACCTAAACGAGTATACCCTTTACGTATATTGGTATGGGGTATTCACGGTAAAAGAGAGGTGAGAGAGTTGAAACAGAAACACACATTATTGCTATTATTCGCCGCATTGTTCTTAGCGGGCGCAGCTGCGCAGGTTCTCGCTACCAACCCTGAAGGTATTCTGAACTATACGATTGAACAGACGCAAACCAGGGCACCACAGGCGCAAGGACTGCCTATAACCGCTTATGGCGGAAACATAACGTGGTTGCACATCAACCTGGTCCAGCAAACCAAAAGCTGGCAGGGTTTTGTCGGAAACGCGTCAGGAGAAATCACGCTTGATGATACGGCAAGCGAGACGCTTTATTCATGGAACGTCACCAACATGTCAGGCGAAATATATGCCTCGACAAACTGCTCGATTGACTGGACCACAGTCGCCGCATTGAATGACTGCGCAGTTGACGATCCTCTAACAGGAACTGGTGCAGACAGTGCCAGCAATACATTCACCCCAAGCAGCAACGCACTCACGTACACGATTCTTACCACGACTATCGCTGCAGGCACTGCATGCGCAGCATGGCCATATGTCAATGACCTCCCCCAGTCAGTGGACTTTGAGAACGTAATACTGGAAACATCAAATGGAAGCAACCAGACCATCTATTCCGCAATTATTAACGGATCAGAGCCTATTGGATTTGATGGTGAGCAGTTTGACTACCAGATGCTTGTGCCGGTAAACCAGACTGCAGGTAGTACGACATACTGCCTGTATGCGGAGATTGACTAAACCGATAGATTTTTATTCTCTTTCTTTTCTTTTTTCATTATTATGAATAAAGGGGTAACTCTATTAACAGCGGTTTTACTGGCAGTGATGCTCATTCCAGCGGGAATAGAAGCAAGAACAGTGCTTGTGAACTCACATGACTGGATAGACGTTTACAGCGGGCTTTTGTATGCAAGGCTCACAAGTTCGCCTTCCCTGTTCATGACCAGCAGCAAGTATGTGACAATTCTGCCAAAAGTCCTTGGTGAAGGGGGGCAGGTGTTAGTCATTGAATCAGAGCAGCTTCCTTATTTTGCCAACCTCGCAGGCACGCTCAGAAGGCAGGGATATGACCCTTCCACAATATTCTCACGGGGCGGTTCTGCACTTAATCTCGAGCTTGCAAAACAGCTGAACTTAAGCAAGTTCATCATAGTTGACCCGACATATGGCTTTAATGCGGTTTCAGTGGCGCCATATGCAGTAAGCAGCAAGGCATTTGTGCTTTTTGCAGAAGACAAGAATATGGACCAGGTTTTCACTTTCCTTTCATCCCTGCCAAAAGTGGAGAAGCTGACAATTTACGGCCAGGTTTCAGACGCAGTAATGCAAAAGCTATCAGGATTCTCCCCTGAAGTCATAAACACAGGGAACCGCTACAAGGACAATATTGAGATACTAAACAGGTATTTCCAGGCAAATCAAGGCGCAAAACAAGCTGTTCTCACAAGCGGCGAATTCCTTGAAAACGAAATAGTCGGCTCTGAGCCGGTAATACTTGTGGGCAGGGAAAGGGTGCTCCCAACCACTGTTGATTTTGTAAAGAACAGCAACCTCAAGACAGCAGTCCTCATAGGAAACGAGCTAACAGGTTCTGCAAAGATGCTGAAGGAGCAGACAGGAATCCCTGTCTTTGTCAAGGTCGGGCAGGGAGTGCCAATGGGAACTGCAGCTTATGAGCCGATAAAGGCATTGGACATGTTCTTCCTGCCAATGCTTGTCATACAGGTGGACTTTGGCTATGCCCAGTATAATACTGTTGACAAGACGCTTGAACTTGTTTACAGGAACCGCGGAAGCAGGGCATTCCTGTCAGGCACAATCGGCGTCCTGTTGGACGGCCAGACAATCAAGTCAATTGGAGACAAGGAAGTCCAGCAGCTTGAGCGCGATGAAACAAGGGGATTCAGGTATGAAATTGACCTTTCAGAATATGCCGCACAGAACAGGAACCTCACCGCTGACATTTTGACAATCTATGGTGAGTCACCTGAAATAATGGACAGGGCAATAGCCGCAAAGGTGCCGATAAGGTTTTCAACCGCAAATGACCAGTGCGACCTGAAGCTTGACAGAATCACGTTTGACGAGCGCACACAGCGCATATCTGTAACGCTTGACAATCCTTCTGAAGTTGACTGCTATGCATCCATAAACCTTGTTGACATGATAATCAATGACGAAAAACAGCTTGTCAACTACCTAGGACAGGCATTGATACCTGCCGGCAGCAGCGGGACATTCAAGATAAAGCAGCGCATGACACCAGTTGATATTGCTGACAACCCAACTGTGCACGCGCGAATACTGTATGGCTCGCAGGACGGGCTGCTGTTCAAGATCATAGATGAGACAGTGCCGTTCACAATGGCAGGAGAGTACACGACAATAATAATAGTGGGAGTAATCGCAGTACTGCTCATCCTTGTGATAGTTCTCTTTGTCCTGTGGCGCAGGTCAAAAAAAGACAAAGGAATAAGCCGTAAGTTTGAATACCGCAAGTGGAGATGAAAACAGCTGTGAAAGCAAAGCTTGTTTCAAGTCTCATTATTCTTGTTTTGCTAGCTGTCGCAGTAAACGCAGACCTTCCTGACTACTGCAAAGCAGGAAATGCTGCAGAAATCTTGGCACAAAGCGGAAACATCACCTTGCTTAACATATGTTTGAAAACACAAACACTACACTGGCAGGGATATGCAGGACAGGTTTACTTCGGCACAGCACCCCAGGTTCCAACCGACTTGAACGCGACAGGCAGCCTTGTCAATGGAACAAACATAAATTTCACAATACCCTGCGACAACCCCACTTATGTGTCTGGATTCATCACTTTCAGCAATTCAAGCAGCCCGCCAATAGGGCTTGTGCCAGGGGACTTGAGCATTCTTGACATTCTCTCAGGCAACAAGTCAGACAGCGGAAGCAGGACATTCACAACACTCAGCACATTTGACATGCCAAGCGGAACAATAACAAATGTTCCGACCATGTTCAGCTATGTCAATGAAACTCCACAAAGCAGCGCATTCCGAGAGGGCTATTTCAACCAGGATGGCAATATGGTGTTTGTGACTGCAATTGAGCAGAACCTTCTTGGCTACAACAGGAGCTACTTTGACTTCCAGGCAATTCTTTTCGCGCCAATGAAGTCCACAATCCCTTACTATATTTTTGCTGACCTAAACTTCAGCTGCCCTGTTCCCCCAGGACCTGGCGGAGGGGCTGGAGGGTATCCTGGAGGATGCATAGTCTACTGGCAGTGCGACCCCTGGGGGGCGTGCCAGAGCGACGGCTACCAGTACAGGCGCTGCGAGCCCCGCATCGCGTGCCCGAACATGACAGGGCGCTTCAAACCGGCAACAGTCCGCGAGTGCAGGAAAGGGCTGAGAGAGGAGCTTCCTGAGATAATCCCTGAAAACAAGATTTTCCTGCCAGGCATCCTTGGCAACCTTTCACTTAACCTGACACCTGACCTTGCATACATACTTGAGGAAAAGCTGATGCACGGCAATTTCCAGAACAGAAATTACATTTCCATTGATGATGTGACTTACAGGGTAACAACACCCGGCATTTACACCTCTTTTGCAAATGCCCATCCTGCGCCAATGGTTTTGTGGAACACAATTGCAGGAGGCTGGCAGGACCACGGCCACGCAGAGGCAAGGGCGCTTGGCTGGAGTGTGATTCCCCCTGAGCCATTGCCAATACTTTATCCGCGCTCAATAGCTCCTTACCAGTTCATTGTCATCCCACCCGTAATGCAGCCAAAGGTTGTTGACATCGGGGTGGATGCGTACTCAGGACCCTCCCGAGTCAAGTCAACAATCGCGCCGCTGACTGTTGAAGTGCATCCATTCCAGGTTGCTGCAGAATGGAGGATGCCAGGGGTTGTCACGCTGTATTTTGTTGTCGACAACCGCGGAAAGGAAGAGAAAGACATAAATATCGAGTTTGACCTTAACCGCGGAAAGAGCACGCTTGAAGCGGAAATGCTTGGAGTGCTCAGTGTTCCGGCAGACACTGTTGCCATTTATGGCCACGAATACAGGCTTGGAAAGGCTGCAATGGGCGCAGACCGCGTTGAGGCAACGCTCATAACAAAACAAGGAAACCTGAAAGCAGAATACTTGCTGAGGTGAAACAAAATGTACATTTTTGGAATTGATGTCCAGCTGAACATTCTGGTTTTGCTTAATCTTCTTGCAGTTTTCATTGAATTCCTGCTTGTGTGGCAAATTCTCAGGAAGATGAAGCGAAGGGCAATGCACAGGGAAATCCAAAGGGAAATGAGCGAGGAGGGTGCAGAATGATAGCGTTTGGACTGAACCTTCCGATTCCTGAAGCCATAGCAGTGCTTCACCTGCTGATAATCATAATGCTGTTCAGGATTCTCAGAAGGATGCGTTAAAACTACCAGCCGCGCAGTTCCATTGCCTTGGCTATTCTTTCCAGCGCAAGCACATTTGCCGCAAGCCTGTAGGAAATCTTGTATTTCTGCGCTGTTGCGTGCACTGCATCAAATGCAAGTATCATCTGGCGCTCAAGCTTTTTGTCCACTTCCTCAAGGCTCCAGTAATAGCCTGCGAGGTTCTGGACCCATTCAAAGTAGCTCACTGTGACACCGCCTGAGTTTGCGAGGATGTCAGGGATGACTATGACTTTCTTTGCCTCAAGTATCTTGTCTGCTTCAGGAGTTGTCGGTCCGTTTGCCATCTCAAGGATTAATTTTGCCTTGATTTTGTCTGCGTTTTCGTGCGTGATGACATTTTCCAGCGCAGCAGGAGCAATGATTTCAACAGGAAGCGTAAGAATATCATCATTCAGTATTTCCTTTGCACCAGGGAAGCCTTTGACAGAGCCTGTTGTTTCCTTGTGCTTGATGACTTCAGGAATGTCAAGCCCTTTTTCATTGTAAACTGCCCCTCTTGTGTCAGAGACAGCAACAACCTTGAACTTTTCCTTGTGAAGAATTTCAGCGAGCCAGCCGCCCACATTGCCCATTCCCTGTATCGCAACAGTGTTGTGCTTGAGCTTGTTTGCTTTCATTGCTTCCCTCAGGATGAAGAAGCCACCCTGCGAGGTTGCCTTGTCGCGGCCCAGAGAGCCGCCGAGCTCCAATGGCTTTCCTGTGATTGCGCCAGGCTCTCTCTTTCCGATAATCTTCTCGTATTCGTCAAGAATCCACGCCATTATCTGGCCGTCTGTGTTGACATCAGGTGCAGGAACATCCTTCCAGGCGCCGATGTGTGGCGCCATTGCCTTTGCCCAGCCGCGGGAAACAGCCTGAAGCTCTGCCTCTGACATTTCCTTTGGATTGCACGCAACACCGCCTTTTCCGCCGCCGTAAGGAATGTCTGCGACAGCGCACTTCAATGACATCCACGTTGCAAGCGCCTTGACTTCATCAATGTCAACCTGCGGGTGGAACCTGATTCCGCCCTTGTAAGGCCCCCTTGCAGAATTATGCTGGACGCGATAGCCCTGGTATTTCTTGCCTCCTGCCTGTACTTCGAACTTGTGAATGTGCTCTGGCTGGATTATCTTCGCAAAGATTTCATCCTTGACTCCTGCAAACTCATTTGCCTGCTGAAGAGTCTTCAATGCGTTTTCAAAAGGATTTGGCTTTCCCACGGCAAAGCTGTGCTTCTGGGCTGTATAAAAAGTTATCGCTTGGAAAGCAGATGTGGACACTGAAACATTTTTATACCCCTAAGAGAAACTTACCACTATGAAGCACATTGTAATCGCAATTGTGGGCATTGTCCTTATTATTGCCCTTGCTGGCGCTGTTTTGTCGCAGGGAAAGAGGCTAGAGTGCCTCAATGCCTGCAGGGCGGATGGAGATGCCTGCGCCCAGACTGTCTACAAGGCAAATTCCGCGTGCACTGCAGAGAAAACAGCGTGCGACAGCCTGAAAACAACTGCATTGCGCCGCTGCCAGGCAGATTATGACGCCTGCAGGTGGAACTGCGACCTTCCGCCGTTCTGATTCCGCAGCTTTAAAAGCACTGCATAACTATTCTTTCTATGGACAATAAGAAGAAAATAGTATTCCTTGGACCGGCAGGAACTTTCTCAGAACTCGCTGCCAAATACTGGCAGGAAAAACTCGGCGGAGCAGAGCTTGCTTATGAACTGCTTCCACACACAATTGCTGAAAGGGTAACAGAAGACACATTCGGCGTCCTGCCTTATTACCACACCGGCGAAGGGCTTCATGTTCAATCGCTCGAGGCAATGGTTGACAACTCGCTAAGAGTCATTGACATTCATCCTGTTTCTGTAAACCTTTCTGCAGGCAAATATTCAGGCAGCAACAACCTTGGAACAATATACGCAAACAAGAAAGTAATTGAGAGAATCAAAGAATGGCGCAAGAACATCGGCTTTCCGACAATACATGAATATGTTGAAAGCACAGCAGCCAGCGCCCAGACAGTGCAGGAAAAAAAGACAGGAATTGCCATTGCTGATGAAAAAACACTCGAAAGATACGGGCTTGACATATTTGCGAAAGGAATATACACGAGCGCCACTTATTTTTACCTTGTCTGCGATAGAAGCCATGAACCGCTCCGTTCAGCATCAGACAGCTACCTCACGATGCTGGCAGTAATGCCAAAAACAGACATGGACACTGTCCTGCCTGAGCCAATCAAGGATTTTTTCAGGGAGCAGGCTGGAAAACAAAAACTGAAAATAGTCAAAAGCTGGCCGAATAAAGAATCAGACTGGGGAAAAAGCACGCACATGCTGTACTTTGAGGTCGACTGCCACGAAACAGACCTTGACATCCCTTTTATAACGCGCGACCTGACAAAAGAGTCCTCGGTAAACCCAATACAATCAGTTCAGGTGCTTGGCTCATACGCAAACCCTGCGCAAATGGGAAGGGCAGGCTCTTCATTCGTAATGAATCCAATACTCAAAAAAGTTCCAAAAAACCTCAAATAATCCTTTATCTTATGAGTTCAGCGAGCAAATCAAGCGCTATTAATTTCGCCTGATTATGCCTGTTGAATTTGGGAATCGCTGACTTCAGATGAAGCTCAGCGCGCTCCCAGACTTTTCCGTTATGTACGCATAATTTCTGCATAGAATTCACCTCCGTAAATAATTATAATTAGAAACACTATTTGATAACCATTATTTGATGACTATTGCCTCAGAAAGCCCTGCGAAATCATTATCGCAGGTTATGACCTTTGCGCCATTAAGTTTTGCGGCCGCAACCACGTGAGCGTCAACAATTCCGAATTTTGGCTTTACCTTCCTCTGCTGCAAATAAATCTTTGCGGTTTCCTGAGCAACAGGAAAATTAAAAGGAACAAGCAAAGTGATTGACTGCAAGGCAGTAATTGCCTCTTCAGCCGGCTTTCCTTCCCTCAATAACTTCGATGCGAGCTCTGCTGCAATCAGCCCTGTTGTTAGCGCGAATGAGCCTGCGCTGACAATGCGCTCGCGAACACGGCTGCCTTTTTCAGTGCCGTTAAAATACTCTATCCACGCAGAAGTGTCAACCATAATATTATTCATATCTTGAGTGCGCCCTGTCTGTTTCCTTATTGTAAGGTTTAAGCCCCTTGAAAGCCCCAAACCAGTCCTTGCGAACCTTTTGAACTTTAATCCTGACTGCCTCTCCCGGATGGATATTTTCCATTTCCACAATATCCTTGGGGATGCGGACCATCAATGAGCCGCCTATTTTCTTTGCGCGTTGTATTGTTTCAGTCATATAATTCACCTGTTTATAATGTTAAATACAGTGTTATATTTAAATGTTGCGGTTTTAAGTGCAAGAAGCATGACAAACAAGAATCACTTCAGCCTAATGCTCTCCAGATTCCTCGGTGCAACTGTCTCAATCCTGCCGAGCTTGTGGATGCTCGAGGCAAGGTCAAGAATCCTTGCGTTTTCGCCGTGGTTGATAATAACTTTCTTTGGCCTCGGGGTTGTCTTGAAAATGAAGTTCATCAGCTGCTTGCGGTCAGAGTGGTCTGAGATTTCAACGCGGCAGACCTCCATCTTGACAGGCACAACGCGCTGCTGGCCCTCTTCTGTGAATATGAACTCCTTTTCGCCGTGCATTATTCTGTAGCCCAAGGCGCCTTCAGGCTGGTAGCAGGTGAAGATTATGCTGTTCTTCGGGTTGTCAGCGAGCTGTTTGAAATATTCCACGCTCGGACCGCCAACCATCATTCCTGAAGTTGCAAGTATGACACAGGGGCCGTGCTCCTCAAGCAATTGCTGCCTTTCCTTCTGCGAGCCAATGTGCTTGAAAATCGGGCTGAGGAACGGGTTTTCATCCTTGTGGAAGATTGCCTTGCGGATAACCCTGTTAAGATATTCCGGATACGCAGTGTGGATTGCCGTAATGTCCCAAACCATTCCATCGATGTAGACTGGAATCGGGTCAAGCTCTTTCCTGCGGACCATTTCCTCGATTATGACCATGACGTCCTGCGCCCTTCCTGAGCCAAGGACAGGCATAAGCACTTTTCCGCCGCGCTTTATTGTCTCCCTGATTATGTTCTTGAGCAAATCATCCTGTTCCTGCGGCGAGCCCATCACGTTTGTCTTTCCGCCGTAAGTCGCCTCAATTATAACTGTTTCAAGGCGCGGGAACTGCGTGATTGCAGGCTCAAGCAAAGGAGTCCTTCCGAACTTGAGGTCGCTTGTGTAGAGCAGGTTGTGCAAGCCGTTTCCGACATTAAGGTGCACCATTGCGGCGCCAAGAATGTGGCCGGAGTTGTAGAGCGTGATTCTGACATCAGGGGTTATGTCAGTGACTTCATCATAGTCAAGGGTGATTGTGTGCTTGACCATTTCCTTGATGTGGTCTGTATCATACAATGGATCCCTGTTTTCAGCCTTCATCAGCTTGACATAGTCAAGAGCGAGCAATGACATCACATCCCTTGTCGGCGCAGTGCAGTACACAGGCCCCCTGTAGCCGTACTTGAACAGGTATGGGACAAATCCTGAGTGGTCAAGGTGGGAGTGCGAGACAATAACAGCGTCAAGCTCGTTCAAATGGAATTCAGGGGCGTCAAGATATGGGTATGGCTCCTGGTCAGAGGCAACGTTTATGCCGCAGTCCATCAAAACCCTTGACTCCGGAGTCTGGAGGAAAATGCAGCTTCTTCCAACCTGCCTTGCACCGCCGAGGAATGTTAGCCTAACCCACTCGTTCTTTTTCTCCCTTATCCAGCCGTCATAAATCCTGTGGCCGACCTTGTCAAGGAATTTCCTGCGGTATTCTGAATTCTGGAAAAGGACTGCGCGGATATTCTCAATAAGGACAGAGCGGATTGCAGGAGTCCTGCGGATTATCGGAACCCAGAGGACTTTCTCCCTGATTTCCCTCAGCAATGAGCCCTGCTTTCCGATTGCAAGCCCTGGCTTTTCAGCCTCGATTGTGACAATTGAGCGCTGGGGCTCAAAGAATATGCTTGAAATTCCTGATTCCTCAGGCAGTATTTTCTTTATGTCTTTCTCAGCCTTTTCCTGGTCTTCTGAAATGCTCGGGTCAGGGCGGAGCTCAATGCGCTTCTTGAAAGCGCTGACAGCAGCCCTGACAACGCCCTCGTCATTCAGGAAGAACTTCTTGTCTTTTGTGTAAAGGACTATGTTCGCGCCCTCGAAGACTGCGTCTGAGACTTTGCCTTCTGGCAGCATCTTTAGGATTTCTTTTATGATATCAGCCATTTCCTAATTTCCCCTTGTTCTTGTTATAGCGACCCAGCAGAAAAGAAAGCGGGTCTTATGCCTCGAGTTTAATCTCGAGCTCCTTCTCAATCACGGTCTGCATGCCCTTCTCAGTTATGGTCACGACATCAATGCCGTTTCCGGATGCTGTGTCGCGCTGGAGGGCTGCGTTTACTGACTTGACAGCGAGCTTGACGCCCTCGTCAACAGTCAGATTCTTCTTGTACAGCGTCTCCAAAACGCCAAGGGCAAACACCATTCCTGAGCCGTCTGCGGCAAAATCCCTGATTTCCATCATGCTTCCGTCAGGGCTCAGCTCCCAACCGTGGAATCCGTCCTTGTCACGGCCTGCCATCATCAGTGAGGCAATGCTTAAAACCATGCTTGGCCTGCGGAAGGTGCTGTAAAGCATTCCCGCGACCAGGCTTGCCGCTTCCCTGACTGTTGCAGATCTGTAGACCTGGACGTCCTTGAGCTTGATTTCTGCCTTTGCGAGCTTTGTCATAAGCTGGATATCAGAAACATTTCCTGCTGTTGTTACAGCAATTAAATCAGTAATAGGGACTATCTTCAGGGCGCGCTTGTGAAGTACCATTCCACCACCGCTTGCCCTTCTGTCAGCCGCGAGAACAATCCCATCCTTGCACATAATGCAGATGGTTGTCGTACCGGTCTTCAATTGCAAATCTTTTGCTTCTGCCATCAAAATTCACTTATTCAGAAAATTTCTTAATATTAACAATATGGGGCGTCTTTATAAAGCTTTCGGTGGGGGAGTATCCTGAGAGCCGTTGGCATCCTCATACCTGCGCAAGGCGCCGTCATAAATAGCACCGTGGTCCCTTGTGGGCCTGTGAGCACTTCCGCAAATGCTCACTGTGCCTTGCGGTATTACGTGATATTCCCGCTCAACAAAACATGCAACGCAGTATTTTCCTGTGAACTTTGTCAGCTTTTCAGGATACCTATCATTGCAAGCAGTGCAGTCTGCAAGTTTTTCCCAGTCCCGCTTTCTGAATGTCGCAAGAAGCTCCCTTAATTTTGTGTCAAGAGTGACCTGCCTAGGGTCAATATACACAAAAGACCTTTTTCTTGTTTGCTTTCCCCCACTCACTTTGTCTTCACCTGAAACAGCAAGCGCAGGGGTTGTTATAAAGCTTTTGGGGAAAAATTCTTATACCCATATACGACGAGAGGGGCATGCGCATTACTTGGCTTGGGCACGCGACGTTTTTGATTGAGACAGGGGTTTTTACAATATACATTGACCCTTACCTTGACCCTTTTTCCACTGTGCGGCTGCCAAAGGCAAACATCATACTTATCTCGCACTGGCACCCTGACCACTGCACAAGGGAAAGCGTCATGAAGCTGATGACTGATGAGACAATAATCATTGGAACCCCTGATGTCGCGCGCGAGTTCAATGGCTGTATCACAATGAACGCAGGCGACAAGAGGAAGATTGGAGACCTTTTGATAAGGGCAATGCCTGCAAGGACAATGCATCACAGGGGCGGGCATGAGGAAGAGGGCTTTGTGATAGGATTTATTGTCGAGAACGAGAACAAGAAACTGTATTATACCTCTGACACAGACCCGTTGCCTGAAATGATTGGTTTGGCGCCTGATGTTGTCCTGATTCCAGTTGGCGGCAGCACGACTATGGGCGCTGAAGAGGCAGCAAAGGCTGTGCACGCAATGCAGGCAAAAATAGCAATTCCAACTCACTGGGGCACTATTACAGGAACACGCGATGATGCTGAACTGTTTAAGGAATACCTTGAGCGCGAGAGCGAACACAAAGTTGTTATACTTGAGCCAGGGGAAATGATGGAAATATGATGAAGATGAGCAGCAAAAAGCAGTTTTACGTTGGAGGGCAGGCGCTGATTGAAGGCGTGATGATGAAGACGCCTAATTATGTAGGCGCTGCTGCGCGAACACCGAAAGGCAGAATAGTGACCACGAAAAAGAGGCATGTCTCACTCACTCAGAAATCAGTTTTCCTGAGGCTGCCATTTATCCGCGGGATTATTTTCCTTGGCGAAATGATGGTTATTGGAGTAAAGATGCTCAACTGGAGCGCTGACCAGCAGGCAGAGAAAAAAGACGAGAAGCTCAGCGCGTGGGAAACAAGCTTTGCACTTCTGCTTTCGCTTGCGCTCACAATCGTGCTGTTTGTCATCGCGCCATATTATCTTGCAAGGATTTTCACAACAACGCGCGAGATTTTGTTTAACCTTATTGACGGCGCATTCAGGGTGGTAATATTCATCGCGTATTTGTGGTTTATCGGACTGTTTAAGGATGTCAGGAGAATGTACCAGTATCACGGCGCAGAGCACATGACAGTGCACTGCCACGAAGGAGGATACAAGCTGACGTCTAAGAATGTCAGGAAGTATTCACCTGTGCACGCCCGCTGCGGCACAAGCCTGCTCATGTTTGTCATCATCGCGAGCATACTGCTGTTTTCTGTTGTCAGGGACCCAAGATGGTTTGTCAATGTGCCGCTAAGAATACTGCTGATTCCTGTCATCGCAGGCATATCCTACGAACTCCTCAAGCTGAGCGCAAAATGGCCGAACTTCATAATTTTCAGGATAATAATGCAGCCAGGGCTCTGGGCGCAGAAAATAACCACGAGAAAGCCGCACAAGGACCAGATTGAGGTCGCGATTGCTGCATTAAAGCAGGTGATTTGATGGAAACCGTTGCAAAGGTGCTTGCAATTATTACCGCAATAATCCTGGTTGCCTCACTTACGCTTGTTGCGCTCGGCATGATGACATGGCGGTTTTTCTGGGTGGTTGCGATAGTAGCAGCAATCATCGCGCATTACGGCATTCCAAAACTCAGGGGAGCAAAGAAAGAGCCGGAATTATGGGAGAAATAAGCAAATAATTCAACCTTGCCGACGGGCTAAAAAGCTTGTTTTCTGGCGTTATAAGGGCTATAACCCCATTTTACAATGCAAAGATTTATATACCTCCCGCAGGTTTTTATTATTAGGATTTGAGGGTATCTTTTAGGACGGTAAAACTACAATGGCAGACACACCTGCGCACGAACACCAGTCATATGGGGCAAAGGAAATCCAGGTACTTGAAGGGCTGGAAGCAGTCAGAAGGCGCCCTGGAATGTTCATTGGCTCCACTGATTCGCGCGGAATGCACCACCTGGCTTACGAGGCCATTGACAACAGCATTGACGAGGCTCTCGCAGGCTATTGCACAGGCGTCACTGTAATAATACACAAAGACGGATATCTCAGCGTGATGGACAATGGAAGGGGAATCCCTGTTGACAAGCATGCAAAATTCAACAAATCTGCTTTGATTGTTGTCCTAACTGTTTTGCACGCAGGAGGAAAGTTTGACCGCAATGTTTACAAGGTCTCTGGCGGGCTGCACGGAGTTGGTATTTCTGTCACAACAGCTTTGTCTGAGCACTTGATTGCAGAAGTAAGGCGCGATGGCAAACTCTACCGCGTTGAACTGCGAAAAGGCATCCCGACCACAGATGACGCGATTGTTGTCGGACCTGCAGAAGGGACAGGAACAATGGTCAAGTTCATCCCTGACTTCACAATAATGGAGAAAAGCGAGTGGAACTTTGACACTCTCGCTGCAAGGCTCCGCGAGCTCGCATTCCTTAACAAAGGCGTTGAGATTAAGCTTATTGACGAAAGGACAGAAAAAGAAACAGTGTTCAAGTACGACGGCGGAATCAAGAGCTTTGTCGAGCATTTGAACAAGGGCAAGCAGGCACTGCACCCTGTGTTTTACTTTGAAAAGCCAGAGGGCAACTACACTGTTGAAGCAGCACTGCAGTACACAACTGACTATGCAGAGACTGTTTTCGCATTCGCAAACAACATCAACACACACGAGGGCGGAACACACCTTTCAGGGTTCAAGACAGCGCTCACCAGGACAATCAACAAGTACGCAGAAAAGCACAAACTGCTTGACAAGGACATTGCTTTGTCAAGCGAAGACGTGCGCGAGGGCTTAACCGCGATTATTTCAGTCAAGGTACCTGACCCGCAGTTTGAAGGGCAGACAAAGACAAAGCTCGGCAACAGCGAGGTAAAAGGGCTTGTTGACTCAATCGTCAGCGAAAAGCTTGGGGATTTCTTTGAGGAAAACCCGTCAGCAATCAGGGCAATAGTTGGAAAGTGCATGGAAGCTGCAAGGGCGCGTGAGGCAGCAAGAAAGGCCCGCGAGCTTGTCCGCAGAAAAGGAGCTCTTGAAACAGGAATGCTTCCAGGAAAGCTCGCTGACTGCTCATCAAATGAGCCTGCAAAGTGCGAAATGTACCTTGTGGAAGGCGATTCGGCCGGAGGCTCGGCCAAGCAAGGCCGCAACCGCGAATTCCAGGCAATTCTTCCATTGCGAGGAAAGATAATCAATGTTGAGAAAGCGCGCCTTGTCAAGGTTTTGCTGAACAATGAAATCGGGTCAATGATAACAGCGATTGGGGCAGGAATCGGAGAGGAATTTGACATTTCCAAGCTTCGCTATCACAAGATTATCATAATGACAGACGCTGACGTTGACGGACACCACATTGCGTGCCTGCTTTTGACATTCTTCTACAGGCAAATGCCCCAGCTCATACAGAACGGCCATGTTTACCTTGCACAGCCGCCATTGTTCAGGGTGGCAAAGGCAAAGAAGGAAGCTTATGCTTTCACTGAGGAAGAGCGCGACAGTCTAGTCAAGGAATATGGAGAGGAAGGGGTTTCTGTCCAGCGCTACAAGGG
>JBGPSD010000019.1:0-15252 GCA_041489925.1 Candidatus Nanoarchaeia archaeon
ACCACTGCCGCGTAAGCCGGTATGCATTGACCGTATTTCCTGCGCTTGTCTGGACGCTGGGCACATAAAGCTGCATAAGCGCGCTGGAAATAACCGCGATTGCAGGAATGCTGCTCAAATTCCATCCTATCAGCGCGCGGAAGGAGTTTGTCTGCACCTTCAGCGGGTCTGCAGTGCCGTAATTGACATTCGGGCTGGCTGACGAGATGTATGTATCCTTGCCCGCGCTCGCATCCGGCTGAAGCACAACACTAAATCCCTGGCTTGCAGTTGCCGCCTGCACTGCTGCAAAGGCGTCAACTCGTCCTGCGCCCTGGGTATTGATATCATAACTCAGGTTGACTGCTGTTGATTTCAGAATCTGCTTCACTTCTGCCTGGCTCAAGCGCTTTTGCTGGAGCATCAGCGCAACAACACCTGAAACATGAGGCGCTGAAAAAGAAGTGCCTGTGTGGTCGCTGAATCCTGCGCCGCTGCTGTCTGCTGCAGTAATTCCTGTTCCAGGGGCGACAAGGTCTGGCTTTGAAAGCCCGTAATCAGTTGGTCCGCGCGAGGAATAATCCTCAACACTGTTGCCGTTTGATGCGCCAACAGTAATCGCGTTTTCAGCACAGCCCGGGGTGTTGATTGACTGGCTTCCAGGGCCGTCATTTCCTGCAGATACAATTATTGGAATGTTTTTTCCGCTGTTGTTAACTGCCAATGCTGTCGCAGACTGGTAGCATTCTGCCACTAAAGCGCCGACGCTTAGCTGTATTACCTGCGCGCCGTTCGCAATCGACCAGTCAATCGCGGAAATTACCGCAGAGCTTGGGGCTCCGCACCTGTCAGGGTCTGTTTTGAACGCGACCTTTGCATTAAAGAGCTTCACTCCAGGGGCAACACCCTTGTAAGTGCTGTCAATGCATCCGACAGTGCACGCAACAGGCGTGCCGTGGTTGCAGTAGTCGTCAAGGTCCTCGCCTGAAAACTCTGTAATGAAATTCTCAGCAAGAACAACCTGGCCTGAAAGCGCAGGATGAGATGTGTTGATTCCGGTGTCAAGTATTGCGACCTTGATTCCAGAGCCGTTGCCAAAAGAAGACCACACTGCAGTCGCATTAATCAATGGAACTGTCTGGTCAAGCAGGGGATAAAGCATTTCATCCTCAAAAACATAAACCGCATCATCGTCATCAGCGATTGTTTCAAGAACTTCAGCAGGGCATTCTGCCGCGATGCCGTGCAATGACTTCAGGACTTTTCCCGGCTTGCAGCCGAGCTCGCGCAATGCCTTTTTTTCAGGCGCGACAGAATCATCGTACTGTATTATTACTGGGACCATTCCTTCCTGCTTTTCCTTCAGGTTGGGATGGATTTTTTGCGTTGAATCTTTTGCCGCAACACACAAAGCGGACAAGACAAAAAATAGAATAAATAGTGTAATAGTTCCTTGTTTCAGCGTCACTCACCTCTCCAACCGCACGCAGTTTCAAGGCAGTATAAAATCATTCGTATTAACTCAGTAGTAAAAAGAATAATGTTACAAAGCGAGTAAAAAAGAAAGGCATTTATACTCTTTTTGCAAAAAATCGCCTTTGGGGGAGTATTGATACTACAAAAAGAGTATTAACTCTGCCTAATAGTAGGGGACTACTACAAAAAGAGTATTGATTGGGTTGGTTGTAGCACGAAAAGAGAGTGGGAAAACAGTTGCCGAACTGAAAAAAGACATTTCGGCACTTTCAGCTTCTGAGCTTGTTAGCATGCAGTCTCATATTAAGGAAGCTTTGCGAACAAAACAGCAGCTGCCTGCGCACATTCCTGTCTCAATCTTTGCAACAGAGCTCAGCCCTGCAGAAGCAGTTGTCAAATACCTGAAAGAGCACCACTCGCTCACTTTGAGCGAGATTGCAAAGCTAATCAACCGCGACCAGCGCGGAATCTGGGGCTCTTATGCGCGCTCGAAGAGAAAAATGCCTGACGCGTTTGAATTGGGCTCTGCTATCCACACAATACCCATTTCCTGCTTCAGTGACCGCTCAAAATCAATACTCGAGCACGTTGTCACGCATCTGAAAGACGAGAAAAATCTCAAGCCCGCCCAAATCTGCTCTCTTCTCAACAAAAAGCCAAGCACAATATGGACTGCATACCAGCGCGGCAGGAGGAAGCAGAATGCGTAAACTGCTCCTCATTCTGGCAGTGCTGATTGTTTCAGCAGTCCTTGTTTCAGCAGCCAGCCTCGATGACCTGTCAAACATGGCAAGCCTGCTGAAAGACCCTGTTGCGCCAAAGCCTGTTGCCCAGCCAGCACCAATTCCTGCACCAACACTACCGCCAGTGCCAAGGGAAGTTGTTGTTGCATCTGCACCGCTGCCTGCGGCAGAAACAGCGCCAGCGCCAAAGCCACCAGAGCAGCAGCCGCAGGTAATCATAATTCCAGAGAACAAGACTGCAAAAGCGCAGGCATCCGCCCCTGCACAAATCCAGATTCCAGTGCCTGCTCCAAAGCCTGCTGCCCAACCAGCGCCAATTCCTGCGCCAGTGGCACAGCCTGCTGCCCAGAAAGTCACGACTTCCCCTGCACCAACACCGCCAAGGCTTCCGCAAAGCGTTGTGGTAAGCTCTGCACAATTGCCAGCGGCTCCTGCTTCAAAGCCAGCAGAGCAACAGCCTGAGGAAACAAAGCCAGAAACAATTGTGATACCTGCAAAGGCGCCTGAACCAGCGCCAACAGCAACAGCACAGCCAGCCCCTGCAGCATCGCAGGATGTTGGCGACATTTTTGGAAGCAGGATGGATGCATTCCTCGCGCCGCCAGAGATTGTCCTTGAGGACCACAGCGGAGGGGAGAAAGCGCCGGCAGCCATAACTGTGCTTGACCCTGCCACAGGAAAGCCCACAAGCCTTGAGAGAAACAAGAGGTATGACATCAGCCTGAACATTTCAAAAGAAAGGCGAATTGCCATCAGGAACGCGCTCGTAACAGGGGCAACATTTCCTGTCCGGCTTGAGGAGCTTGGCAGCGAAAAGGGCTTCAGGTCAGTTGTCGCGATAGACCTCGCAGGGCTTGACTTTGCCAACGCAACTTACTACATGAAGGCAAAGGGCTATGAATTGTTCAAGTGCAAACTCTGGAATTACACCGCGCAGGAATGCAATGGCGACTGGGTAAAAATAAAGGACACAGTACCTGGAAAAACATACGCGATACAGCTTGGCCCTGACGACCCTGCACTCGCAGACAGCGGAGGGGTGTTCTTTGACGGCTTTGAGAACGGCCTCTCGGCAAACAACTGGACAATAAACGGCACAGGAAACAAGTGGACAAACACTACAACCAACCCATACAATGGTACAAAGCACGCGCAGGCAAACCAGCCGACAGCAAGCACCTCAATGCGCGTCAGCATCAACACTTCAGGATATTCCACAATAAGCGTCAGTTATGCCAGAAGGCTTGTCGGGCTTGACATTGCTGACGAGTTTGCGGCATTGTGGTACAACGGGACAGTGTGGAGTGTGCTTGAGCAGACAGGCGCCAGCGCTGCAAACGACGCGGGCTATGTTGTAAAGAATTACACACTTGGCCCGTCTGCCGGCAACAAGACAATAATCCTTGAATTCATGTGCATGGCAAACCTCGCAAATGAATACTGCCGTGTTGATGATGTGCGTGTCAACAGCACGTCAATTGCCGACTCCAATCCTCCAAGCGTAATCTGGACAAACATCAGCAGGCTGACCCCGTATGTTGGGGACTCTGTCTGCTTCCTCGCAAACGTCACTGACAAGACAGGAGTGAAGTCTGTGATTGCCCAAATCCGCCTTCCAAGCGGGGCAAACATCACCCTGCCACTGTATGATGACCTCACCTGCAACAGCCCGCCAGGAGATGGCGTTTATTCAAACCACCTGATGGTGACTGCTGAAGGAACGTACAACTGGACAACAATCAACACAACAGATGTCCTGAACAATGCAGGAACATTCATTGTCGGAAAGAAATTCACGAGCCTGCTCGGAATGCAGCAGGAAAGCTACCGCGTTCCGCCAAACCTCTCGCGCTATGGCAACGGCACAATCATAACTGCCGCGCTAATCAACACCTCAAATGATGTTTATGCCGCACAGGACCTGCCCAAAAACTCTGAAACATACATGTACTTCAACTGGACACTGAACATCTCCGGCGAAATAGTCTCGAGCAATGCCACGATTGAGCACAGCTACAGCTCTGCTTCAGGTCCGACTGTTGATTTGCAGATAAAGAACGGCACAGCATGGCAGAACTTGTGCTACCTGGCTGTTTCAACAAGCGACGTTACAGACTATTGCGACCTTGCGGCATTTGTGCAGGGCAATGCAAGCATCTTGAACAGGCTTGAGCTCAGAACGCACGTTACAACCGGCAACCAGGCCAGGGTTCAGTATGTTGACTATGTCACCCTTGGCTATGAGGCTGCGCCGCCAGGCACTCTCACAAAATGCGACAACATCACCTCATCAAAGACACTTGGCAAGGACATAACTTCAGGCAATACTTGCGTGATATTTGGCGCAGACAACATTGCCCTTGACTGCAACAATTATGCAATAACTTACGGCACTGCAGGAACATGGGGGGTGGGCATTTCAGCGCCAGGAAGAAAGAACATAACAATAAGAAACTGCAGGATACGCGACACAAACGCATCAGGAAGCTCCGGAGCAGGAATTAATTTTGAGGGGACAATCAACAGCGCAGTCCTTAACACAACAATCGTCACAAACGGCACAGAATACAACCACGGCATACTTGTGCAGGGACCCTCAAGCAACAACACAATCGCCAACAGCACAATACTTGTGTCAGGCAGGATGAGCTTCAATACAGGAATTTACCTGATGACAGGCGCAACAGGCACAGCAGTCATCGGGAACACAATCAACACCTCAGGAAATGGAAGCGGGCACGCAATCCTGATTGACTCAGGCGCATCAAACAACATCATCAGGAACAACGCGATAAGAACCTCAGGCAGCTCAAGCTTCAATGTCGGGATTTTCCTGCTTTCAAGCACAACCAACATCACCATTGAAAACAACATCATCAGGACAAACGGCACAGGAAGCGACCACGGAATACTGCTCCAGACAAACGCGAACAACAACACAATCACGAACAACACAATTCTCACGGCAGGCAACAACAGCTTCAATTCAGGAATTTATCTGCTGGCAAACGCGTCTGAAAACAAAATAACCGGCAACAGGGTTAACACATCAGGCACGGCTGACAACACAGGAATACTGCTTGAAAACAATGCGAATAGCAACCTCATCGAGAACAATACTGTGCGAACCAGGGGAAGCGGGGCATCAAACGAGGGAATTGAGCTCATAGGACCTGCACGCAACAACGGCATAGCGTGGAACACGATAATCACCAATGGAACAACAACAAACCACGGAATACAGCTCCAGAACGGCGCGAGCCAGAACACTGTTTCCAACAATACTGTGACATCAGGCGGAAGCGCGAACTTCAATGTTGGAATAATTGTGCTTTCCAGCTCGCTTGATAACCTGCTTGCAAACAACTCTGTTAGCACTTCAGGAACTGACAGCGACCATGGATTTTTCATAACTGAAAAGTCAGACCACACCACCATAAGCCTGAATACAATAACACTGACCGGAACATCCAGCTATGGCGTCGGAATAGAGAACATAAGCGCAATAAGCGTCCTTGACAACTTTATTGGCAATGAAACTGCGGAACTGCACCTGTTCAACATCACAAACATCGTCCTTACCGGCGACTTCAACAATTATTCAATAACAGACACACATCTGACTTTCAAAAAGAATGGCAAATCAGAGCTGAAGTTTAACAAGAAAATCACAGCAAAAGGAAAGAAGCTCAAGACAGACATTGTTCTTGATGACAACAGCGTTTTCGTGAACAACAGCGCGCAGGAATTCAACGTTTCCGCAAACATCACAATCTTTGACCTTAACGCGACTGACTTCGTGATTGACGCTGACTTTGGAGACAATGGCGTCTTTGAGGAATGCCCTGAAACAATATGCACAATAATCGAGAATAATCAGGCAGGAAGATTTGTGCGCGTGGGCGTGTCGCACTTCACAAAATACAGAATCCTGCCGGCAATTGTCCACATCCGCACGCAGTATCCTGCCAATGGCGCAAGCATCCTGCTTAATGAACGCGTAAACATAACAACCAACATAACCCCAACAGGCTCGAGAAAGCTTGACATCATCCAGGCAAACCTAACCCTGCCTGACGGCACTGTAATTGAACTGCCTTTCCTGAATGGCACAAAGGACATTTTCAACGCAATGCTTGAAAGCGCGAACATCAGCCAGCGCGGGCAATACAACATCACGTTCTTTGCCAATGACAGCAAGAATATCAGGAACAGGACAACCACGTTCTTCAACCGCAAGGCATACAACATAATTGACATCGTGAACAGCACAAACGCGTTCGCGAGCTATGCACCGACAGTGCTCAGCAACAGGTCAGGGGTGCTCAACCTCACAATAGCAGTCGCGAGCGGCAGGATAAAGGCAGTCAGCCTCACAGACCACGATGAGAACTCACCTTACTCAATAATGCGGCTGGAGAGCATTGCAGGGGCAAACGGGATTGTCGCGAAAACCGCGATTGACACCACACTGCTCAACTCAACAGAAACCAAAATACTGGTAAACGCGACACAAACAAGCACAAGCCTGTTCAAATGCGCTGAGTGGGACTTCTCAGGCAGGCAGTGCCAGGGAGGATGGAAAAAGGAAGCGCGCGTGCACGAAGGGCAGTATTACAACATAACCCTGGCAGGCGCGGGAATTTACGGCTATGGCGAGGGAAACAACGCTGTTGACGTGCTTGACAATAGCGGCTTCCTGAAGAGCTTTACCGAAACAGTTGAGGCAAACCCTGACACCACAAGCAATGTGACTCTTTACGTGCCAAGCCACCCGATAAAGAAAATTGAGCTGAAGCACGCAAACAACTCGCTTGCAAATGACCTGCGCATTGACAGCATAGGAAGCACTCCTGCATATTATGACATAGTCCAGCAGTATGCAATTGACACAGGAAGCCTGAACTTCAGCACTGCAACAATAACAATCAATGCAAAAGGAAACAGGCTCAGGAAGTGCGCGCAGTGGAACATCAGAGAGCAGAAGTGCGACGGCTCCTGGCAGACAATTTCTGAAATCACGCCAGGACAGGACTACACACTTGCCATAACCCCTGGCGACCCTGCATTCCAGGAAATAAATGCCACAGAAGCCTGGCACCTTGGCACTGACAGGAACATCATTGAGAATATCTTTGACGCAATAGAGCTGGAAGACGGCAATTATTCGCCAAAAATAATGTACGATGAATATGCCCGCGTCCAGTTTGCCCACAACCTGAGCACAGGAAATTACATTGACTTTGTTGCAAGGGCAGGCGGAGAGAACATTTATGTCAATGCATACCTGATGAACAGCACAACTCTTGTTGGAGCATCAAACTACCTGACAGACTTATTCACAAAGCAGTACATACAGGTTGCCATCCCTGACAATGGCTCATCAGACACCTTTGACTTGAGGACAATGAGCGTCCTGCCAAATGCAACCGCATACATTGAGTATGACCGCATCCACGACCAGGGGCCAATAATAACAAGGGTAATCCGCGGCGAGAACACGCTCAGCGCAGGAAACACATTTGTGCCGATTGGCGCAACAGTGGTGACAGCGCAGTCAATACTCTTCTTCAGCTCGCGCCAGGATGCTGACGCGCCAAACAATGGACACGTGATGGGGCGCATTTTCAACACCACTGACATTCAGTTCAACAGGCCAGCAACAACAAACCTTGTCGTGCACTGGCAGGTTGCAGAGTTTGCCAACAATGTCACAGTCACAAGGGGCAGGACCAGGCCGACCACTCCTGAAGCGCTCATAGCGATAGGCGGGACAGTCAACACAAGCTCCACATTCATAGTCCCGAACGGCTACAACAACACAGGAACAATATGGGGCGAGGATGACTTTGTCAGGATGAGGCTGGTAAACTCAACCCACATCGGCTTGTTCACAGCCGGAGCAAGTGACGCTGCTGACGCCTGCGACTGGCAGGTTGTGGAATTCAATGGCTCACAAGTGCAGCGCGGGCTGATAGACATGTTAACAACCACTGGCACCCTGCTAGTGAACATTACGCCAGTTACAAACCTGAGCCGCTCATTTGTCATAATAACACACACTGTTTCAGGAACAATAAACGGAGGAAATTCAGACATACTTGCAAGGTTTGTTAACACCACACAGCTGGAATTCAGAAGAGGTGCAACAGGCGTTTACACAAACATTTCCTGGGAGGTTGTTGAACTGCCTGAAGACAACACTGTGCAGAGCGGAGTAACAAACTTTGGTGCAAATGTAGGTGAAGTTAATGTCACGCTTGACAGCATTAATGCTTCTGCAAGTGTCACGTTCTCGCCGTCAGGACCAATCGCAGGGCTCTCGTCAGGCAACACCACTTTCATCGGCACTGACAACCCAGGACCAGGAATGTTCTCTTTCAACATCACAAACAGCACAAACCTCAGAATACAAAGAAGCAACATAACAAACATTTCATCAGCAAGCTGGTTTGTAATACAGTTCGCAGGTCCCAGATACCCGCAAATCAATACCAGCAATATTGCTGTGACAAAGACAGATTCGCCAGACCCTGTAAATGCAAGCACAAACCTCACTTATCAGATTAATGTTTCATCAACAGGAAATGGAACAGCATACAATGTTACAGTAAACGACACATACTCAACAAGAGTCATCTACCTCACGAGCCTGCCAACACCGCTAACAGGAACAAACAACACATGGATTTTGGGAAACCTGACAAATGGCACAAGAATCTCAATCAACATCACAGTGCTTGTTGTTAACGTTAGCCACGGGACAATAATCAACAATACTGTAAATGCCTCATTCAGCAACTACACCGGCGTATTGCTTAATGCCAGCGCAACCCAAAGCACAATCGTGAATTTGTACGGCAATATTGGCGCAGTGCTGCTCGAGCCAACCCCTGGCATCACGACAGGTGTGCCGCAAAACTCAACTTACAGCATAAGCGCGAACATAACCTGTTATGGAACAACAGGCGGAACCTGCGGAAATGTCAGCATGTATGCGCGGTACAATACCACAAGGCTGGCAGCAGGGCAATGGTTCAACACCAGCTTTGGTTACAGCAGGGAAATAATCCTCACAGAACCGCAGGGAAGGCCGCAAAACAACACCCACGTCCGTTTCAACCTCACGCTTGCAGCAGGCAGGCTTGGCAATGAAAACGGCACGAGGCTTGTCTGCAATGGGGTCAGGGTGGCGTTTGATGCGTATGCACTCTCTTATTCAGGAAGCTCTGTGACATCGCTCGAGGGGCTTGCAGAACTCAACTTCACTCCGTATGAAACAAAAGTCTGCCAGCTCTACTATGACCCGATAATTAACGCAACAGAAATACTGCCATCAACCACAGGCGTGTATTACGCGTGCCGCGATTCGTATTCCAACTGCGGAACTCCTGGCAATGTCACTCCTGGCAATGCGGACTACTACGGCAATTACTCAAACATCAGCCTGCCAGGAATAACGTGCAATGCATTTACTGACTATTTCACGCACAACATGTGGTGCTATTTCAAGGCGCCCCGCTCAGGAACAATAGAATTCGCCACAAGCTCAGACGACGGCTCAGAATTGTTCATCAATGGAACATCAATTGTGGGCAACAAGTTCTGCCAGGGAACCACGTGCAGGAACGGCAACGCAACAGGCTTTGTGCAGTCAAGGTATTACAACCTGCGCCTCACGTACGATGAAAATGCCGGCGGAAATGACCTTTACGCGCTGTATGACGACACTGTGTGCACAACAGGAGCGCCGACAGGCAACTATCTTGCGACAGACTGCTATCCATACTTCGGCGACTCCTGGACAATTGGAAGCACAGTAAGCTCAGAACAATTGCCGACAGATGAAATATTTATCAATATAAGCACTGTAAATGGCGCAACGCCATTCTACACCACGTCAGCACAGCCCCAATACTGCGCGCTCTCAGTCAGCCAGTCCTGCCAGATTAACTGGACTGTGAACGCGACAGGCGCGATAAACTCGCTCTACAAGATAAACGTCAATGCAACGAGCAATGAATCAGCCGTCAACAAAAACATCACTGCAAATGCCACTGTGCAAATACTCAAGCCGAACAGTGCGCCGAGCATTGCCGCAGTAATGCTCAACTCAACAAACAATTTCATCAACGACACAGACCAGAACCTGACGCGCTATGTGATTAACGCGACAGACCCTGACAATAATACAGTGCAGAACATAACTGACTGGCGCCTGAACAACAGGAGCATCGCACTGCTCAATATGCCGTTTGAGACAAATGTAGACAGCCTCGCGACAGGGGCAATCAAGGACTATTCGCGTAATGGCAACAATGGAACACTAGGGGCAGGCACTGCGGCAAATTCGCCGACTTGGAACAGCTCAGGAAAGATTGGCGGCTCTTACACGTTTGATGGAAACAATGACTACATCAGCGTGCCCGGGCTTTTGGGAACCCCTGCAAATGTCACGCTCACTGCCTGGGTAAACCTCGCTGCAAACCCTATTGAGGCAAGAAACGAGATTATCTCGCTCGGAGACTACGTTGCGCTCAGTGTCAGCGGCTTTGGGACAAATGTTATAGGCTTCTTCTTCGCAGGGGGAGGGGTATGGCGCACCCTAAACACAAATGTGGCGATAAACGGCACTGGCTGGCACCACCTTGCATATGTTTTCGACAACACATCACACACCCAGAAAGTGTACATTGATGGCGCCCTCAGCGCAACAACAACATTCACAGAAGCAATAAACTACACCGGACTGGGGCCAAACACAATCATCGGCGACCACGGAAACGGCGGAGGAGCATTCAGCTTCCAGGGCAGTATTGATGAGGCGATTGTGTTCAACCGCTCGCTTTCTCCTGAACAAATCCTGCAGTTGTATGTTGAAGGCAATGCAAGCATGAGGCAGAGGACAATAGTCAGCAATGAAACTGTTGAGGGCGAGGTCTGGCAGGCGTGCGTTACGCCGAATGACAACCAGACAGACGGCAACACAGTGTGCAGCAACAACCTCACAATAAGACCGAGACCGTACATCCTTGTCAATTTCACAACGCCCACGCCTGCAAATGACACGTATACGCTGAACAGGAGTGTTGTAATCAATATGACGATTGACAGCACAGGAAGCCTTGCGCAGTTTGTTTACAACTGGAACGGCACTAATTACAGCGTGATCAATGACTCCCTTGTTTTAATGTACAACTTCAACAACCTGACTGCGCTTGGCGAAAACTCATCGCACGTGGCTGACATCTCACAGTATGGCAATGATGGCACGATTTACGGCGACGTCGACTGGACCACTTCAGGCGAGTATGGCGGCGCATACCGGTTCCATGGCATAGGCGACTACATAGACGCTGGAAGCGACAACAGCCTGAACATAACAGGCGAACTTACCATTGCCGCATGGGTCAACCTCGCCCAGTTAGGAATCGACCAAAAGATAGCAGGCATGCAGAGCGGCACTTCAGGCGGATACAAGATGGGCATTTTCACCAACAACAAGGTTGAAATGGAAGTCAGGGACGCGGCAAACACCGCATACCTTAACAGAGGGGTGGCAGGAGGCACTGTTCTGCAGACAGGCGCGTGGTATTGCCTTATGGGCGTTTATTCTGACGCTGGCGACTACATCGCGACTTATGTGAACGGCGAACTAGACAGGAATTATTCAACAGCAGGAGTGCTTGCGCCAACAGCAGGCAACCTGAACATTGGAAGAGAGCCATTCGCGCCTATACTGTTCTTTAATGGCACAATTGATGAAGTGTATATCTGGCGCAAGGCGCTGACACAAGATGAAATAAGGGAAAACTGCATGTACACCCTGCAGAAAATCAATATGACCGCATGGTATTTCTACGTAAACCAGACAAAGAACGCAACAGACGGGCTTGACTTCGGCGACTACAATTATTCAGGATGCGGAAAGGACTTTAAAGGGGACATCAACTGCACGCTGACGCGAATAATACACATAAGGCCGCGCAATACAAGCAACATTTCTGTAACCAAGACAGACCGCCCAGACCCTGTCAATGTCAGCAGCAACCTGACATACCAGATTAATGTATCGTCAACAAGCAACGGCACAGCATACAATGTCACAGTAAACGACACATATTCAACGCAAGTAATCTACCTCACATCAGCACCAACACCGCTCACAGGAACAAACAACACATGGATACTTGGTAATTTGACGCGTGGAACAAACATCAGCATCAACATAACAGTACTCACACTCAATGTCACAAACGGAACACTCATCAACAACACAGTCAATGTAAGCTTCAGAAACGAAACAGGAATCCTGCTCAATAGAAGCACAACAATCAACACAACAGTAATTGTGCCTGTTGTTGCAGTGTTCAACTTCAGTAATATCTCTGTCACAAAGACAGACCTGCCTGACCCAGACAATGCAAGCACAAACCTGACCTACCAAATCAATGCCAGCTCAACAGGAAACGGAACAGCCTGGAACGTAACAGTCAATGACACTTATTCAACGCGAGTAATCTACCTCACAGCATTACCAACGCCACTCACAGGAACAAACAACACATGGATACTCGGCAATTTAACACTAGGAACAAACATCAGCATCAACATAACAGTATTCGTCCTCAACGTAACAAACGGAACACTACTCAACAACACAGTAAACGTAACATTCAGAAACGACACAGGAGCACTATTCAACTACTTTGCAACACAAAACACAACAATACTCAACCCACCAGTGTTCAATTTCAGCAACGTCTCAATAACAAAGACAGACTTCCCTGACCCAGTCAACAAGAGCCAGAACCTCACATACCAGATTAATGTCACAAGCAACGGAAACGGCACAGCATACAATGCCACAATCAATGACACATACTCTGCGCGCGTAATCTACCTCGCATCATCACCAACACCGCTTGCCGGAACAAACAACACATGGATACTCGGCAACCTGACTCCAGGAACAAACAGGACAATCAACATCACAGTATTCACACTGAATGTCAGCAATGGAACACTAATCAACAACACTGTAAATATCACGTGGCAGAATGAAACAGGCGCACTGCTCAGCATTGCAACAACAATCAACACGACCGTGGTCAATAGGGCGCCAAACATAACCCAGGTCATCCTGAATACGACAGACCCGCTGACAAACTACACGTCAGAAAACCTCACTGTTTACGTAATCAATGCGACTGATGTTGATGATTCAGTCACGCAAAACATAACAGACTGGCAGATTAACAACACCAACGGATTTGCCTCAATAGCAGTCCTTAACATGCCATTTGAGACAAACACGCAAAGCACAGCGACAGGCGCAGTGCGCGATTACAGCACATATGGCAACAATGGAACGCTCACAGGCAGCAGCGCCACAAACATCCCCATATGGAACGCATCAGGAAAAGTCGGCGGAGCGTATAATTTTGACGGGACAAATAGAATCATAAACGTGTCAGACTCTTCATCGCTTGACAACACAAACAAGCTCACTATTTCAGCATGGGTTTACCCAAGAGTGCTTGATACAGGCGCAAGGGGAGTTATTTCAAAGAGGGTCAGCGCAGCAGCAGGGCAGGCATATTCGCTGTTCTTCTATACCGGTATTAAGCTGGCAGTTGATATTGTGGGCACTGACAACCGCTTCTTCACAAACAACACGTTTAGCGTGAACCAATGGTATCACATAGTTGTTGTTTATGATGGCACCCTCGCAGCAGCCCAGAGAGTCAAGGTGTACATCAATGGAACTCTTGACACTGTCGGAGCTGAAACTGCAGCAACAATCCCTGACTATGCATCAGACCTGACAATCGGCGCATTAAACGCAGGATACGGCACTTATTACAACGGAACAATTGATGAAGTTCTCATACTGAACCGCTCATTATCGCCTGAACAAGTCTGGCAGTTGTATGTTAACGGCAACAACAGCCTGCACCTGATGACAATAGTGCCGCCGGAAACAAATCCTGACGAACTGTGGCAGACCTGCGTCACGCCAAATGACAACCAGACAGACGGCAACACTATCTGCAGCAATACTGTCCTGATAAAGCCAAAACCCAGATTCAACTTCACAAATATCAGCGTAACCAAGACAGACTTCCCAGACCCTGTTAACGTAAGCCAGAACCTGACATACCAGATTAACATTTCATCAACAGGAAACGGAACAGCATACAATGTAACAGTAAACGACACATACTCCACACGCGTAATCTACCTCACAAGCCAACCAACACCACTCACAGGAACAAACAACACCTGGAACTGGACAATCCTAACCCCCGGAACAAACATCAGCATCAACATAACAGTATTCACACTCAACATAACCAACGGAACACTCATCAACAACACAGTCAACGTCTCATACAACAACGAAACAGGAATCAAACTCAACACAAGCACAACAATCAACACAACAGTAATAGTCCCGCTAATACTCAACTTCAGCAACATCACAGTTGTCAAGACAGACTCGCCAGACCCCGTAAATGCCAGCAGCAACCTGACTTATGTAATTAACGTAACAAGTACAGGACCAGGAAGAGCATTCAACGTAACGGTCAACGACACCTACTCAACAAGAGTTATCTACCTGACCTCATCACCAACCCCGCTTGCAGGAACAAACAACACATGGATTTTAGGCAATCTGACTGCAAACCAAAGCGTGCTCATCAACATCACAGTCTTCACGCTCAACGTAACCAACGGAACACTCATCAACAACACGGCAAACGTAAGCTTCCAGAACGAAACAAGCACACTGCTCAACAGAAGCACAACAATCAACACAACAGTCCTCAACCCACCACGCTACAACTTTACAAACATCAGCGTAACCAAGACAGACAACCCAGACCCAGTCAATGTCAGCAGCAACCTCACTTACCAGATTAACGTATCATCAACAGGAAACGGGACTGCGTATAATGTGACGGTGAACGACACATACTCAACAAAAGTAATCTATCTCACATCGCAGCCGACGCCGCTCACAGGAACAAACAACACATGGCTATTCAAT
>JBGPSD010000020.1:0-14091 GCA_041489925.1 Candidatus Nanoarchaeia archaeon
AATAAGTCTTATTCAACGAAAGCAGTTTAGAACTAAAATTGAAGAGACCTACGAGAAATTTGCCCTGGGCTGTGAAATAACCCCTAAAATTGACGAAGACAATCAGTCACTCATTGAAACAAGAAGCATTTATCATACCAAGGATAACCAATTGGTAAAGTCAGACGTTACCGAATACCGTTTATTCTTCCCACAAGAAATGCGTTATTTTCTTGAAACGAATGGTTTCAAACTCTTACGGGTCTATGGAGATTATGATCTTAAGCGTAATACACTGAAAAAATCAAATGATAAGATCCGATTATTAGTAATAGCAAAGAAGAAGTAAATCATTAAATCGTCCCAATACGCCTGCCTTTTGCAATCATCCTAAAAGGGGGTTTTTCTGATTATTTTTCTCCGAACTCGCGCGACATAATGGAGTTAGGAGCGCATGAGTGAGGAGTGTCTTTATGCACCGCAGTGCCTTTAATAGTAGTTAATACAGAATGAAGTTTATTTGCTCCACTTCTCTAAGAATCTTCCAATCGCTTCCTGTGCGTACGCTGTTGTCTTTGCGACGTGGCTTGAGTAGTAACCGACAAATGCAGCAAAGTCCTTTATCCTGCTGCCCCACCGCTCGACAAATGTCACATTGTCTATTGCGAACTTGGGCGTCCTTGCAGGCTCCTCATCAGGATAGCCGATTGTGATTATCGCGACAGGCTTTGCATTGTCAGGCATCTGCAAAGCCCTTCTGACCATTCCTTCCTCAAACGCGCCCACCCAGCACGAGCCAAGCCCCTGGTCGTGGGCAGAAAGGAGCATTGCCATTGCTGCAGCAGCGCAGTTCTGCAGGGTGTAAAGCTCCATGCCGCGCTTGCCATACATGCGCTCGTCGCTCTCAGGCAGGCTGCACACGACGATATGGACAGGCGCTTTTTCCATCCAGTACTGCTTCATCGATGCCTCTGCGAGCTGCTTTCTCATCCCTTCCTCTGTGACAAGGACAAACCGCCAGTCCTGCAGATTTCCCGCGCTTGGAGCAACCCTGCCTGCGTTCAGGATGTTGCCTAATTTCTCAAACTCGACAGGGATGTCAAGATAAAGCCTGCAGCTCCTGCGCGATTCAATGCATTCCTGTGTTTCCATAACGCCTCTTTTGAGAAGATTTTAAAAGTAATGCCTATATAATGTTTTCTATGCGATACCGTGAATTAGTGGGGGTGTACAGCCGGCTGGAAAAAACAACCAAAAGGCTGGAAAAAACATCAATTCTGTCAGGTTTTATCACAAAGATACCTGCCGGAGACCTCGGGCACGTAATGCTCCTGCTGCAGGGAAGGGTGTTTCCGCAGTGGGATTCGCGCGAACTTGGAATGTCAACACAGCTTTTGCTCAAGGCAATTGCTTTGGCAACAGGGAGTGCGCAGGACAAGGTCGAGGAGAACTGGGCAAAGTCAGGAGATTTGGGCAAGACAGCAGAGGCTCTCATAGGAAAAAAGACACAGGCAACGCTTTTCTCGCAGGAACTGACAACAAAAAAGGTTTTTGACAATATCATAAAGCTCGCAGGACAGGAAGGGCACGGCACAGTTGACAAGAAGCTTGCGCTTTTCGCTGAATTGCTGACAAGCGCAACACCAGAGGAGGCAAAATACCTTGTCAGGACAGTGCTTGCAGAGCTGCGCATCGGTCTTGGCGAGGGCACTCTCAGGGACGCGATTGTTTGGGCTTCTTTCGGAGAAAAGCTCGGCATAAAATATGACGCTGAGAAAAACGATTTGGTTCTGCCCGACGACAACCGCGAGCCGTATGCAAAGACAGTGGGCGCAGTGCAGGAGGCGATTGACATTGCAAATGACTTTGCCCTGGTTGCCGCTGCTGTCAGGAAAGGCGGGCTTGAGGAATTAAAAGACATTTCTTTGGAGCCAGGAAGGCCAGTCAAGGTGATGATGTACCAGAAGGCAAAGGACATCCCTGACGCATTTGAAACAGTTGGAAAGCCAGCTGCAGCAGAGTACAAATACGACGGATTCCTGATGCAGATACACAAGCACAAGGGAAAAATTACTCTTTTTACCCGAAGGCTGGAGAATGTCACAACACAATTCCCTGATGTTGTTGAACGAATTGAGAAGAATATTACAGGTGACAGCTACATAATCGAAGGGGAAGCAGTTGGCATTGATTTGAAAACAGGAAAATACCTGCCATTCCAGGGAATTTCACAAAGGATAAAGCGCAAATATGAGATAGAAGAGCTTGCCAAGCAGTTCCCTGTTGAAGTAAATATTTTTGATGTCTTATACTATGAAGGCAAGAATTATTTGAAAGAGCCTTTTGCAGAGAGAAGAAAGCTCGTCGAGAAAATAGTAAAAGCCATTGCGCAGAAAATAAAGCCAGCATCGCAGGAAATAGTCAATACGCCAGAAGAGGCTGATGCGTTTTATCAGAAGTCGCTTTCTGCTGGCAATGAAGGAATGATGATGAAAAATCTGGCAGGAATTTACAAGCCAGGGCTTAGAGTTGGCTATGGAATGAAAATAAAGCCTGTGATGGAGCCCCTTGACGTGGTTATCGTCGGAGCTGAAAAAGGCGAAGGGAAAAGGTCAGAATGGTTTGCCAGCTTTGTGATTGCTGTGCGTGATACAGATACAGGCGAATATGTCGAGATTGGCCGTGTTGGAACAGGAATAAAGGAAAAAGAGGAAGAAGGAGTTTCATTCAAACAGCTTTCTGACTTACTCGTTCCCTTGATTACGCATGATTTGGGCAAGGAAATCAAGGTCAAGCCGTTCATAGTCATCGAGGTTAATTACGAGGAAATACAGGCGTCTCCAAGTTATAGTTCTGGATATGCGCTCAGGTTCCCAAGGTTTGTGAAACTCAGGGAAGACCGCTCGCCAGAGGAAATCAGCACAGTAGAGGATGTCAGAAAGCTGTATGACGAGCAGAGAGGCAGGAATAATTGAGTGTGCTCGCCTTTTGCAGTTTGGACCTGTTTACTTCTTTGCAAACCTGTTTATGGGTTCAGCATAACGAGATTCGGAAGAAGAAATTTCTTTTCCTCCAACTGCAACCCTGAATGCAGGTTCAAGAGCATTCCAAAAATATTGCATAGCCTCTTCCAGGCTTCCCCTTATAGGAACAAGAAGCGGTTCGCCCTTGAATGATGGAAGTTCTTTGCTTCCAGGCATATATGTCGTGAGCATATAACCAAAACCAGGCTCTACTGCTCTCTTAAATTCGTCGCGTATTGTAAGAAATGCCTGCTTGTGGTGTTTTTGCGCTTCTGTGCTGCCTTGTTTGATTCTTGCATCTGTTTCAATCCAATCTGCTTTTGCAAAAGGGTCTGCTTTCAATAGGGATAAACATACGACATAAGGCATGCTTGAATCCTGGGCCCCTGTTATTCTTGGGGTGAAATTTGGAGCATCTGGTTCGCAGCACCTTCTACACAGAGCATCAAAAAATGACAAATACTCCTTATTCATTCCGGCACAAGCGGTATCTGTTTGGTCTCCATTTGAAACAATATGCGCATTTCCACAGGCGCGCATCACATTGTAGATTATCAAGCTCGCATCTTGAACCTTAGACGGGTCTGCTGGTTCTGTTTTTAATATTCCATTTTCAACAACATAGACTCTATTTTGGCTGTTCTCACTTCTTCCCATAATCCAGGAAATTTGCACTTGTTTTCCAGATTTGTCCAGGCCAACAACAATTCCCCTGCAGGGATTGTCTTTCAAATGCTCTCTTACATTTGTTTCTGCAATTTCAGTTAGTGTTGCCATTTTAATCCCCCACATTCTAGGTGATTCTCTCACCACCTTGCTAAACGCAGGCATCTTATGCTTATAAAACTTAGGGACTGTCGCCGGTTTTAGTTCTTCATTTATAAGAAAAAATACGCTCCTGCGGACAGCGGTTAACTGATGTCAACGAGCCCGCAGCGAGTTGGCGGTGTGTTCAAATCCCGCCAGCTATGTGTAAACACGCTCCTGCGGAGATTCCCTGAAGCACCGCAGTGCGAAGGGCATCCGCCAAGGAGCCGCAGCGAGTTGGCGGTGTGTTCAAATCCCGCCAGCTATGTGTAAACACGCTCCTGCGGAGATTTGAACTCCGGTCGACGGGACCGCAACCCGCCAGTCTATCCAAGCTAGCCTACAGGAGCATAATACTATTTTACTAATGCGGGTTTAAATAGCTTCTGTTCAGTATTGATGCATAGTACCTATAATAATGTTGCTACTAATTAGTAGTTAAATACCGAAAGCTTTATATACTCATTTTACGTTTATCGTCGGTATGGGGGACAAGACTAGTTATACCAGAAGGGTTGAAGTTACTCAGAAGTACAGTGAGCTCTCGAATCTCAGGAAGCTTGCCACCCTTACTCCTAACTGTTTTTTCAGGCTCGCCAAAAGATGGACTTCTGCAACAATAGAAGCGCTTGTTAATTCATTTCCGCCGTATGTTGCCCGTGACAAACAGTCTTTATACGATGCTCTTAGCAATGCTTACGCAGTCCTAAAGAATCCGCTGTGCGAAAAAGATGATTCCTTGAGATTAAGCGCAATACAGAATGCCCAGTCAACACTTGCCCTTGTCGTGCAGAACATCCTTAACAACCGCGCAAGCGACAAGGCAGAAAAAAGCCTTCTTAAAACGTCTGTCACAGCATTAAAGCGCGTGCAAACATTAGACACGAAGGCTAAGGAATATTTTGCACTTGCTATAACTGATGACCTTACAGAATGCCGCAACGGACGTTATTTCAGGGAAAAATACGCCAATGAAATCCTGCAGGCAGAGAGATATGGAAGACCGCTTTCAATCATTGTCATTGACGCTGACCACTTCAAGACCATAAATGACGCCCCTGCGCTGGGACACGAGGCAGGGGACTATGTACTCAGGGAGCTTGCGCAGACTGCAAGCAAAATCATGCTGCGCCCTGAATTAGACACTTTTGCAAAATACGGAGGCGAGGAATTTGCCTTCCTTTTGCCTGAAACAGAAGAGCACGGTGCAGAGATTCTTGCTGAAAGAGTAAGGCGCGCAATTGAAACCCATTCATTTGTTTATGAAGGAAAAACCATTCCTGTCACAATCAGCGCAGGTGTCGCCCAGTATAACCCCCATGACCAGGTTAAGCTCTTTCCCCTTGCCGACAGGTGCATGTATGCGGCAAAGGAATCAGGAAGAAATAAGGTTGTCAGCGTTTCAGGGCTCAGGAACATAACACGCCAGATGATGCCTGCCGTAGGAAAAGAGGCAATCAAAAAAATGTTTGGGCTTACAGACTCCTGGCTTGAATATTTCACAAAAGACCCGCCTTCCGCACCTTTAAATACAACCGTAATTTACAGAAAGGAGAAAGAACAATGACAGAGCTTCCAGACCCAAGGCTTGATGAGGCAACAAAATACCTGAAAGGGGAATACTTCAGGGACCAGACGCTTGCCGAATACATCTCAAAGGCAAGACACGCAAAAATGCCATTAGGGGTTGTCCTTCTGGAGATTCCAAAATCATACCTTGCAGGGGATAGCCGCGAAAAAACACTTGCAGAACTCAAGGATTTAATTGACAATTTGCAGATTCAGAAAGATGGAAAAAGGATTGCTTTTGACGTCAAGGCAAGGGAAGACAGAAAGTATTTCATGGTCATAAGAGTTGCAGGGCTTGACGACTGCAAAGCGGTTGATGAAGTCCTCAGGCACCAGCTCCAGCAGGCAGGATATGCCAATGCAAGAGTCACAGCGCAAAGCTTTGACCCTGCAAATTCAAACATTAAAAAGGAAGACATTCTCACAAGCCTTGAACAGGCGCTGAAATAAATTCATTCCTTCTCATACTGCGAGAATTTGCTGTTTTCCGGCTCTGGGAGGTCAAAGCCCTCTGGAACATTCTCTCCGACCTGTTTTTTTATGCTCGCTGCTATTTTTTTGCCAAGAATCTGCTCAAGCCTGCCGAGCTCTGCCTTTCTAACGCCGCCCAAGTCCTTGATTCCTGCGCGGAAAAGGGTTCTCGCGCGCATTCTTCCAATGCCTTCGAGGCGGAGCAATGCCAGAAGCTCCTCGCGGACTCCGTAGCGCAGGCGGAAGCGCATTTTCTGGATTTCCTTAAGCAATTCCATGTGCTGCCTTATCCGCGCGATTTCGCCAAGAGCGTACAAAAGCCAGTCTCCTGTCGTGAGCTTTGCCCGCGTTTCACCAGGCCGTATGTCATAATGCTCATAAAGGAATTCCTCGTCTTTTTCATCCATCCATTCCTGCAGCATCAGCCCTGTTTTGAGGCCGTGCAAATACTCCTCAAATTCTGGCTCAAACATTGACGGCTCTGCCATGAGAAAAGAAGATGAATACAATGCAAGCTTTTCCTGCATCTCGTCATATTCCTTTGCCCTGACTCTCAGATGCGGCCGCATTTCAAGAGTGCAGCCAATAAGGTGCAGCCACGCAATAGGAATTGGCTTGGTGTTAGCTGCCTTGTCAACGCCAATGGCAAACTGATGGGCTGTCAAAGGGTCAATGTAAAGCTCTGCAATGCGTTTTCCAAGGACTGTGGCTCGGTAAGTATCGTCGGTTTTGCCAAGGAACTCCCAATCCTCTAACATTAAGAGCATTTTCTCAATGATTTTGTTGAGATTTTTCATGTCCTTGAACTGGTGGGCCCAGAAAGTCCTGCTGAAAAACTCCAAAACCTGGTCTTTGGACTGCACAACTTTTGACGCTATGAGAGAAAGGACATAAGTCCTCAGCACAGGCTCAACTGCAAGCTTGGAATAAATGTCCTCTGGAAGCCCTTTGATATACTGCTCGAACAATGAGTCTTTCTCCCCTTCGCTTGACGCGACCACAATTGCCTCACCATATGGGTCAAAGCTCGGCCTTCCAGCCCTGCCAGCCATCTGGTGGAATTCAAGCACAGGAATATTTACCATTCCGTGGCCTGAGAAGCGCTTTACGTCTCTTATTATCGTCCTGAAAGCAGGAAGGTCAACTCCAGCAGCCAAAGTCGGGGTGCAGCAGATGATTTTTATCGTGCCATTGCGGAAATGCTCCTCAATAAGCTCTTTTTGCTTTGAATGAAGCCCTGCGTGGTGAAATGCAATTGCTTTTTTCACGCATTTCGCAAGCCGCTCGCACTGCTGTGTCGGCTTTTGCAGCACGTGAAGAATCTTTTCCGAGAGCTCAACAGTGTGCTCTGTCTCTAATTTTGACTTTTTCGCAATATCCTCTGCTGTCTTCTCAGCAGAGCGCTTTGTGTTGACGAAAACAAATGCCTGCTTGTTTTTCGCAAGAGTGTCAAGAGCCAGATTTATCGCAGGCTCTGCAGCAAGAGGCTCGACTTTGACAAGATTCCCCATATTTCTTTCCTGTTTGTTCCGAATATTTAAAAGCATTGCACTAATACCCTGTTTTATGGTGGGACGGAGAAGATTGCTGCTGGGCGCGCTTGCAGGTTTGCTGTCAAAGGGCTGCGCTCAGATTTATGAGTGCGAGGGCGCGAAAGTGGCTGTGCCAGTTAACGGCAATGTGATGCCTACAACCGCTTCTTATTTCAACCAGGGCGGGATCATGAGCCGCAGCCCTGTCATACAATATGATTCTGAGCTAGCTGACCTGCTGAATGAAACCTTTTACGCAGAGCACGGCTTTGGCATAAACAGGCACATTTGCGTGCAGTACGTGGATGAACTGTCCAATGGCGACCTGGGGCAGTATAACACTGAATCCAGCTCTGAATTTGGTTGGCTCAGGGAAAAGGAAATTGAAAAGCTCCAGATTTTAATGGCAAACACCACAGAGCCATTCAGGCACTTTGAATGTTTCAGCCACGAATTAGGACACTGGTTCGGGCCTGTGGATGAAAAAATAGCATCGCTTGAGGCATACAGGCTCAGTACAATGGCAAATGTGCATTTTTCCCAGTTTGCAAAAGACACAAATTATCTTCTGTTTGCAATAGGCCACGGACAGGTGTTTGACCGGCTTGACTGGAATGATTTGGGAAGCTGGGACGTGCACAATTACGGCACAATAGCAGCGCTTCTTGCACTTAACGAGACAAACGGGCAGTTCGCAGAGGCGCACCGCGGGCTTGTTGAATATCCTGGAGAATTTGCAGGCAAAGCTAGGGATTTTGTTGATTATTACGCTTCCCGCAGAAATCTTGTTTGGGGCAAGGTAGTACAGCCGTCGCCCATCATCGAGACAGATGCGGGGCTCGAGGAAAGAGTATTTGCGATGTTCAACCTCTGGAACATTGTGGCTTATCAGGTATTGACTTACAATATCGAGGCAAACCCCAATCTTGATGACGCAACAAGGGCAGAACTTCTTGCAGGAATGAAAAGCGCGGCGAGATTCAAGCTGACAAGTAACCCAGGAAACCATTCAGGAGCGCTGCCGTCAATCAATCCGCCGCAGGCAAACTTTTACAATGGCGCGGTTTTCCCGCAGAATGGAATGAAGGTGCCTGTAGGATACAATAACAATATTCCCCAGGGACTTTAAAGACAAAGCTTTAAAAACCATTTCTGTTCTATATCGTCTATAAGGCCCTGTGGCTCAGCCTGGTAGAGCACTCGACTGATAATCGAGCGGTCCTGAGTTCGAATCTCAGCGGGGCCATTTATTTTCATATGGCGCTTGAAAAAATAGTGATTGGCGTGGACGGCGTAGGCGGCGACAGCATAGAGGTCCGCCAAGGCAGGGCAGTTGTTGAAAAGCCTGTTGTTGAGAGGATATGCCTTGCAACAGTGAATGTTGCCAAAAAACACCCTGATGTGAAGTTTATTATCGCAGGAGACATGCCTGAAATAATCGGTTATGTCGGAGGCCAGGGGGAAAACATAAAGGTTTTCGGCTGCAAGAAAACCCGAAGCGCAAACAAGCTTGCTGACATGCTGAAAGCAGGCGCGATTAACGGATTTTACACAATGGGCAACACGCGCGATGTTGACTTTGCAGTCGCGGGAATCATAGGTGTTCCGCAGGAAATCAGGGACATTTTCCCTGACATCAGGATTCCGCCTTTGGTTGTAAGGGCTCCGAAGTATCCAAGCGTTGAGCGCACTGACTCATGGTACATTCTTGACGCGGGCGCAGTGCCTGAATACAGCAGGCCTGAGCAGTTTGCCGCCCTTGCGCACCTTGGCTCAATATACTCTATTATTATGGGCCGGGCAAACCCGCGTGTGGGGCTTGTCAATATGGGCAAGGAGGCAAACAAGGGAACACCCTCTTTGCAGGATGCCCACAAGGTTCTTGAGGCGCTTAACCGCGAGGAAATAATCTCATTTATTGGAAATGTTGAGCCTTTTACCTGCATGAATGACCGGGAGAAAGGAAGCTACAAGCCAAGGCCTGTTGATGTTGCAGTATGCTCAGGCGACATCGGAAACTACATGATAAAGGCGATATCTGCAGGAATAACACTTCCCCTCGAGCATTTCAAGATTGCTGTTGAAACCAAAGTAAGGGGCAAAGTGGGAGGATACTGCTTCAAGCCTGAGTTTGAAAAAATTAAAGAGGTCTATCAGAAGTGCGCAGGGGCAATATTCCTCGGCACAAACATTGTGAAAGACCACGGCTCAACAGAGTTCCCTGAATACGGGCTTGAGAAATGTGTCATGCATGTAAAAGACAATATCAATGACAGGTTTAAGATACAGCTTAGGGAGAGCAAGCCCAGGTTTGATGCGGCTTATGCCCGCCTGCCGCAAATTCCAATGAGGCAGAGGGAGGATTGATGGAATACAACCTTGAGCTTGAGCGCGTGGCAAAGGAAATAAAAAAGAGCAGGGCAAAGAATGTTTGCATACAATTGCCTGACGGATTAAAGCCAGAGGCAGGAAAAATCTCAAAAGAGCTTGAAAAAAAGACAGGGGCAAACATAATGATATGGGCGGGCTCGTGCTATGGCGCCTGCGATGTTCCGCTTTCAGTTGAAAATCTCGGAGTTGACTTACTGGTGCAGTGGGGGCACAGCGAATGGGAGTAATGGGCATACTTGTGGCATTGATTCTGCCTGCGCTTGCGCCGATTGCAGGATATTTTCTTGGCAGGCTCACAAAAGAGGAGCTTAAGCCAGGCAAGAAATACTTTGTCTCAATGCAGCACGTCCTTTTTGTGGCAATATCCGCGGTTTTCCTTTATTCATACAAGTGGGAGCTGTTGGTTGTTGTTTTTGGACTTTTGGCTGTTTTCATGTATCTGACATTCAAGCAGGCGCGGAATGTTTTCATTGCAGAGGCTCTTTTCGGAATTGCATTTGCGCTCGCAGTCAGGACAAGCTTCCTTTTCCTGCTCAGCGCGCTGATTTTCATTTACGGACTGCCAACCGGCTCGCTTTTCGCAATGCGCAGGAAAGGGCTCTGGAAATCAATCATTGCAGGCGCTGTTTTCGCAGTTGCAGCTTATGCAGTGGGCTTTTTCCTGTAATTCTAAAGAATTTTTCAGTCATAATACAAGAAGCAGCAGAATGTGGCCTGCGAGCCCTGCGAATATTGGAATCGTGATTGCGTCATCAATCTTTGTGACAAGGCATTCTGCAAGGGTCGCGACAACACCCATCACCGCGCCAATCCACCCGAAGACAAAATAGCCGATTGCAAGGCAGACAACAAGCATCGCGGCTGTGCGCCAGAAATCTGTCTTTTTTCTGCTCTTGGTCAGAATACCCACAATCGCTGCTGCAGAGTCGCCAAACACAAGCATTGCGATTGCGGCAATTGCAACAGGCAGGACAAAAAGCTTGTAAACTATGATGCTGCTGATTATCATCAATGTTGCAGAGTGAAAGCTTTCAACCTCGTGAGGTCTTTGCAAATGGTGGTACAAGGGAAGCTTCCAGCCATAATCTGCGATAAGAATATCAGCAAGGACAAGGAGGGCGAGCACAATTCCAAGGGAAAGCTCCAAAGCATCACTGCCGTATATTTGCAGGATGAAATACGCAGCAACAAAACAGCCAACGCCTATGATGACGTGCGCAAATTTCCTCCACAGCTCGCGTGTTTTCTGGCTCATACGGCAAAGGGCGGCTTATCTGTATAAAAACATTTCCACATGTAGGCAATGTCGCGCATTGCCGAGACTTGGGAATTGAAGATTCCCAAGTTCATCGACAATCCGAGATTGTCGAGACATGCTCAAGAATCAACTGCATGACCTTTGTTTGGGCAGGTGATTCTTGACAGAAACATTTAAATAGCAATATTCCAGGATTAGACTAAAAAGAGGCAAGCTATGTTAACAGTGTATGACTGGGTTTATGGAAGCGGGCAGATTGCATCAGTGGTACTTTCGCTTGTCGCAGGCATAATGGCAATATCCATGCTCAAGCAGGCCCACAAAAGAAAGCAGCTCAGGGCCTGGCCTTACCTTCTGTGGGCTCTTGTCTTCTTCGCGCTTGAAGAATGTGTTGGTGCATTGAAGACATTTGGAGTATGGAGCACTCCCTGGATGACTCACGTGATTCCCAGCTTTATCCTCGCATTCCTTATCACTGCACTTGTGATTCAAATACAAGTAACAAAGGGGTATGACTAATGGTTGAGTTAGGGGTAGCTTTGGGAATGATTGCGCCGTACTACAACCTGGCAATGGTGCTGGTTGTCCTCCTGCTCTTCACAAAGCTGTTCAAGATAGAGCAAAAGGCAAAGGTTTACCTGTTCCCTTGGATACTGATATTTGTCGCGTTGCTCGTGTTTGTCCTTGAAGAGGCAATCACAATCCTGCGCGCGCTTGGGCTTGTTGACATCCCTATCCACATCAACGCGTTCTTTGAGCTGGTTATTATCGCGGTGTTTATTTATTCCCTGCTTTCGCAGAAGCAGTATGTAAAAAAGCGCTTTGGATGATTTTTATTTCTTCTTCAGCTTCTTTTCCAGCTTTTTGTTTGTCTTGTCAAGGCTTGCAAGCTTTTTGTTAATATCTGCGAGCTTTGCGTCAATTCCCGTGTAGAACTTCTTTTCGCTCTTTGGCATTCTTGGCAGTATTGCGGGCAGCCTTGGTTCTGGCCTTGCCTCAGGCATCCTGGGCTCAGCCAGCACAGGGGGCAGTTTGGGCGCGGGCATAGGCTCGGGCGTTTCCTCAGGCATCTGAATCTGCCCGGGCATTTGCTCTATTTCCTCAGGCCTTCTGTGCGTGAACACAGCATACCCTGCAGTTAACAGCAGCAGTGCGATTATTATGAATATTATCGGCCAGAGGTATGCCTTGAACAGGTTAATTACAGGCTTTGCAATATCGCTTATGCTTGTTTTAATCGAGCTGATGCTTATTCCTGACTTCTCCTCGGGGAATTCAAGCGGCTGCTGTTCAGGCAGGCCTGAGTGCTGTATTTCTGAAGGCAGTTCTGCAGGCCGCTCTTCCTGTGCAGGCTTTTGAGGCTGGCAGCTGCGCTGTGCCTGCGGTGCAAACTGCGGATTTGCGCAGCCATTTGCCTCAATGCAGGAGCGTGACTGGCTGTTGTCTGTGCATGCAGTCCAATCATCGCACTCCCAGTTCTCAACGCATCCCTGGGGCTGCTGGACAGGGGCAGTTGTGTTTCTCCTGACTCCTCCTGGCGCTCCTCCTCCACTGCCGCCTCCGCTAGATGATGGCGTGGGGGTTGGGGGCGTTGGCGTGACATTTGAGACATTTGTTGATGTGTCTGCATTTCTGCCGAGCAATGTGCCTGTCTCGTTCTGGAAGGTCAGGTTTACTGTGTTATTGATTACAGTGCCGTTAGTAACCGATGAAGGCACATTTACAGTGATGTTGAGCAAGACAACACTTCCTGCAGTCAGGTTGCCAAGCAGCCAGCTGTTGTTTGTTCCTGCGGCTGGTGTTGGCTGTGATGTCAAATAGATGACTTGTGGCGGGTATGTTTCGTTAACTGTCACATTATACGCTGTTCCATTACCGCTGCTCGTGACTGTTATTGTATAGTTGAGCTGTCCTCCTGGCGCAACAGGGTTTGGAACCCCTGTCTTTGCGACAGTGATATTGCTCACATTGAACACAGGCGGGTTGAGGACTGTTGTTTCAGCGAACGCGCCATAAACAAACAGCGCGCCTGTCTCGTTCTGGAACGTGACATTTGCAGTGTTGTTGATTGTTGTCCCATTTGTGATGTTCAGCACGAGCAAAGTCACATTAACGCTGACATTTGTTCCTGCAGTCAGGTTGCCAAGCAGCCAGCTGTTGTTTGTCCCTGCCCGCGGGGTTGGCCTGCTCGTGAGGTATATTGCCTGCGGAGGATATGTATCATTGACCGTGACATTGTAAGCAGTTCCGTTGCCTGTGCTTGACACATTAATCTGGTAAGTGAGGTTGCTGCTTGCATTGACAGGGTCAGGATTGTCCATCTTCCTGATTGTCATGTTGCTGAAGTTGTAGGTTATTGGCACGGGAGGTGCAAGCACTGTGGTGTTTTCTGTGTCAAATGCTCTTAGGAGCGCCCCTGTTTCGTTTGTGCAGGTTGTGTTTGCGGTATTATTGATTAAAGTGTTATTGGAGATATTTTGCACGAGCACTGTTATGTTTATTGTGATATTTGCCGCTGTTAGGTTGCCAAGTATCCAAGTATTGTTTGTTCCTGTGACTGGTGCCGGTTGCGATGACTGGTAGATTACCTGTGGCGGATATGTTTCATTGACAGTCACATTGTATGCTGTGCCATTTCCGCTTATTGTCACATTGATTGTGTAGTTAAGGTAGCTGCTTACATTGACGGGGTCAGGTGAGTCTGTCTTGATTACGCTGATGTTTGTGAAGTTAAAAATTACAGGGGCGGCAGGCACAATTACTGTCGTGTTCTCGGTTGCAAACACACTTAGCAGGGTGCTTGTTTCATTTTGGAATGTTGCATTTGCCGTATTGTTGATTAGTGTGTTGTTGGAAATGTTCAGCACAAATACTGTTATGTTGATGCTGATGTTTGTTCCTTGGGTCAGGTTGCCGAGCACCCAGCTGTTATTTGTTCCTGCAACAGGTGTTGGCTGCGATGTGATGTAGATTACCTGCGGCGGATAAGTATCATTGACTGTCACATTGTATGCTGTTCCGTTGCCTCTGACGCTGACATTAATCTGGTAAGTGAGGCTTG
>JBGPSD010000021.1:0-14002 GCA_041489925.1 Candidatus Nanoarchaeia archaeon
AATCTGAGCAGGTAATCTTGTGCATCTCCCTAGGAGCTGCATCACCCTGTGGTGCGAAACCCATTTTCTTATTCACCCGTTGTATTCCTTATACCTAAAAACTCTTGGTATATGAAGTTAATTCGTGTATGACGCTTTATAAAGCTTTGCCATTCAGGCAAGAAAACAAAAGAAAAAATAAAATAAATCCGCCGCTTATTTCCGACCGTGCGCAGGGCAGGAATACATTCCCTTGCACTTTACCATCTTGCCAATCATAAGGACAAGCAGGCCCAGTGCATACCACATCGCAATCTTCATCCAGTCAATGCTTCCAGCCCACTGCATCTGAAGCCCCTTTACAAAGGACCAGACACCAAGAGCCATGATGATAACACCTATGACCAGCCATACAAAGCTGCCTGGTGTGCACTTGCATACGTCTTTTGCCATAACAACATCACCTCGAGAATAAGCGGGATTATCATGTATATAAATATTGTCATAAGATTTATAATATCCTATTGTCTACCTTGCCACTTCGTCGGTTTGAGGTGAGTGACAATGTACAGATCAAGAAGAAAGATAGAAGAATCTGACGCGCACGTGATGCAGTTCTCCCGTGTTGTTAGTGGCTGGGAAAAGGCATACAGCAGGCAGTCCAGGCTGCCGAGGTATGAATTGTGGGAAGACCTCAAGGACGCTGGAAAAATGATGATAAAGGCAGGAATCCCTGTGAGAGACATTGCTGATGCCCTGGAAGGAATCCAAGCAAAATCAAACGGGCAATTCCCGTTATTCGTAAACTGCCTTGTTCAAAAGGTGTTTGAGGCGCCAATGAAAATGGGCGGCTCAGACGCGTACACTCTTGAGATAGGCAAGTGTATGGCATTCGCAAGAACAGCGCATTCAATGTATACCGGACAAATTGACAGGAAATCCCTTAAAAAGCTTGCACAAACCGCATCAAAAGGCAAGTTTGTGGCGCCAAACCATTCCAAGTTCGAAGAAGTAATGCAGGAAGTAATGCGTACGCAAAACACGCATTATGACCTCAAGAAAAAAGAAATACATAGCAGCTCGTCCAATGGGACCATTTATCGAGGGTCAGGCACGCAGAACAAGGGCTGGAACGAGGGCAAAAAAACAAAGGTAATTAACTGATTTCTTTTGCTTTCTTCTGCAGGAATTTCGCAACGTCGTCTTTCCAGTAAGAAGGAACGCTCTTTGCGAACTGCTTGAACCAGATTATTGTTTCCTGCCTCAGCTCTGCCTTGTCGCCTTCGATTAGCTTGTAAATGTCATAGCGTATCTGCGGGTCAAGGCGGGTTTTCCTTGCGCCCTGGTTGAACTGCTCGAACAACTGCTTTTTGAGCTGCTCATCTGCCTCGTCCTGCTTTGTTTCCTCATCCTGCCAGTATTCATTATATGAGAATTCAGGCGGTTTAATTTCTTCAAGCGCTTCAAAAAAGAAGTTCTGAAGCTCCTCTGGCCAGCCGAGCTCAATTTCCTTCCTGTATTTTTGCACAGCGCTCAGGAATCTCGGGTCAATGTTCTTTCTTTCACCGTCGATGATTCGCACCAGTTCTGCTTTTGCAAAGTTTGGGACTCTTTTGAGGTTCCAGGCAAGGCGCTTGAGCTGCTCTTTTTGCTCATCGCGCTCGCTGTGCGCCTTTTGGACATATTTCAAAGCGTCAACAACCTCTGGGTTTTTGCCGCCAATCTTTGCAAGGACCATTTCGTGCATTCTTCGCAGGAATTCGTGCTTGTCCTCTATCTTCAGGATGTCCATATAGCCCTGCAATGCTAGGTTGAATGAGAATGGCGAGGGAATCTGGGTTTCAATCTCCACAATCCTGATATCATTGTCTTCAATCATCTTCAGGACTTTCTTTGTGTTTTCAATGTCCATCAAATCCTCAAGGCATTCCCTTTTTGCCTCCTTGAGAATGCTGAAATTAGGGTTAATCCTCTTTAATGCGGACATCAAAATCATAGAGCTGACCTGCTGCCTTCCGACGCGCTTCTGGTGGCCGAGATAATTGCGGAGAATCATTAACGAGCGGGTTGCGCAGTGCCTGAATCTTCGCTTGTAAACCTCGCTTTTTTCAATCGCTGCATTCATGACCATGCTGAGCTTGTCTGCCTTTATCATCTTCAATGCGGCAACAGCGCTGATTTTCCTGTCGCCATTGATGTAAAACCCATTGTCGCTGATTCCAAGCTCAACGTCCTTGTGCTCTGTCTTTGAAATCGCGAACGCAACAGCCCTTGAAAGGCAGTCATTTACGCGCCTGCCGAACAATGTGTGAAAAATTATCTTTTTGTCGCGCTCGTCATTGTAATATTCCACGAGAATAGTCTTATCATTTGGCATTTTTTTGACATAGTCATACTGCTCCTTGAAGTATTCATAGACTGCCTCTGCTGCGCGCGTGTCAACATAGAGGTATTTGTTGATGAAAGCAAGTATTTCCTCGCGGTTGAGCTTGTTCGTGAACTTCTCAAGCATCAGTCTCCTGAACTTTCCGATTTCCATGGCAAGGTCAAAGCTTAACGGCAGCATTTCAGAGACCCAGCTCGGCACTGTTGGCGGCCGTGTGGTAGACGCTGAGACCTGCGCAACCATTCCCCTTGAGAACTTGAACTGATAAGTGTCTCCGCCAAGGACAAAAACATCTCCGGGCTTGAGCTTTTCAAGGAATCCCTCATCTAATTTGCCAATTGTCTGCTCCCCAACCTTGACTGTGATGAATGACTCGTCGGGAATTGTTCCGACATTTGTCATGTAAATGACACGGCCCATTTTGCCGCGCCTGCCTATTTTGCCCTCTTTTCTCCAGATTTTTGCGAAAATATAGCGCTCTTCAAGGTCTGTGAATGTGCCTGCAAGGTATTCAAGGATTTCATTGTAGTCTGTCCAGGTGAGGTTTTTGTAGCAATAGCTCTTTTTTATGGTTTTGAAGAGCTCTTTTTCATCCCACACCTGCTCAATTGCCATTCCGTCTATTTGCTGTGCGAGAACGTCCAATGCATTTGTCGGAATGTGAAGCCTGTCAATCTTCTTTTCAACAGCGGATTTCAGCAAAACAGAACATTCAACCAAATCATCGCGGTCCATGACAATCATTCTTCCTTTTACTTTTTCGTGCAATCTGTGCCCTGCGCGTCCTGCGCGCTGGAGGAACCTGGCAACTGATTTTGGAGAGCCAAGGCAGATAACCAGGTCAATAAAGCCGATGTCAATGCCCAATTCAAGGCTTGTACTGCAGACAACGCACTTTAATTCGCCCTTTCTTAACCTGTCTTCAAGCCTGTGCCTGTGCTCCTTGCTTAATGAGCCGTGGTGTGCTCCGATATTGTCGCTGTAATTCTTTGGGAATTTGTGCTTCAAATGGTCAACAACGCGCTCTGTTGCTGCCCTTGTGTTTGTGAAAATCAATGTTGTCTTGTGCTGTTGGACTAATTCGTCAATTAATTTGTACATTGCATGGTGCATTGAGGCATGGTCTGTGTCAACAAGGTCAGAGACCGGGCTCATCACCTGCAAATCCATCTGCTTGAGGAACTGCACGTCGACGATTTTGCAGCTTCTTTCCTGGCCGACAAGGAAATTTGCAACATCTTCCAATGGGGCAACTGTTGCTGACAAGCCGACTCTGCACATCGCAGGGCTCAAGTATTGCAAGCGCTCCATGCTTAAGCTGAGATGGACTCCTCTTTTGTTTTCTGCCAAAGCGTGGATTTCGTCAATAATGCACCAGTCAACTGCCTTGAGGTTTTCCCTGAACTTTTCAGAGCTCATCAGGATTGCAAGTGATTCTGGAGTGGTGATGAGGATGTGGGGGATTTTCTTGAGCATCTTCTGGCGCTCATAAGCCGTTGTGTCACCTGTGCGGACTCCGACGCGGATGCCGAGCTCTTTTCCTGCGAGCTTTTCAATTTCCTGCAATGGCTCAACAAGGTTTTTCTGAATGTCATTGTTGAGGGCTTTAAGCGGGCTGATGTAAACGCAGTACACCTTGTTCTGCAAAATTCCTTTTTCTGCAGAGTCAACAAGCTCATTCAAAATGCTCAGGAAGCCTGTTAAGGTCTTTGTTGCTCCTGTGGGCGCTGACACAAGGATGTTTTCGCGCTGGTGGATTGGAACAACACCGTGAAGCTGTGGCAAAGAGAACTTTTCAAAGCGGGAAAAGAACCATTTCTTGATAACAGGATTCAAAATATGTTCAACTAATTCTGTCTCAAACGGCTTTTCCTGCAGTGATATTAGGTTATTTTCTTTCATATGGAAAATAATTATTTGTGACCTTCGTACAATCTAAGTATAATAGACGAGAACAAGTAATAGGTAGTTCGGTGGCTTAAATAGTTTATGACTCTGAGATTTAGGTGACCAGTGGCTTTATGCAAAAGTTTGATTGCACGTGCAAATGTTATACGGGCCGCCTGGAGCCATATTGTCCACCTGCGCAAAACTCGTGTCTCTCGGGCATTTGCATGTGGCAGGCGTAATTACACCAGATACCCCAATACCCCCTGCTACTGTGCGGCAGCAGTTGCCTGTGTCGCACGATGTGACAGGGCACTTGGGTGCGCAGCTAAGAAGAGCGCAAAGCACCAAAATCAGGAGCATGAGTTTTAAGCCCATTTTTATCAAGCAGTATTTTGGCGTATATAAATGTATTTTATGTTTCGATCACCTAAAATAAACTCCAACAAAGCGCTTGAGGCAGAGCCAGAATGAGTTTTTGTGCTCTGGGTGGTGGCCGTGCTCAGGGAGGGCTTGGGTGAATGTGGCAAGGTTGATTTTGTGCCTTGCGAAGAAATCGTCGATTTTCTTCAGCTTTTTCAGCTTGAGGAGGTCTTCGTCGCGGATGTTGCAGACGGTCGGGTTGTGGCCGAACTGCATTTTAACCTGGTATCTTGAGCGCGAATAGCTGGCATAAAGCGGCAAAGGCCTGTCTGCGAAAAGCCCTTTCTTGACCAGCTGATAAACATCGCCGTGAACCCTCATTTCCTGAGTGATAAAATCAGGCATAGAAGTGTCATTGCCAACCAATTTCCACGAGTATTTTGCCATTCACTCATCACTGCTTTTCTGTCTTTTTTCCCCTGCAACACTGTGGTCCCAGAGCTTCCAGTCACAAGCCTAAAGGACGGGTTTATAAATTTTCTGCATAAATAGGCCATAAAGGCGTTTTCTGGGCTTATGAGTGAAATAACGAAAGGTTTATATACCAATTCATCTATCATAGTTACTACTATGGGGGAGTTAAAACGCTATCTTGGAACAGCAGCAGCCGCACTAGGCAGCCTTCTGAACTACAGCCCTGCTATGGCTGAAAAGGAGGCAAAAGCCAACATACCCACTTTTGAAGAGCAGGTGCCTCAGGCGAATGAGCCTAACCAGTTTGTTGTTCCAAACATAACCCCTCCAGAACAGCCCTGCACAAAACAAGAGATTCTCATACCGTTTTCAAACCCTGCAAGGAGCACAGAAGCAAACACACAGGCATACCTTGGCGCCACAAGGCTTTTTGGCAAAGGCCTTGAATACATCTCAAAAGAAACAGGGGCAAGCGACAGCGCGTGGGGAAGGGCAGGGGAATTAATTCTTGGATTTACAGGAGACTCGCTTGCTGAAGTCATAAGCCACGAAAGCAGCCACAAGCGTGAAATTGACAAATGTGGCGGAAGCGGAAAAATGGAGATAACCCCTTTCAAATATGGAATATTTTCAGGCGGATATTACGAGTATGGTGCGGACAGCCAAATTACCCCTGAGCAGGATGCCAGAGTCTGCTGGGCAGGGCTTAACCAGCACACACTTAATGCTGACGAAATCTCAAGAAGGGCAAAGCGGCAAAAAAACACAATCGACGACATAAGCTATATTGGAAACACAGTTGTCGCTGCTTTGAAAACAAACGGAATTGGAGACGGACAAGACGTTATTAACGGGCTTGCGGCAATGGGGATGGAAGCAGGGCAAAAGGACCTGCAGAGAAACACAACAATAATTACAGCACTTGACCCCCAGCTTGCAGAATCTGTTTATAATCTCGGAGATTTCCTTGCAAATGGCGAGCGCGCCCATACTCCTGTTTCAGCAGATATTGCAGACGGCTGGAAAGTGTATTTGCCGCACTTCTCGCAGTATTTTACACCGAACGGAGCATTTGCAAAAGCAGCGCTCAGTGGAGAGATTGCAAATGTGCCTATTGAGATTGGAGTCCGCCACGACCTGAGCTTTGCGCAAAAGGACGCAGAACTTAAAGCATTCCAGGCAGGAGGAAGGGCTTACATGGACACAGGATTTATGGAAGTCTCACCATATGCATATCTCGGAAGGAATGACGGCAAGACATCAAGGGCTGTCGGATTAGGCATTAAGCTGCCAATAATTGCAGGACTCACGCTCGAGTCAACTGTTTCGCACTCGGCAAATGACCTTATCGAGCAGGCAGTCAAAGGCAACAGAAACGGCTGGAACGGATTTGCAGGGCTTACTGTGACATTCTAATGCATAATTGCATTTGCTCCAAATGCCAGAACAATGCTCAGAATAAGGGTTATTGCGTACACTGCCTTGTTCCAAGCGAGCACTTTGCTTCCATCTATTCCCGGGAACGGAAGCAGGTTAAAGAAGCCAAGCCAGAAGTTGATAAACATGCCATAAGTGCCAAGAGGCTTTAGTTCAGAGGGCAGGATAAAAGCAAGGGCTGTGAATGCAATGCCCAGCACGATATTTGTGAGCGGTCCTGCAAGCGAGATAATGCCGTTCTTTCTTGTCGTGATGTGGTTTGTTATGTAAACACCGCCCGGAGCTGCGAAAATAAAGCCCATAAAGCTGAACAAGAGCATCAATCCCAGCATTAAATCATTAGCCCTGAATTCTGCCCAGCAATGATACTTCTGGGCAACATACTTGTGCATTAATTCATGCCCGATAAAACCTATTCCTGCGGTTACTGCTGATAAAATCACGGCAATCCCGAACTTTGCGTCAAGGCTGAACCCTGAAAACGCAATGGCAAAGGCAATGCTGACAAGAATCCACGCCCTTAGCAAATGCTGGATTTCTATCCTTGAGAATTTCATCCTGACACCCGGTCATCAGACTCAATCCTGTGGGGCACGTGGGCATGGTTTGAGCTGTAAGCAGGCAATGAAATGTTGCCGCAATACCGCGCCTTCATTTCGTCAAGCGCAGTCTGCTCAATCTGCGTTGCGAGGTCTTTTCTGGAATCATAACCGCGGCGCCTGAAGAAATCACGGCAAAAATCATAAACCTTGACAGGACCGATGACCAACAATGGAAGCATGTCTTTTTTAACTTCTGCCACAAAATGAATCGGAGGGGTATGAACGCCGTTTTCATCGCAAAAATACATCCTGTGCCCTTCACCAAGGTATGCGATTGACAGGAAAGGCCTTTCTGCGACTGGAGACTCCCTTAAGCATTTAGGAAGTGTTTCTTTTGGAAACATAAAAAACTCACCCATATACTTGTCTCCCCTTCCTTTCACGCGGTCCCTGTAAACAAAGATGTCAGCGCCGCCGTTCAGCCTTGCTTTCCACAAGCCCGCAATGCCCATCGCATACATCCTTTCGCACCTGATGCGCACTTTTTCAGGGTCAACATACATTTCGCGCCCGACAGCTTCCTGTGTTTTTGCCCTGTCAAAAAGCATGTCGCGCTCAGTGCGGTAATCTGCTCCTTGCCTTATGCGCCCTGCAGACTCCTGCACTGTTGCGATGAATTCAGGTGAGAAATTCGCATCAGGCCTAAACTCAAGATCTGCCCAACGCGAGACTGCAGCGGGGGACCTGCCTGAAACCTTCGCAATATGCCTCTTAGGATGGCCCAGCTCAATCAGCGAGTATCCAAGAATCCTGTCAACATCCAGCAAAAGCCTTGACTTGGAGTCAGTCATAATTTTGTAAGCTCCTCAACCTTGTCGTCAACAAGAAGAGTGTTTTCGTGCACTGCGACCATTCCCTTGTTCTTTTCAACAAGCGGCGGATAAGGATGCAAACAGCCTGCGAGGTTAAGCTCCCTTATTGCGAGGTTTGCCTTTCCCTGCCCGAATGTCTTTGCCAGCCATCTTGTGGCAAATGGCAGCCCGTCATACGCCTCTTCTATGAATTTCAGGGCTTCACGCGTATAAGGGGAGCGCACTGGCTTTTTGTTGACAAGCGAGAAAAGATTTGCCCTTTCCCCCTCCTCAACAATGCCTGCCCCTGTTGTCGTGAAGGGCTCAATCGCGATAACCTGGCCTTTTTCAAGCGTGATATCAGAATCCATCTTTACGTTTGGAATTGTCGGGTGGTCGTGGATGACAAACGGGCTCAATGTATGGCCTGAAAGGTTTCTTATCGGCGCAAATCCTGCAGAGGTTATGACCTCCTGAATTGCAGCGCCGATTTCGCCTATGTTCACTCCGACAGCGATGACTTTTTTTGCAGCTTCATATGCTTCTTTCGAAGTCTTAACAAGGTCTGAGTATTTGCCTGACAGGTCAACTGTCAGGGCAGTGTCTCCAATGCAGCCATTGATGTGCGCTCCGACATCAAGGCAGATTAATCTGTCGTCGCACAAAGAATTATCGTCAGGGTCAGGGGTAAAGTGCGCTGCAACCTCATTGCAGCCGACCTGCACAGGCCAGGCAGGCTTTGCTCCGAGCTCAATTATCTTCTGCTCCACCTGCTCGCAGACATCCTTCATAATGGCGCCCTTCTTAATCAGACCTGCGCCGTGCTGCAATGCCTCTGCTGCGATTTTTCCAGCCTTACGCCAGTCTTCAATATTCTCACGAGTGACTAACTCCATCAGCGCAGAGGTAAGAAGAGAGGTTTAAATGGGTTGCGGTTAAATTGGCCGCGGGGTTGCGGTATCAGAACAGATATCTGGTTATCCTTTTTTCCCGTACGCTTTGGCGTGGAGAATGTCAAGCCCTTTGAAAAGCGACTGCGCAACGCGCTCCTCTGCGATAAAAATCTTGTTTATTGCATAGCTGATTTTTTGCTTGTTGTACTTGCCAAGGCGGAAATTGAAAAATCCGGGCAGGATTGCATTTGCCTTTACAAACTCCCAGTATTCAATATACTCACTAACCGCTGCAAGGGCGCTTGCATACTGCACCTTGAGCTCTGAGTAAATGCCGTGAAGCTGGGAAAACTCCTTTCCCCTTGTAATGGTAATGTCATAGTCCCTTTTGAGCAGGCTTATTGCAGACAATATTATTTTGAGGTTGTCAAGTACCTTATCAGAGATATTGGATATCGCGTCCCTTGCCTGCTGCAGGTCCTTGTTTTTTTCGAGGATGCTGCTGACTATTTCAGAAGGAGTCCTCTCGCCAAATGCCATGATTATGCTGTTGCGGGCAGACGAGACAACTGCGCTTTCCGCTACAACCTCTTTTCTGACCTTTGTTGCCCTTTCCAAGAATTCGCGCTCTGCAATTCTTGCCTCTGCAGCCCTTAACCGGGGATTGCTTTCTGTCTTTTTCTTTTCTGCAGCTGCCTGAACAACCTCTGTTTTCTTAGTCAGGCGCCTGACAAGGGTTTCTTCCACCATATCCACCGAGAAAACACAACCCCATTAAATATTTATCTGTTGGGGCCAGAAAGAATTATGCAAATACTGTCTCTGCTGCTGCAGCCACCCTGACCATTATCTCTGCCTCTTCAAGATCGTAGGTGAGGTGCTCTATGCGGTTTTCAATCAATTTGTTGCTCATCACAATATAATGCTCAAGCGACTCAATAACCATTCCCGGGCAGTCCTGTTCAAGGTTGCCGAGCTTTTCCTTAACGCTGACCAGGAACTTGGTGATATTGGCTTTGGCTGTTTTTGCGCGGTCGACAATGATTGCCTTTTCAGAACCAGGCAGCTTTGCGTTAATCGCTGCAGCCTCAAACATCCTGGGCAGGCTGTCAAGCTTCACAATTGAGTCATTAATCGCCCGTATTATCCTGGTTATTTTGCCTACGGGGCAGGTGCCTGCCTTTATTTCGGCGAGAATGTCCGCAATGCCTGCGTGAAGCATTATGAGTTTTTTGCGGACTTTTTCAGTGATTGTCATCAAGAGGGCAATGCACGTGTCGTGTATATAATCATTTCTAAGAATCAGTAAAGCACGGCGACAAGGACGCGTTTTACCATGCTGAAGCGGACTTTTATCGGGTCTGCGCTTGGGTTGTTGTCGCCTTTCACAACCGCAAACCAGCCCTGGTTGTCATTGCCAATCTGGATGACGCGGTGGATTATAACCCCATATGTGCCTGAGTCATAGCTTATGATGTCTCCGACCTGTATGTCGTCTGTGACAAGCGGCACAATCTGTATTGCCTGAGAGCCCTCGTCAATAAGCGGGTCCATTGAGTTGGTGTCAGTAAATATCGCAGTCTCATAGTTCCTGCCTTGAACAGCGTCAATAACAACTGTCTTGTCAGTTACGTGGACGTCCTGAAGCCTCAGCCTATCAGTGGGATGCGGCTTTTCGCGGCCAACAGCAAGTGATGCGTCCTGCGAAGAACCCGCAGCCACCTCTGCGCCGTTTGCGTCAGAAGAAAACGGCTGTGCGCTCACAGTGCCAAGGCTCGCAAAGTATGTGTTTGAGAGCCAGCCTAGAACAAAGACTGCTATTGCCAGAGCGATAAGCTTCTTTATCATATTCCCCCATATAATATAGTCACTTTATAGTGACAACCCATTTATAAAGCTTCGTATTGTGTATTTATTGCTAAGTAGTAATATAAAGGAAAACGCCTTATCACACAAGAAGCAATATAAATACTGCGAGAGCAGGGCAAAACATGTCATTCGTGAGAAGCAAGGGGGCTATTTTGGCGTCATTGATAATGCCGCTGACAGCAGGCTGCACTGCAACAGAAGAGCCCAAAAACCCTGCTCCTGTAATTGAGACTGCTGAAGCGCAAATCCCGCTTCCTTCACTTGAGGAAATTGCAAATCAGGAAGGGGCGCTGGCTGGGATTAAAAGGGCGATTGAGGACAAGCAGCCTGACCGTGCGCAGGAGCTTCTTGAAAGCATGAATTCCATGCAAAAACGGACTTTTGATTACCACATTTTGCGCGCGAAAACATACTGCCTTATGGCTGACCTTGCAAAAGTGCCCCTTGTCTTTGACAGTGAAATGCCAAAAGCGGATATAATAAGCGCGATAAAAACGGCTTCAAAGAGCAAATTTGACCTCTATGAAACCGCGCTGGCGGAATACAGGCTCGCCAAAGCGGTAAAAGATGACGTGGGAATTGACAAGCTTATTGCAGTGACATACTGGCAGCGCCACCTCTCGCTTTTCAGGCCCGAAGACGCAAAAGCAGCAGAGCAGGGGTTCATTGACATAATAAAAAAATCCCCTGAGCAGTCAGACGCATATGTCCTTCTTGGCGGCATTTATGTCTGGTACTCAAAGACAACAACAAGCAAACCTGACAAGGAAAGATACCTGACAAGGGCATACATGAACTTTATTGAGGCTGAAACAAGGCACAAGAAAAGGCCGCTTGATGAGAAAATGCTGCAGTATGTACGCGAATCTATAAAAGCACTGAAGGATAAGCTGCCTAAAGAGGGGGTTTATCACTAGGTAAAATGACAATTGACACAATCGCCATGCTGGCACTGCTCCTCGGGCTGATGGTATTCATGTACTTCACGAGAAAGCGACTTCAGGTGAATTCTTTCCTCAAAATATTTTATTTCTGCATGTACAAGACAAAGCTCGGAATGAAAGCCATGGAGCGCATTGCGAGAAAGCACGAAAACCTGCTCAAAAAGTCAGGCTATGTGATGATTGCGGTTGGATTTATTGGGATGTTGCTGATGATTGAGGAGCTTGTCAGGGGGGCATTGCTGATATTAAGGAGCACAGAATCCCTCACAGTCGGAGTTGTGCTTCCAATCGAGGCAAAGGGAGTGTTTTACGTGCCGTTCTTTTACTGGATAATCTCAATAATGTTCATAATGGTTGTCCACGAGTTTGGGCACGGGCTTGTCGCAAGGGCGCACAAGGTGAAGATTACATCAACAGGGCTTGCTTTCCTTGGAGCGATAATACCGATTATTCCGGGCGCTTTTGTGGAAATAGATGAAAAGCACCTCGCAAAGAAATCAAAATACGCGCAGTTGAGCATTTTCGCAGCAGGGCCATTTGTCAACATTGCTTTTGGGCTCCTGTTCTGGGCAGTATTCCTGCTCGCACTGCCTGCTTTGCAGGGAATGTTTTATTCAGACGGAATGCACATCACAAGCATTGCAGATGGCTCGCCTGCAGCGATAACAGGATTTGCATCAGGGGCGCTCATTACAGCGATTGATGGTACTGCTGTAAACTCTGTTGATACATTTGAGAAAGCATTTGCCGGCAAAAAGCCCGGAGACACTGTAAGCATAGCCACAGACAAAGGGACAAAAGAGGCAGTGCTTTCAGGCGCAGACAAGGGCTATCTTGGCATACAAGTGCAGGAGTCAAGGCATATCCAAATGTCAGTTATCAGGAAATACGGCGTGTTTTTGCCGCTTGCTTTTGCCTGGCTTGGTGACCTTGTGTTCTGGCTGTTCCTGCTCAACCTCGGAGTCGGGCTTTTCAACCTCGTGCCGCTTGGGCCTATTGACGGCGGAAGGATGTTCCACACTGCAATGCAGCGCTTTGTGCACCACAGGCACGCAAGGACAACCTGGCACGTGGTCACGTTTGTGATGCTTGCGATAATAGCAGGCACGCTGATTTCTGCATTTGTTTAAGTGATGTGACAAAAAACAAATACAAATAACGGGCGCTTACAGCGCCAGAGACAGAACGATTCCTGGAAGAATTATCACTATGGTTGGTCTCTGTGGCGTAGCCACCGTATTTGTAGTCGTTATTTAATGAAGAAAAAATCGAAAAAGAAAATAAAAAAATAACTGCAATTAGCAGCCGTTGTTGATTTCTGTCAGCTCAGTGCTCCAGTAGCTGCTGGGCAAAGTGTCCCACGGGTTTGGCAGGACATCATTTGTCACGTAAACATATCCTGCACGGTTGTTCTTTGACCTTGTTATTGCGCTCTTCATGTTATTTTTTGTCGATGTTGCGTAAACAAGGTGTGTGAACTTTGACGCAGGATAACTGGTTACCCAGCTTGGCGCGCTCCAGGTCTTGTACGTGTTGTACGTGCCCTCAAATATCACAGTTGTGTCGCCAAGAGTTATGTAGCCCTGGTCAGGAACAACGCCCGGATTCAATGCGACATAAGTTCCGTTGGTTGACCTGATATACGCAGACACGTTCTGGTAATAAGGCAGTGCCGCTGCGCCGCTGCTGACTTCGTCAAGGAAAATCCCACTGACACCGTACCACTGCTTGTACAGGTCAACTTCGCCCTTCACGACAGTAATGTCACGCGCACCATAGCTCGTGTGCACATAGCCAATTACCTTGATTCCAGCTGCCTTTGCATTGTTGACAGCGGTGACATAGTCAGAGTTCTGGCTTGTGCCTGGACCGCTCGCAGGGTTCATAATCATCACGTCAACTTTTGGCGCGGCTGCAATCGCCTGAGTCCAGAGCGAGCCCGGGTAAAAGTATGCCGGAATAAACATCTTCTGGCACAATACTGCACCTGCTGGCGGAGACTTTGCCGCCACCAGGCAAACAAAAAGCGCAACCAATAACGCGCACTTCAACAAACTTCCTGCTAAACTCTTTTTCATTGTTTTTATCCCTCCTTTTGTATTTGTTTTACGCTGTATAATTTACACAGTATAATTTACCTGCAGGCTCGGCCTTCTTGAGGCATTTGAGCTGTCACTGCTGGAAAAGTCCTTGCGGTTGTTGCTTGTCTGCGAAACCATGATGATTCCGTAGTTCTGGTAAGTGCTGTTCTGCCAGGACTTCACGAGCTGGGTGATGTCCCAGGAATAATACTTTCCCTGCGCGCCGACTGACCTTGACGCCCAGACTGTGCTGCTGTAATCCCCTCCTGCAGTTGTCCAGCTGTGGGTGCCGTCAT
>JBGPSD010000022.1:0-12644 GCA_041489925.1 Candidatus Nanoarchaeia archaeon
ATTGCGGATAAACTATTACTGTTGTGTTGATTGTTGTGCTTCTGTTGAGCAGTGCGCCTGTTTCATTGTTGAAGCTGACATTGACTGTGTTGTTGATGAGTGTTCCGTTTGTGACATTGAGCGTGAATACTGTTATGTTGATGAGTACGCTTGTTCCTGGTGTGAGGTTGAATAGCCATGTGTTGTTTGTTCCGGTGAGTGGTGTTGGCGATGATGTGAGGTAGATTATGCGTGTTGAGTATGTGTCGTTGACTGTTACATTGTATGCTGTTCCGTTTCCATTGCTCGTGACATTAATTTGGTAAGTCAGGTTGCTGCTGGCGTTGACTGGATCTGGGTTGTCTGTCTTGGTAACAGATATGTTGCTGAAGTTGTAGAGTGGTGGGTTGAGTACTGTTGTGTTTATTGTTGTGCTTGTGTTGAGTCTGGTTCCTGTTTCATTGTTGTATGAGACGTTTACTGTGTTGTTGATGAGTGTTCCGTTGGTTACGTTTAGTGTGAATACTGTGATGTTTATGCTGATGTTTGTTCCTGGTGAGATAATTGTCCAGTTCCATGTGTTGTTTGTTCCGGCAAGCGGTGTTGGTTGTGATGTGAGGTAGATTACGCGTGTTGAGTATGTGTCGTTGACTGTTACATTGTATGCTGTTCCGTTTCCTGTGTTGCTGATGTTTATCTGGTAAGTCAGGTTGCTGCTTGCGTTAACTGGGTCTGGGTTGTCTGTTTTGGTTACTGAGATGTTTGTGAAGTTGAACACTGCGATTACAGGCGCAATTACTGTTGTGTTTATTGTTGTGCTTGTGTTGAACCATCCGCCTGATTCATTCTTGAAGCTTACATTTGCAGTGTTGTTGATGAGTGTTCCATTTGTGACATTGAGCGTGAACACTGTTATGTTGATGAGCACGCTTGTTCCATTTGTCAGAGTGCCAAGCACCCACGTGTTGTTTGTTCCTGTGAGCGGCGTTGGCTGCGATGTCAAATAGATGACTCGTGTTGAGTATGTGTCGTTTACTGTTACATTGTATGCTGTTCCGTTTCCATTGCTTGTGACATTAATCACATAAGTCAAATTACTGCTGGCATTGACTGGGTCTGGCGAGTCTGTCTTGACGACTGAAATATTCGTGAAATTGTAGCGCCTCTTTATTGGAACATAATTGCTGCAGACTGTGTTGCCGTCCACGAGCTTGTCATTTGGTGTTGCACAGACATCCCACACGTCGCCCTCTCTAATTTCCTGCGAGACAATAAGGTCAGTCCTGTTCTGGTAGAGCGCCCAGATTTCCTCGTCGCTGAGGCTCCTGTTCCAGATCATTACTTCATCAAGTGTTCCGTTGAAGTATTCTGTTGTAATGTGGGGATTCTTGCCAATAAACACTGACATGTTGTTTTGCTCTAATGGGCCGCTGAAAGGTGTGGAAATGACAGGGGTGCCGTTTATGTAGATTGTTGCGGTTGTTCCATTGTATCTTCCAACGAAAAACACCCATTCGTTCAAGGGGAAAGGCACCATGTATACCATTCCCATATGTCCGAGCGTGCTGTTGCCAAGCTCAAACTCAGGCCTTCCGCCTTGGTCCACAATCAGCCCGTACGCGTTCCAGGGGCTGGATTGTGAAGTGTGTGGTTTTACAACTATTCTCTCATATTGTCCTGCCACGTGCCCCTTGACCTTTATCCAGACAGCCATTGTAATCTGGTCGCCGGATATATTCAGGCTCTCAGAATTATTGACTTCAATGAATGTGTCCACGCCGTTAAACTCGTAAGCTCCCCAGCCGTCATAGCCACCGCCCTGCACCCAAGTTGCATTGTACACTGTGCCGTTGTTGCCATAAGTTGAGTAATCCTTTGTCCATACTGCATTTGAGCTGTCCTCGAAAGGCATGTTGAGCACGGCAATGCTTACATTATTCAATTGCCAGTCAGTTATGTTCTTTACCGGGTCATTGTCAGGGTCTGTCACGTTGATGAAGTATGCGGTGAGGTTCTGGTTCGTATCATTCGTCAGCGGATCTGTCGAGTTAACGATTACTGCATCTATCCTTGGCGGCCTGTTCAGCACTGTTGTGTTGATTGTTGTGCTTCTGTTAAGCAATGTCCCTGTCTCATTGTTGAAGCTGACATTGACTGTGTTGTTGATGAGTGTTCCATTTGTAACATTCATTACAAGTACTGTTATGTTGATGCTGATGTTTGTTCCTGGTGATAATACTGTCCAGTTCCAGGTGTTGTTTGTTCCAGCCAGTGGTGTTGGCTGTGATGTAAGGTAGATGACTCGTGAGGAGTATGTATCGTTGACTATCACATTGTATGCTGTGCCATTTCCTGTTGAGCTGATGTTAATCTGGTAAGTGAGGTTTGAGCTCTTATTGACAGGATCAGGATAGTCTGTCTTGGTGACAGATATGTTTGTGAAGTTGAATCTGGGTTTAGGCTTTATCAATACTGTGTTGCTGCACACTGTCGCGCCGTCAACCTTGTCGTCATTCGGAGTGGCGCAAACCTGCCAGACTTCGTTTTCTGTTGTTTCCTGCGCAGAGATTATTGTTGTCTGGTTTTGATAGAGAAGCACTATCTCTTCTACAGACAATGACCTGTTAAAGATTCTGACTTCATCCATCGAGCCGTTCAGCCTGCAGTTTGAGCCGTTGTTGACTGCGCCGACATAAATGTCGCTGTTGCTGAGATACAAGGCTGCATCCGCGTTTTCATAATAATCAGGGGCTATCTCGTTTCCATTGACGTACAGCCTTCCGTTCTGCACTGAGTCATTGGCATTGTAGACAAATGTGAGCATTGTCCATGTGTTAACCGGCAAAACCGCGCCGCTGTATGCACTGAAATTGTGCAGTCCGCCTGTGGGAGCGTATTCAAATCTTATGTTGGGAGTGCCTGCGAACTGGAATCCCATTCCCCACCCGTTGTTGAAAAGGTATGAATCCCTCTTTGAAAGGAATGCCTGGCAGGTATCGTTGTTATTGATTTTAATCCAGAACGACCAGGTTCCATGGGTGCTTATGTTCTGCGACTCGTTATGCTGGACCCTGATTCTGCTGTCAATGCCGTTGAATTCATAAGCACCCCAGCTGTCAAAGCCGCCTGTCGACAGCCACGTTGCGTTGATCACTGCGCTGTTGCTTCCATACACGGAATAATCCCTTGTGTATGTTGCGTTTGAGCCGCCTTCAAACGGCATGTTCAACAAGGTCATGCTCACGTTGTTAACGCGCCAGTCAGTTATGTTCTTTACAGGGTCATTGTCCAGGTCTGTCACGTTGATGATGTATGCAGTCAGGTTCTGGTCTGTGTCGTTTGTGAGCGGGTTTGTGGTGTTGAGTATTACCTGCTGTATGGCTGGCGGATTATTTAGCGTGATTGGGACAACAGTTATTCTCGCCCTTCTTATCGCGACCCTTCCGCCAGAGCCTGCATCCCTCCTGAATGCAATAACTGCTGTGTGCGCTCCGCTGCTCAGGTTTGTCAGCTGCACTGTGATGAACGGGAACATGTCAGTCGGGTCTTTGCATCCCTGTGTGAGGTTGCCAACAGTAATTCCGTCAACCAGAAGATAAGCGCCTATGAAGTTGCCGTTTGTGCATGAGCTTATGTTAACGTCAGCGCTTCCCAGTATGAGCACGTCCCTTGCGCTCGCAAGGTTGAAGAACAGGAATGTCTTGTTCTGCCAGGTATTTGATGTTGTCTCGCTTGAGGGCTCGCTTTCATTCTGGAACACTTCTGTGAGCGGGATTGCTGATATGCGCGCCCTCCTGATTTGCTTTGCTGCAGAGGTTTCTGACTGCGCCTGCAGGGTGAAGTTTTGCGCCACATTTGCAGATGCATTTACGATGAGCTGTGTTGCGAAAATGGTAATGTCAGTTGTTGCCTTGCCCTCGTACGCTGTGTAGGCGCGCTCTGTGCCGTTATGGAGCAGGCGGGTGAACACTGACTGTGTCAGGCTGTTTGGCGCGACTTCTGCAGTGACAATGACAAGGATTGATTGCTGCGCTGTCGGCGTGTATGACAGGTTTACAATCGAATTGTATGTTCCTGCAGGAGTAAGTGTCTGGAACGCGCTTCCTGAATCATTTGTCAGGGCATCGCCGTTGTTCACCTTGATATTGATTGCCCTTGCGCGCCTGATAAAGGTTGTCTGCCCGCTTTCTGCATAATATTTCACGCTAAGGTTTTGCGCTCCGCTGCTCAGGTTTGTCAGCTGGTGAGTGAAGAACGGCGTGTAATCTCCTGGCGGGTTGCCTGTCCTGTTTGTGTCAGGCTGCCAGCTTGCATTGCCTGCAACAAGAGTGTCATTCAGCGACAGCAGTGCTCCGACATCAAGCTGGTTTGACGCGCCCTGCAGTTCGCCGTAACCCAACAGCACATACTGTCCTGCTGTTGGCGTTATGTTGGACTGCACTGCAACCACAGGGCTTGTTGATGTTGTGTTTGTTTCACCCGCCTGCTGGGTTGCGTTCCACTCCGCGAATCCAGGGTCTGTTGCGTTCGTAAGGATGAACGTGTAGTTCTGCCCAGGGATTATGTTCGCTATCGGCGTCCAGAGCCCCAATGGCTGTGCAGGGCAGTCGCCAGCAGGGTCGCCATTTGGGCACAGGTCAATGCAGCTTTCTGTTGTCGTGTTGAAGTTTGCGCACTTGTAAAGTATTGTCCCGCTTGTTGCCGTGCGCGTTATGTTGAGCCTTGTGAAATTAATTCCTGACGCGTCAATTGTGTAATTGCTGTCAAGCGGGAAGACGCTCTCATTTATTGCAGCGCCAATCCTCAGTATGCTGTACGGGCTTGACTCGTAATGGCTGATTAGCTGTATCAGCTTGATTGTGCTGTTAGGCGTCACGTTTACATTCAGCACACCTGATGCATTGGCATAGGTTACTGTGAAGTTGACAATATTGTCGCGGTAGTCCAGCAGGTCAATTATTGCGCGCGCATTCCTGAAGAAGTAAGTGGTTGTGGTGGCATTTATGTTGTTCCTTGTGTCATTCGCGAAGAACGTGACATTATACCTTCCCCTTTGTGTGAGGTTGTTGTAGTACAGGTTGTAATAGTCAGGCGAGAAGCCTGTACGCGAGACATTGCTCACCCGCACCTCGTCAAGCATTCCATTAAATGGGAATTGCATGTCGCAGGTTATCCCGATAAGCAGGTTCTTGGTGTTTGTTGTGGCAATCGCAGGACAGTAAGCTGTTCCTTCAAGGACTCCGTCAACATAAACCCTGCATTCCTGGTTTGAGGCATCCCTGACTGCTGCAACGTGGTGGAGTCCTGCAAGAACACTTGTTGTCGCTGTTGCAGTGAACGTGGCGCCTGTCGCATTCCTGATAGTGAAGTACGGCAGCCCATCAGGGTCTATTGCAAGGACGTATGCGGGCGTGTTTGTGTTGTCAGGGTCAAGCTTGCAGGCGATTGGTTGGGTGTCGCTGATATCTGCGGCATTCACCCACGCCTCGAGTGTGAAGTTTTGCGCTGCGCTGAAATCAAGCAGGCTGCCGCTATTTGAAATATTGATGTACGCGTCTGAGCCGTCGAACTGCACTGCCTTGCTGAACTTTCCTGTCACGTTCTGCGTGTATCCTGTTCCTGCGAATGCTGCTGTGATGCTGTTTCCTGAGCTGTCAGCAGGCGCGCCCTGTCCCTCGTTAAGGTGGAGGAGCAGCACTGTGTAAATGTCAGTTGCGTATTCTGTGTTTGTTGGCGTGAGGGTGGTTGTTGTGCCGTTTGGCAGGGTTATGTTTGCATAAATTATGCTTATTGAAGTATTGTCAGTGGCTATTGCCGAGACTGACACATTGTCTTGCAGATACGCTGCAGTTCCCGGTTCCGGGTGCGGGTCAAATACTGCCGGCGGTGTTGTGTCGTAAGTGACAAAGAATGTTGTTTCTGTTCTGTTGACATTGTTCAGTGTGTCATTTGCAATGAATGTGACATTGTACTGCCCGATGCTTGCTGTGGTGTTGAATTCAAAGCCGTAAAAGTCTGTCAGCATTATTGCAAGCGTGTAATTTGTGCGCGCACCGTTCGGTAGTGTTATTTCTGCAATGACAGTGTCAACTCCTGCAACTCTGTCTGTGACATTTGCAGAAATATTTACCCCTGTGTTCTGGCTGAAGTTTGCCCCTGGTGTCGGAGTCAGGTTTGTGACGCTTGGCGGTGTGTTGTCAACAGTGAAGTTTCCAGCAAGCACATTTGAGTTGCTCAGCCCTTCAACTGTTTCATTCTCAAACACTGTGACATTGAGCGAATAAACCCCGTCAGGATATTCTGATGTGTTCCATTCGTATTGCACTGTGCTTATGTCTCCGTAATTGCTTGCAATTATTGCATTAAAGCTTCCATCAGGATTGAGTAGTGTGATATTGAACTGGACATTGTCGCCTTCCTCGTCTGTTACTGGCGACCAGGTGATGTTGTACAGCCCGGATATTATTTCGTTGATGTATGGTGCAAGTATCCATGGTGTTGATGGCTTGCCATTGTGCAGGTATATTGAGAAGTTTGTGAATGCATCGCTGTTGGTTATTCCCAGTGTGTCATTGACTATGAAAGTGACGTTGTAGTTTCCGATCTGGATTGTGTTGTTGAATATTGCAAATGTGACGTTTGCGCTGTTCACGCCAAAGCCGGCAAATGTTACATTGCGTTCGCCCCATCCAGGGTATGATGACTCGAGCTGGAATGAGACATACAGCCCGCGCGCAAAGTCAAATATGTCTGCTGATGTGTTGAAGTGGTGCCAGGTGCTTGATGTGCTGTTCCAGGTGTAGAATGTGAAGTTGCTTCCTGTGCGTTTTATCCTTAATTTTCCTGAAATGTCTGTTGATTCGATGTATCCTATGTATCCTGTTGTTGAGTTCTGGTCATTGACATAGACTTCATATCCTGGCTCATAACCGCTCCAGTTTGAGACTGCGTAAAAGATTGTCTTTGTGGTTGTTGTCGGGTCAGGAACTTCTGTCAGGGCAAAGTTGAGTATTCCATCCTTGCCTATGTTGCTAAGTACGCCAAAGCTCACGTTTATGTCAAAGTCTCCGTCAATCGCCCTGCTTGCTCCGATGATGCAGTAAGTGTCTGTTTCAGGAGTTCCGTCTCCGCTCAGGGAAATGTATGCCTTTCCTGAAACTGTGTTGTCAATGTTTGCTGTGCAGGTCTGCGAAGGTCCTGTGTAGCTGTATGGGTTCCAGTATGTGCCCATCGTATCAGTGCCGAAGTTATCGCTGACCTGCCCTGAGCCCATCGTGAGATTTTCAACATTGCCGTTTGGCAGTGTGACAGACGCGATTGCAGTGTCAATGGGGTGATCAGGGTCGCTTGCATTAATCACGAGCGAGACAGGGCGCCTATCAGGGAAGCTTTTGTTAATTGGTGCGATTACAACTACAGTGGGCATGTGCCCAAGGGTGAAATTGCCAAGCATTGTGTCGCTTGTCGCATACTTTTCGATTGTATCGTTCTCAAATACAGTCACTTTTAGCTTGTAATCTCCATTCGGATAGCCTGTCGGGTCACAGGGATATGACGTTGTTGTGGAATTGCCGTAATCTGACACAATGGTCGCATTGAAAGTGCCGTCTGAATTAAGGAGCGTGATATTGAACTGCATGTTGTTGCCTTCCTGGTCAGACACCTGCATCCAGGTTATGTTGAAAAGCCCGTACACCACTTGGCCCATCGCTGGCAACAATATGTAAGGAATGCTTGGCGGATGGTTGATTACGGCTATTGTGAAATTTGTCTTTTCTGTGTTGTTTGTGCCGTTAATGCTGTTGGTTGCGATTGCAGTCACATTGTAAATGCCTGTCAGGTTGGTCTCATTTAAGAACGCGACAGAGTAATTGAATGTGTTAATGCTGAAATTGTCCCAGCTGGCGTTTAGCGCGCCAAATGCAGGCAGGCTGTTGCTTGTCGCAAATAGGAAATACAGGACATTGCTCAGGTTCAGGCTGCTGGACGCCTCTGTTATCCATGCATTGCCTGTGTTGTTCCACGAATAGAATGTGAAGTTGGTTCCGCTGCGCTGTATCCTGAGCTTTCCAAACGTGTCATCTGAAAACCTTGTGGAAATAAACCCTGTTACGTTTCCGTCATTTGCATAAGACTGGTATGTCTCGCCCACTCCCGTGCGCTTTGTAAGCGTTATGAACGCGGTTCTCGAGGCGTTTATTCCTGTGGGGCCGTCTGCAAATCCAAAGACAGCTAATGTGTCGTTTTCCATCGGATTCATCAGCGCGAACGAGATGTTTGCATCAAAGTCGCTATAGGCTATGCTCTCCGATATAACCGAGCAAAGCCCGAGTGTGTATGGCCAGCCATTGCCTGAAATTCCTGTCAGAGCCATTCCAGGAACGCTTTCATTAATTCCAAAATAGCAGGTCTGCGCAGGGCTTATTGCCCCTTCACTGAACCAGCTTGTATTCATGGTGTTGCGGTCAAAGCTGTCTGGCTGCTGGACTTTGCCGAACGTTGCATTGCGTTTTGTTCCATTTGGCAGTGTGACATTTGCGTATGACAGGATTATTCCAAGCGGGTCAGATATGTTCGCAACTATGGGCACTGATGTGCGGACATTGAATGTCAGGTTAAATGGATAAACTATCTTCACATACGGCTTTTGCAGGGGCTGGCCGTATACCCTTACCATTATGCTTGCTGTGCTGACCAGAGTTAAGTTCGGGAACGTGATTGTCTTCGCGGTCGTGTCGATACGGGCAAGGCTTGTGATGTCAAAAGTCCCGCTTGAATTGCTTATGTTTGCGGTGAAGTTCACGTCTGTGAACCCGTTATAGGTGGAGTAGTTTGTCCAGACAGTCAGGTTTTGTGTTGAAACAACTGTCGTGAGGATTGAGTACAGCGAGATGTTCCAGATTTTCTCTGTTGTGGTGTTGTAAATCAGTATTTCATCATCCCTTGCGCAGTCCAAAAGCACGAACTGCATTGTCTCATTCCTGAGCGTCTGGTTTGGTATTGTTTCTGTCCTCCAGCGAACCTGGTTGTCTGAATAAACTGTTGCAATGCCTGGCGCTCCTGCAGAGGCATTGTCGCTCGCCCACAATTGCCCTGTTGAGTTATAAACATAAGTTGTGTTGGGAATAACGCTGTTGGGGTACGCTACGTAAATTCTCGGAATGAATATGTAGTCTGTGTAAGTGGGTGTGCTCGCGGTATTGTTGAAAGTAATTACTGATATTCTTGTTTCATTTATTCTCCGGTTTGGTCCGATTGTGTAATTCTTCTCCACCTGCACTGAGTACGAGGTGAAAGTGATGATTTCAACAGGTTTTGGATGCGTAATTATGAAGCTCGCCGGCTCGCCTGTGTAATTATAGTAGACTTTTACCTGCTCTGAGACAGCAGAACTGCAGTTCAGGTAGAGCGAGATTCCGATAAAGTTTCCTTGCGGCAGAGTGAGCGTGTCTGTTATGTTGTTCTCAACAATTGTCGCGGTGTTTGCAGTAAGCGTTGTCGGGCTTGAATAGCAGTCCTCGTATATCTTGTTGAAAGCAGGGTCTTTGACGAAATAGCAAAGATACGGCCTGCATACTGTGTCATTCACTGAAATGTTGAGCTTCATTGAGAACACGCCATTTGTGACCAGATAGTCCCTGGCCAGCGAGCAGTTTGTTCCTGAGCCGCAATAGTTGAATTCCTGCACAAGATTGTTGCCCTGCACAAGGTTTGTGTTGATTGTCTTTGTGAAAAGCCCCCCTGACACTGCTTCCCTTTTGAGGAAAGTCGTGAATGCGCCTGCGCTGTCGAATGACAGGTTGCCATCCTCCCAAAGATATGTGATAAACCAGACCTTGGCAGATGTCTGGTTGGAATTGCTTACATAGTTCTGCTTTGCGCAGGCGGCGCTGAATGTGACATTGTCATACAGCATTCTTGTTGATAGGTTGCCGGTGTAATTGCCTGTTGCTGAAACATACGCAAGCTCAATAACTTCTGTTGTTTCATTGTTTGTCACATTGCAGCTTGCCCCGCTTATCGGCTGTCCTGTTCTGGTGTCAAGGTATCTTGCGTTGAGTGGTATGTAATACTGCGTGGCTGTCGGATTTCCATACCCCTGCGGATAAACAGTCTGATTTACTGAGAACACCAGCGCTGTCGGTCTTGGCTGGACTATGAAGTTCTGCACGCTTGTCTGGTTGCTGTTGCCAAGGCTGTTGTTCGCCCAGAAATACCAGCCAATCACTGAGCCTGCATCAGCTGTTATTGTTGTGATATTCCAGGATTCGTTCGTCAGCCCTCCGAAAGATGCAAAGCTTGAATTTGCCCATCCTGACTGGTTGATTGAGAATATGTGCCCTGAGAGGGGGACTCCTGATGTCCAGGTTGCGTTGAACCTTATGCTTGAGTTCCAGTATATTGTTGTTTCATTGACTGATGGGTTGCTCCAGGTGAGGAAAGTTGTTCCGATTGTCACATTGTTGCTGCAAACAGTGTTGCCGTCCTGCTGGTTGTCATTTGGCGTGACGCACGCCTGCCAGACCTCTCCCTCAAGGGTTTCAGGAGGCACAATTGTCATCAGGTGTTTGCTGTTGTTGCCGTCAATGTAAAGCTGGTAAATCTGTTCAGCTGAGAGCGAGCGGTTGAAGACAAGCGCTTCATCCATTGTGCCGTTAAAGTCCCAGGTTGTGCCGCCGTTTCCGTGCTTTCCAATGAAAGTGTTTGCGCCCAGCCCTGTGTAAACAATGGGCAGGGCGTGCGCAGTGCTGCCTGCCAGGACTCCGTCAACATAAACTGCCTGTGTTTTTGTCGCATTGTTAAACGTATAAGCGACATGGTGCCAGCCTGTACCATTAAGATACCTGCTTGAAGGTGTTACCTGCCAGGTTGTGCCGTCATAATAGAACCCGTATGCCCCTGTCCATGGAGGGGTGGTGCCGAGCGACACCCTTAATGCAATATAGTCTCCAAGCGACACAATTTCCCCCTCTGTATCTGCTGACTTCGGCGCCCAGTTAACCCACGCCGCGATTGTTGTGCTTGCAGGCGTTCCAATGAGCCCTGAGACCTGTATGAAGTCATTAATGCCGTCAAATGTGTATGAGCCGCCAACCTTTCCTGAGCTGTTCCAGACAGGCGCGTTTGCAGAAACCCCTCCTCCAAGTGTTCCATTGTTGCCTGAACGCGAATAGTCCCTTACTGCGCCTGTCGCGAGGCTGTTAATGTTTGTCTCAAACGGCATGTTCAGCAATGCAATGCTTATGTTGTTGCGCTTCCAGTCAGTGATGTTTTGCACGACAGCACCATCAGCATAAGTTGCGTTGGTGACGTACACAGTCAGGTTTTCTGAACTGAAATTTGTGAGCGGGTTGGTTGAGTTCAGTATGACTTGGGTGATGTTTGGCACGCTGAGGACTGTTGTGCTTGTTGCAGCCTGCAGGCTGAAGCTGCCGCCTGTCGCCTTCTGCCACGTGACATTTGCAGTATTGTTAATGACAGTGCCATTTATTATGTTGCGCACGAGCAATGTTATGTTGACAAGCATGCTTGTTCCGTTCCGTATGCCGTTTAGCAGCCACGTGTTGTTTGTTCCTGAAACAGGCGCTGGCTGTGATGCCAGGTAGATTATCTGTGCAGGATAAGTGTCATTCACAATCACATTGAATGCTGTTCCGTTTCCTGTTGATGAAACATTAATCCTGTAAGTCAAATTAGTGCTTGCATTAACAGGGTCCGGGGAATCTGTCTTTGTGACTGAGATGTTGCTGGAGTTGTATTGTGCCATCGGCAGTGCGAGAACAGAGATTCGCGAATTTGCCATCCCCACAGTGCCTGCAGTGCCCTGCCTGTTGAATGTCATGCGCAGGGAGTGCGCTCCTGCGCTGAGGTTTGTCTGTTGCACCACTATGAATGAAAAGTCATCAAGGGTGTCTTTTGCAGTCTTGGTCATGTTGCCAATTATTTCCTCGTCAAGGAACAGCAGTGCAGTTGAGGCATTCACTCCTGCTGCATTTGTGATGTTTAGTTTTGCACTGCCAATGATTAACACGTCCCTTGGAGTGGCCAGTGTGAAGAACAGGAATGTCTTGTTCTGGGCAGTTGCAGAAGTTGTTGTTGAGAGTGCTTCTGTTTCATTGTAGAACACGCTGTCATTCAGCGGCACAATTGTTATGCGCGCATTGCGAATTGCCTTGTCAGACGCAATTTCTGACAATCCCTGGAGGGTGAAGTTCTGCGCTACATTTGGCGTGGCATTTACTATGAGGTGGGTTGCGAACAGCATAATGCTGGTGACGTCCTTTCCTTCTTGGTCAGCAAATGAGCGGTCTGTGCCATTGTGCAGAAGGCGCGCAGTTATTGATTCATTTGTCTTGTTGGGCCATACTTCTGCGCTTGCAATGACCAATAACAGCTGGTTTATTGTCGGAGTATAGCTCAGGTTTACAATGGAGTGGTACACATCTGCGGGAATGAGTGCCTGGAAGGTATCGCTTGTTTCATTTGTTATTGCATCGCTGTTCTTGATTCCAAGCGCAACAGTCCTTGCCCTTCTTATTGCTGTATACGCTGCTGCTGCTTCTGTCCAGTACTGTATTGTTAGCCTCTGCGCTGCGCCGACATTAAGGTTGACAAGCTCGTGCGTGAATAACGGCGAATATTCCAGTATTGTTACCGGCTCCCAG
>JBGPSD010000023.1:0-12109 GCA_041489925.1 Candidatus Nanoarchaeia archaeon
CTCTTCGAGCTTCTTCAATTCCTCTGCGGTCATCTCTGTCTTCTCTGCCTTGATTTCTGCAGCATAAGCGCCTGCGGTAATCTCTGCGATAATTGCCCTTGGCTCTTTTCCTTCAACAAGAACTCCCATTGAATTGCACGTGCCGATAACTTCCTTGACTTTTGCGAACATGTCCTTGCCCAAAAGGGCGTCAGACTTCATCTTTGCGATTTTGATAATTTGTGGAATCTTCAAGTCAGCGACCTTGTCAACGTTTGGAGCGCCAGAACCCTTTTCAATTCCCGCTTCCTTCTTAATCAAAGCAGAAGAAGGCGGCGTGCCGACCTCAATCGTGAATGATTTGTCAGAAGTGTCAACAATAATCTTGACAGGAACCTGCATTCCCTTGAAAGCAGCGGTTTTCTTGTTGATTTCAGCGATAACCTGGCCTATATTGACGCCCATAGGCCCAAGTGCCGGCCCCAATGGCGGCGCTGCTGTTGCCTTTCCGCCTTCAACAAGCTGTTCTATGCTCTGCTTTGCCATTTTAATCGTTCGACCTGTGAACTGTTTTTAAGCCTTATGGTCCAAGCGGTCCGAGAGGGCCGCCCCCACCACTCGGTGCCTCAGGTTCTTCTTCTTCGCCCTGGTTTTCTTCCTTTTCTCCGCCTGCGGTCTCTCGCCTGATTACCTTGACCGCGTCCATCCTGACCGTGATTGGAATCGGCACTGCCGCTCCGAGAAGCTCAACAACAACCTCTTCCTTTGACTTGTCTATGCGCGTAATCTTTGCCTGCTCGCGCTTGAACGGGCCTGAAATAATTTCAACAATGTCATTCTTCCTGATGTCAACATCGCGCTTGACCTGCTCGAGCATGTGCTCAATTTCCTTGTATTCAATCTCCTTTGGAAGGATTCCGCGCGCGTATGGCACGTTAAATGCCGCCTGCTCTGCAGCCTGCCTGTCCAAAGCCTCGAGGAAAATATAGCCGCGCATGCCGTGCGGCCTTATGACTGCATAAACATCAAGGTTGCGCTTCTTGACATTGCTCGCCACAAAGTCCATAACCTGGTCCTCGCGGTTTGCAGTCGTGCGCAATGCGAAAATGTGCGTTGAAATCTTCTTTTCTTCGTCTGCCATTTTTTCTCTTTACCCTAGCTCAGAATTTTTCTGGCCAGAAGAATACTGATGATATCGAGATGGGCTTTAAAAAGGTTGCGGTTAGCAACCCTCGTCAGCTTGTCTGACCGCTGGGTTTTGATTCAGAGTATCAATTCCTTGATAAAATGCACAAGGAAGCCGAGAAATCCTATAATCGCTATGCCTATTCCTGAGACCTTGACAATTGTCTTGAATTCCTGCCTGTCAGGCCTCTTTGTTATCCTGAGGACACGCATGCATTCAACCATAAAGCCCCTCAGCTTCTGCCACTTTGACTGCTTTATTTCCTCTGCATAAGTGCGCTTTGGGACAAAAACCTGCGTGGGCTCTGCAATCTTCTCAGGCTCTTTCTGAACTTCAGCAGGAACCTCATCTGTCATTATCGGCTCAGAGGGCTGTGATGGTATTTCACTCCCTTCAGGCTTGTTTTCATCTGCCATACAGAACAAAACCTATGCCCAGTTTAAATAGATTTCGAGAATTTACTTGAGCGCGTGTATAATTTGTTCGACTTTTTCTTCAATAACTGTCATTATTGCTCTATCTGAATCGCTATCTCTGAAATCAAAAAACATTCGTTGATTAAAGTTCATTACGTACATCGGATGTTTTTCGTAATTTGCTTTTTTTTCAATACTAATCAATGATGGGATGGAATGATACAACCTGTCTCCAGGGGGTCTGTGTGATAATGGGTAAATCTCCATGTCAGGTTTAAGTAAGTGCGCGTGCCCTGAATCAAAGCCTTGCATTACAACACGCGGGCCTGAAACTGAATCATATTTGAGCGAGTATTCTAAGGTGCGATGCGGAGCAATTTCTGGTTTTGCAACAAAGTAAATTGTTGCTGTTCGGTGTTGGGCTTTTGCTATTTCTTTCATTACGTTGTCTATTTTTTTCCATTCTTCATTTGAAAGAATGAGCGAGCTTTCGAAATCCCAAACTATCTCAGGGATTGCTGCTATTTTGTCGATGGTTTCGGCTGTTTCTTCTGCAGAAAGAATTTTGTCGCAAAGCCCATTTTTTTTAATCAGTTCTTCGACTTTTTCTATTCTCTGTATGATAGATTCCCCCACGCTCATAATTTGTTAGAAACATGCGGCTATTTATAAAACTGCGGAAGAAAATAAAAAATCAGTCTGGATCAACAAACTCAATGCCCAGGTCGTTCTCCAATTCCTTCTTCTCAACTGAAGAGAGCGTCTTTGTCGCGCCGAAGATTTGCGGGCTCTTGACACCCGTAACAATCAGCATGCAGCGCAGTGAGCTTCCCAAATCTTCGTAAATTTGGGCTCCCCAGATTATCTTTGCGTCTTCAGCCAACCGCGATGACACTGTCTCAACAATCTTGCGCGCCTCTGAAAGAGTCATGTCCTTTGAGCCGGAAATGTTAATCAGTGCTCCTGTCGCGCCGGTGATGTCAACATCAAGCAGTGGGTTTGAAATTGCCTTTTCAACAGCTTCTGTTGCCCTGTTTTCGCTGTCGCTTTCGCCAACACCAATCAAAGCAACTCCGCCGTTCCTCATAACCGCCCTAATATCTGCAAAGTCAAGGTTGACAAGCCCTGCACGAGTCACTAATTCAGCAATTCCCTTAACAGCGTTTGTCAATATTTCATCCGCGACCTTGAATGCAGTGTGCAATGGCAAATCAGGAGCAAGCTCCAATAATTTGTCGTTTGGAATCACAATCAATGTGTCAACGAGCTGTTCCATTTTCTCAAGCCCGATAACCGCGTTCTCATATCTGCGGTTTCCTTCCATTGTGAAAGGCATTGTGACAACTCCAACTGTCAAAGCGCCCATTTTCTTTGCAACATCTGCAACAATTGGAGCGCTTCCTGTCCCTGTCCCTCCGCCAAGCCCGCAGGTGATGAACACCATGTCCGCGCCCTGCAAAGCTGCCTTGATATCGTGCTCATTTTCGCGCGCTGCCTCCTCTCCCACCTTTGGGTCAGAGCCTGCGCCAAGCCCTTTTGTCGTCTCCCTTCCTATGAGAATCTTCTTGTCAGCAGTAGTGTATAACAGGTCCTGCGCATCTGTGTTGATTCCAATAGTCTCAGAACCCTGGATTCCAACCTCAGTAATGCGGTTAATCGTGTTGTTTCCGCCGCCTCCGCACCCGACAACCTTGATTGTCGCCCTTTGCTTTGAAAGCAGTTCCTCAAGCTCGGCATCAGCCGCGGTCGGGCTCTGGGGCCTTTTCTGTGTCAATTTCGGGTCGTTTGTTGCTGCAGAACTTATTGGTCGTGCGAAGTCCATATTGCCCTCACCCTGTTTTTAATGTTAATCCAGCGTCAATTCCAGAACTATTTAAGCTTTATTGTAGTGCAGTCTCACACAACTTGGTAGTCCTTTCTCAGCCTGTCAAATGCCCGGTGTACCTTTGCCTCAAACCCTTTTTTGATTTTTACCTGGGGCTGGAAGACAGTTGTCCTGTAGCCAAAGCGCTTCAGGTCAACGACGATGGGATACTTGTCACAACCGACATTCAGCTCCCTGTATTCGCGCACAAGCACGTTTTCATCATTAATGCCAAAGAAAGGGACCTCCCATTCGATAAGCGCCTTCTCAAGTATCCCGATGCGATTCCAGAACATCCTGTCATTAACAAGACCATAATCCTTGAGCCTCTTTGCGGGGGTGCCGTCAGAGTTCTTTGCCAGTTCGCAGGTTATAATGTCTCCGCTCTTGGAAAAGCTCCTTCCTGTGACATGAGCAAAATAATCGCGGATACGGACAGGCATCTCCGCAACATGGTGTTCATAATTGAACTTTTCAAGCGCGTTAAGGTCGCCTGTGCCGAACTTAATCTTCAGAAGCAGTTTTCCAACTAAAGTATTCCATTGCGGCTTGACTATTTTCCCGGCAGTGTTTCCCTGCCTGTAAACCTCGCGGTAATACCCGTCGCCAATCTTAATGCCTGCGGCAATTACCCCGCTGACTGTTGTCTCCCCACTCATCTGCAAACGCTTCTAGAACGCTGTTTTTATTATTTTGCCTTTTCAGCAGGCGCTTTCTTCTCTGCAGGCAGCGCCGAACTGCGGTTCGGCGGGTCTGCAACAGTCTCGCTTCGCTCGCCTTTTGCAGGCTCTTTCTTTTCAGGAGCCTTCTTCTCTGCAGCCTTGCCGTTCTCTGCCTTTTTCTCAGCAGTCTTTATCTCAGCATCAATGCCTGTGAGCTCCTTTACTTTCTTCTGCAGTTCAGGGACAATCTCCTTTGGCAATTCCTGCTTGAGCTCAATCTTTGCCTTTGTGCCTTCAATCTCCATCTTCTCAGGAGCGAGGTTCAGGAGCATTGCGAAAACCGCCTTGAGCTGCTCCTTCTTGTCTGTCACAATGCCCTTGACCTTGACTTCGTAAACAATTTCGCGGCCTGCAAGGGGATGATTAAAGTCAACCATCACCCTGCCGCCTGTGACCTGCCTGATTGTGCACACCATTCCGTCAATGTTCAACTGCAGCCCTGGAACTGGCTGTATCTTCTGATCGACAAACTTCTTCGCAGGAACCATCTGGATAAGCTTGGCGTTTTTCTTGCCAAATGCCTTTTCAGGAGCAAGCTCAACCTTGAAATTGCCAGGCTCTTTTCCGATTATCTGCTCTTCAAGCCCCTTGAGAAGCTGTCCCTGCCCAATAACCACAACAACAGGGCCGTACTGGGCCTTTGGAAGCTCGTGCTCCTTTGCGATTTTCTCGTCTGTTGTGTCAAAGATAAGCCCGCTGTCCTTAACAATACCTGTGTATTCAATCTCCACAAAATCATTTGCTTTAATGGGCATGTCCACAGGAACACTCCGTTCCTTTCTTAAAGCTTTCTTTTTTATTGAGAAACTCCATTATCTTCCCAACTATCTCATCAGGAGTCAGGGAGCTTGTGTCAACAGCAAAGTCATGGTGCTTTTTGTCAGTGTAATCAACGCCGTACCAATCAGTGTAGCGCTTTATTTCAGCTGCAAAGCGCTTGTCCTGGTTTTCCCTTGTCTTTTCCAGTGTTGTGTTTTCTTTTTCATCAGGCCGCATCTGCGCAAATACCCTTTTTGCAGCAACTTCAGGATTTATTGCCAACAAAATCTTCACAGCGCCAGGAATAAACTTCCAGCCAAGCCGTGAGTCAATCACAAAATTGTCCTCTTTCTGGGCGAGCTCAACTGTGCGCTTGTCAATTTCGTTATCAATGCTCCTGTCCTTCAATGCAACCTTGGTCAGTTCCTCAAGAGTTGTTTTCCTTTCAATTGCCATTGCACGCATAAAATCTCCTGCAGAAAAGTGCTTGAAGCCAAGTTTCTTTGCCAAAAGCTTTGCGACAGTGCTCTTGCCTGAGCCCGGGTGTCCTGAAATTGTTATTATCATTTTCGCAACGGCAGCGTGCCTGCTATAAAAGTCTTGTGCAAATCTTTAAATAATCCCCTGCCATACCCCTGAAAGAGCGAGGTGGGTGAAGAATGACAAAAGTGAAACCTTTGACTTATCAGGACCAATACAGTTATTATATCGCGCTTTGCCAGGTTGCATCAGCAACTTCAATTGACTGGAGTGATTACCGCAACCAGATAACTTTGATAAGGACAGAATTGAAGGCAGACCCAGACTATGAGCTTCTTGCGGACAAGAAGTTTGAGGCGCCGCCTTCTGAGTTCGGCACAACCCGCGGTAAAAAAGCGCTTGAAGCAATGGTCGAAACTCACGGTCGTTGATTTTTCAGAACAAAATGAAGTTGCGGTTTCCCTTGCCGCTTGTCGTGTAGTGTGACTTTGGCGCAGGCCTAAACAATTCTATCATGTCAAGCGCATACGCCCTTTGATCATCAAATCTCTGCCGTGATGCTTCCGGAAGCCCCTTGATTGCAATCAGGACATCTCTCGCAAGCCCGACTACTGCATTATCATCAAAAGGATTGCCCACGATTTTAGCGCGGGCATTCTCATTAACCGCCTGATCGAGAAGAAAGTAAGTGCTGCGGACAGTATCCTGCAATATTCCTGTGGTATAATTCTCTCCACCCATAAGGCGAGATAAGCCTATCAACAATAAAAAGCTTTGTGCTACCACTCCCCCTGAGTTCGCAAGCTTTATAAGTAGCCCGCAAGGGGTTTTCCCATCCAAATAAGAGGTGAATTAATCATGACAAACAATCAGATGCAACCAATCTTTATTCTGCCTGAAGGTACTCAGAGAACTACCGGAAGGAGCGCGCAAAGAAACAACATAATGGCTGCAAAATTAGTCGCGGAAACAGTCAGGACAACTCTTGGACCCAAAGGAATGGACAAGATGATTGTTGACGCAATGGGCGACATCACAGTCACAAATGACGGAGTCACAATCCTTGAAGAGATGCAGATAGAGCACCCTGCAGCAAGAATGGTTGTTGAAGTCGCAAAGACACAGGAAGAGGAAGTCGGAGACGGAACAACAACCGCTGTCGTTATCGCAGGAGAGCTCTTGAAGCAGGCGGAAAACCTGCTTGATAAGGAAGTCCATCCGACAATGGTCGCGAGGGGATACAGGATGGCAGAGGAAAAAGCGCTTGAAATTCTCAATGAAATCGCTGAAAACGTGACATTAAAGGACGACGCACTGCTCAGGAAGATTGCGATGACTGCGATAACAGGCAAAAACGCTGAAATCGCAAAAGAAAAGCTCGCTGAAATCGCAGTCAAGGCAGTAAAGCGCGTCCTTGACATGGAAAACGACCAGATTGTATTTGACAAGGAAAACATAAAGCTTGAAAAGCGCGTCGGAGGATGCGTTGAGGACACAGAGCTTATTGACGGCGTTGTTTTGGAGAAAGAAGCAGTACATCCGGGAATGCCAAAAGACATCAAGGACGCGAAAATAGCCCTTGTTGACTCTGCTGTTGAAATAAAAGACACTGAAATTGACGCGAAAATCCAGATTACAAACCCGCTGCAGATGCAGGAGTTTATCGAGCAGGAAGAGAAAATGCTCCGCGACATGGTTGACAAGATCGCGAATTCAGGGGCAAATGTGCTGTTCTGCCAGAAGGGAATTGATGATGTTGCCCAGCACTTCCTTGCGCAAAAGGGCGTTTACGCAGCGAGAAGGGTCAAAAAGTCAGACATGGAAGCCCTTGCCCGTGCAACAGGAGCGACAATAGTCACGAACATTGACTCGTTAAGCGCAAAAGAGCTTGGAAAAGCAGGTCAGGTTGTTGAAAAAAAGATTGGCAACGAGGAAATGACATTTGTGACAGGCTGCAAAAACCCGAAAGCAGTCACAATACTCTGCAGGGGCGGAACAAACCACGTTGTTGACGAGCTCAAGAGAACAATGACAGACGCAATCGGCGATGTTGCTGTATCATTGAAGAACGGCAAAGTCGTGGCAGGCGCAGGAGCGCCGGAAATGGAAGTCGCAAAAGGGCTTCGCAAATACGCTGACTCGCTTTCAGGAAGGGAGCAGCTGGCAGTGTTTGCCTTTGCAGACGCAATCGAAGTCATTCCGCGCACACTTGCAGAAAACGCAGGCATTGACCCGATAGACATAATCACAGAGCTCAAGTCAGCGCATGACAAAAAGCAAAAATGGGCAGGAGTTGACGTCTTCAAGGGCAAGGTTGTTGATTCCTGGGCAGCAGGAGTCATAGAGCCGTTGAAAATCAAGACGCAGGCAATTTCCAGCGCTTCAGAAGTCGCCCAGATGATACTCCGCATAGACGATGTAATCGCAGGCGGCAAGAAAGAAGGGCCAGGAATGCCTCCAATGCCCCACGGCGACTACGGATAAGGTGAATACGAATGACACTTGATGATGCGGTCGCGGCAGCACAAAAACCAGCGAATCCTTTTGCGCTGAAAAAATCTGATTTTAAGCCGTTTGGAATAGGGCTCTGGAAATACTGTTGGCGTTCAACAGCACAAGCAAAAATGCTGGGTGGAAAAGCTGAAGATTATGAATTGCGCGACACTGTCAACTCCACACTGTTGTGCGCTTACAGCGTGGTAACAATCGTTGGCGGAGCGGCAGGCATACGCATGCTCTACGACTGGTTCAAATAATCCTAGAAAAATTCCACTTCCACTTCCAAAGCGTCTGCAGTGGGGTATTCCTCGACAATTGCGGGAATTAATCCGAGCTTTTTCAGCTTTGGCGCGAACATTTTCATTTTTTTCTGCGGAAGAATAATCCTGAGGCGGTTCTTGTCAACAACAACATTGTCTGCTTTTTCCTGCAATGCGACTATCACCTGCTTCTTTGCCTCTTCAAGCCTGCTAATGATACTCTCCTTGTCTGCCTCCTGAATTTTCTTCTGATAGCCGACTCCGGGAGCCATTTCCTTCAGATAAGCGCATCCGCGTATTAGTGTTCCTTCTTTTGTCTGCAAATCAAACGGCAAAGCAGTGTTCTTTGCCCTGCGCATAATCCTCTGCCTCATCTGCACAGAGTCTTTCAGCTTTGCAGTGCAGAAATGAGTCATTATTCCCTTGTCAGCAGCATACCTGACAAGCTTCAGGCCAAGCTCTTCGCTTCCTGAAACACCATAACTCACTTCATCCTTTGGCTTAAATCCCATAACATCAAGCTTGTACTGCTCAATCTGGGTGTCAGACAATTCAAGTTCGTTAAGATTCAGGAATTTTATCCTGCCTGCGAGAAAATCAATCAGTTTCTTTGTCTTTTCCTCATAGCCAGGAATCACAGGAATCTCAACTCCAATATCCCAGCTGAATTTGCCTGCAAGATTCAAGTTCTCCCAGAGAGACTCATCATCAAGATTTGGATGGAAGCGAATTTCATCAAGGCCAGCATCATAAAGCATTTTCAGCTTCTCTTCAGTCACAAGCTTCAATGGAGTGTACAAGTGAATGTGAAACTGCTTTCCAAACTTTTTCTTCAGCAACTTGATGTAAGCAACGCACCGGTCAATCTTAATAAGAGGGTCTCCGCCTGTGATTCCAGCACCCCTTGCCTCTGTCAATTTTGCCTCTTCAATCAGCTCTTTTGGGTCATCAGGGTTTGAAACCTTCCACTCATTTGCATAAACAACATCCTTGCCGCTCTTTAATTCAGAAACAGGGCAGTAAAAGCACCTTTGCCCGCACAAGCCAGTCACAAACAGCACTAATTTCCTTCCTTTCACGCACAGCTGGCATCCTTTGGACATTCCAATAGCGCAAAATGAGTGCCATGGTGTCTTGACAAGCTTTATCTGGGCCATAAGAAGAATAATTTCAGGACTGCTTTAAAATCTTGCCATTCAGCTGGCATTTGCATAACTGCCGGCACTGCAGGACGGAACCTGCTGTTTGAGAACGCTTAGGAATTTTTCCTCCTGTGTGCGAAGGATGAATTCAAGGACAGATGTGTAATGGTCGCGCCAGCCTGCAGCGTGCTCTTTTGACCATGCCATCATTTCCTGATTCAGGTCAGGGTTGTGCTTGATAAACGCCTCTTTTGCAGCTTCTTCAATTTGCATTGCGTTCTCTGTCCTGGCGCTGACTGATTTTCTTTCCAGAAGCAATAGGTGGGTTGCGTAAATCAGGTTGACAGGCTGTTTGCGCCTTACTTTTGTTTCACCCTTCTCTTTCATTTGCTCCTTCTTTTTCTTCAAATAAGTCTTGGTGTACTCAATATCAGTGCGGTTCTGGCAAATATCCTCAATGTCAGCGCTGTGCTGTTTCACAAACTCATACATCAGCTTCTCAACAGTGTCATACTTGCCCTGTTTGTAATTATACTCTATCCTCAATAATTCCCTGCTGTGATACCAGGTGTATTTCTTAATCCAGTCATCAACCGCGCCTTCCCTGCCTGCATCATTTTTGCGCCACTCATACAAATAATACCTGTGGTCCTGAAGGTCTTTGACGCGCTTTTGCATAACTTCCCAGGCTTTTTCGCCGTGTTCCCAAAGAATTCCCCTCAGCTCCATCTCTGCGTATTTTTCCGAATTCACAAGGCTTGTCCTGTTGTGCATCAGCTCAAGCCATTCCTTTGACGCCTGCTGTTTTCCAACATCTTTTTTGTTATTGATTGAGGAAAAGTACTTATGAAGGTCAAGTGCAGGAAGAAGGTCATATTCCATCACTTTCCAGGCTTTTTCCCTGTGCCTGATAAGAACGTCCCGAATCTCACGGTCTATACGCATTTCCAGTAGGAACTCTTCAGGAAACAAATCGTCTGTCATCATTGGCTCTCTCACCCGCCTTGCTAGTCATTACTGTATTGACTCATAAGCACCTGAGGTTTAAAAAGGTTTGTCGCTTTGGGCACTCCGACACTCACAAGTAATCACCGCCACTAGACGAAATGTTTATATACCTCTCAACACTCGTTTTAGCTGTTAAAGTGGTGATACTCAATGGCTGACGAAGAAAAACCAAAGGGAGCTTCTATTCCGGACGAAGGCGAGGAATATGAAATACTGCCCCAGAAGGAAATATCAGAGCTAAAGAACGAGCTGAGAAAGCTCAAGGAATTTGAGATTACGCCAAGCAAGAAAATGCAGGTTTCGCTTGTTGAAGTCAATAACAAGCTTGATAAGTTATTGAGCATTTTCGAGGAGGCAATGACTGCCCTGCAGGTAGAGGAAGGCGGCTTAAGCTTCAAGGACAAAATGAGGCCTGTAGTCGAGAAAATGAACAAGGTTTTGGAGCAGAACTCAGAGATTGCGCAGGGAATTGTCGCAGTGGCAGACATTGTGAAGGATTTGCGCGAAGACCTCGGCAAGGGAGTGTCAATAAAGGAGCAGGGTTTTGAGGGCGGGTCAATGCCATTGCCCTCATTTGAGCCAAAATCAATGCCTCCGCCGCAGAGGACAATGCCGCAGCCAATGGGAGGGCAGTCAATGATGCCTCCGCCAGGGCTGCCGCCCCCACCGCCGCCAAGAAGAAGGCGCTTTGGACTATGATTTCTCACGAAAAGTATGACGTGGACAGCGCCCGCCTGATGCTGTCGCACCTTGGCAAGGCTTTGAAGCACTATGACGAGCGCCAGTACGCCCGCCAAAAGCTGAAAATAGAGCTCTCAAGATTGAAAAAAGTCAGCACAAAATCAATGAGGGGCTACATTGACAACCTCCAGCACAGCATAGGAGACGCGATAAAGAAAGAGCAGAGGATTCTCAAGCACCAGCAGGACGAGGACATCTTCCACGGCGACATAAAAGACAGAATTCGCGAGCTTGAGGGAAGGCTCGCAAAGTATCTCACAATCCACGAGGCAAGGGCAAACAGGGTGAAGCTTCTTGAAAACGCCCTTGCAACAGAGCACAACACAAAGCAGGAGCAGATAGTCCTGATAAAGAAGTCAATCTCGCGCGCTGAAAACATACTCAAGTCAGCGATGAAAGACAAAAAGCACTCCAGGAAAGACCTTGCAGAGACAAAGGCGCTGCTGGAAAGGATAAAAGCAAGAATAAGGCACGTTGAAAAGAAAATTTAGATGTCTTTCGGCATGACTGTCCTTCTGTTGTTTGCCTTTGCCCTGTCAATCGCATCCTTGACCATCTGCTCCACTTTCTTTCCAAGGGCATCTGCAAAGTCCGCTGACACATTAAACGTCCCAGCTATTTCCTTTATCTTTGCCTTGACTACGATTGTCATGAGCACTTCATTGTGAATTGAGATATATAAATGTAACTGAGATAACGACTAAAAATAACGGCTCCTTACAGTCGCAGAGACCAACGATAGTGGAAGTTATTTACTGCATAAATTGGAGAAGGTTTTCCCAACCTTTATAAAAACCAAACGTTCATCTTTGATTGATGACGGCTGAACGAAGGCGTATGGCGGTGGGCATTGTCGGAGCAACAGGCGCGGTAGGGCAAAATTATGTTCTTTTGCTTGAGAAACACCCATTGTACTCTGTAAATTATGTTGCGGCATCTCCTGCAAGCGCGGGCAAAACATATGCTGAGGCTGTAAAAGACAATTGGTTTATGGATAGAGATATTACAGAAGGCATAAGACAATTAAAAGTCGGAAATGCAAACAACATTGAA
>JBGPSD010000024.1:0-7260 GCA_041489925.1 Candidatus Nanoarchaeia archaeon
CCTGACAAAGGAAATGACCTTGTAATAGGGCCAAGCGATGCAAAAGTCACAATCATAGAGTTCGGCTGTTATCTCTGCCCGTACACAAGGGAAGCAGAGCCGACAGTAAAGCAGGTACTTGCGAAGTACAAGGACAGAATCCAGTATGTTTACCGCGACTTCCCATTAGGAGAAAAGCACACAGGAGCATTTTTGCACGCAGAAGCAGCACAGTGCGCAAAAGAACAGGGCAAGTTCTGGGAAATGCACGACAAACTGTTTGAGCTTCCTGTGGCCTGCGGAACAGCAGAGGCAGACATTAACACTCTGAAAAACATCTCAATACAATTGGGGCTTGACGCAAAGAAATTCGCAGACTGCCTTGACTCGAAAAAATACGAATCAGCAATACTTGAGGACTTTGACGCAGGAATAAAGGCAAAAATCACAGGAACACCCACATTCTTTATTAACAACCATACAATAGTCGGACCAAGGCCTCTCGCCGCCTTTGAAAAAGTCATTGACGAGCAGCTCGCAAAATGAACACTGAAAAAATAAGAAAGGATTTCAGGTGCCTGGAGCAGAAGCAAAAGCCAATCTACTTTGACAGCGCGTGCCAGTCCTTGCGCCCTGTGCAGGTAACTGACAAAATGCAGGAGTACTATGACAAATACCCTGCGTGCGCCGGAAGAAGCTGGCATGACTGGGGTCAGAAAGTCACAGAAGAAATAAAAAAAGCAAGAACTATCGCACAGAAGTTTTTTTCGGCAAGGCATTCTGAGGAACTCATCTTCACCCGCAATACAACCGAAGGAATCAATCTCATCTCAAACTGCCTTGATTTGAAAGGAAAAAAAGTAATCATAACAGACAAAGAGCACAATTCCAATCTGCTTCCGTGGCAGAAATTGGCAAAGACCGGAGTGAAGTTTGAAACAGTTCCATTCGGCGATGCAAACGCCCTTGCGAAAAAAATCAGCGGAGCAGGGCTTGTCTCAATGGCAATGACTTCAAATGTCGACGGAACAAGCATCCCTGCGAAAGAAATAATTGACATCGCGCACAAAAATGGCGCACTCGTGTTGTTGGATGCAGCCCAATCAGCACCACATCAGGAAATCAATGTGAAAAAACTTGACGCTGACTTCCTCGCATGCTCAGGACACAAAATGCTCGGACCGTCAGGAACAGGAATCTTGTACGGAAAGAAAGAACTGCTGCAAAAACTTCCTCCATTCCTCGTCGGCGGAGACACAGTAAAAGACACAACTTACACAACAGCAGAATTCGCACAATCACCAGAAAAATTCGAAGCAGGCTTGCAAAACTACGCAGGAATAACCGGTCTCGGAGCCGCAATGGAATATTTGCAAAAAGCCGGCTTGAATGAAATCCACAAGCACGAAATCGCATTGAACAAAAAAATAACAGATGCAATCGGCGACAAAGTCCAACTCATAGGACCAAAAGAAGCAGAACAGCGGGCAGGAATATTCAGCTTTAACATCAAAAACATGGACCCGCACACTGTCTCAATGCTAATCAACAAGTCGCACAATATTATGACCCGCTCAGGAATGCACTGCGTCCACTCCTGGTTCCACGCAAACAAACTGCCAGGAAGCTGCAGGGCCTCTTTATACCTCTACAACACAGAAGAAGAATGCGATGTTTTCATCGACGCTGTGAAGAAACTTTCAACCTTCTAAAAATAACTTCCATTATCGTTGGTACCGCGACTGTAAGGTGTTGAGCAAGCGGAGCTTCTCAACATGCTCGGCAATCCGTAGATTGCCGACAAGCCGTTATTTGTAGTCGTAGTTTAATGCACAAAGTTAAACGCAATTAATAGAACTAAACCAGCACAGCGTTAACAGTTCCGTCCTGGCCTGGGCGTGAAGTTACGCGCGCCTTTCCTTTTTCTGTTTCAACAATCGCGCCTTTCACAATTATGTTACGCCTGACATAATGCCTGTTCGCAGGGCACTCAACAACAGCCTTCACTTTGGCCTGAGAATAACTCTTTGATTTAGGATCAAAAAGATTAACGTGGTCTGTGGAGTGCACTTTTGCCTTGACCAAACCAGCTGACTTTGTTCCCTTTGTGACAATCTTGGTTTCCTTGTCAATTCTGGTCGCGGTGGGGTGGTTTCCTATCTCAAACCTTCTCTTTCCGCGGCTCAAAGAAGTCCTTCCGCCTGTCGGAGTCCTTCCCTCTCCCCTTCTGTGCACAATAACCATAAACGCAGAAGCAAAGGGGTTGTTTATAAAGCTTTTGTCATCAACTCCACAAAGAATAAAAAGGAATGCTTCCACGCACTCATTATGAAGCTGTCGACGATAACATTAATGCTCATAATTCTAAGCACAGCAGCCAGCGCGTACACGATAACCAGCACGAAAATGCAGGGCTCTGAGCTGGCATTAAATGACAAAATCCTGGCGTTCATAACTTACGAAGACAGCATCAATGAGGACCTAACAGGAGACAGCGACACAGCAGACCATGTCCTGCAGTACTATGACCTCAGCTCAGAGAGAATAAAAAACACAGGAAGGGAAGGAAAGCACCCGTCTGTATACAACGAATTAATCGCGTACGAAGACAGGGCAAGGACAATATTCCTTTACAACACAGAAAGCAGGGACGCGCTCAGGATTGGGGAGCGCGGAACATACCCGTCGATATTCGGCAGCCACGTCTGCTTTGTCACAGCTGAGAAAGACATAGGCGACGACCTTAACGAAGACGGCGACGAAACTGACAACATCGTGCAGTTCTATGACCTTGACACGCACAATTTCACAAACACAGAACAGACTGGCGAACGCGCTCTGGCTCTGCAGGACGCGCTTGTCTTTGACACTCCTGAAGACGCTGTTGAAGAGGACCTTGACCGCGACAATGACCGCAATGACCACATCATACAATACTATGACTTTGACAGCGAGGACATAACCAACACAAGGCAGCACGGCAAAATGCCTGTCGGCTATGAGGAAAGCCCGATTCTCGTTACAGACAATGACCAGTTCTATGTGCTTGACTTAAAGACAAGAAAAAGCACAGCAATAGGGGTCTTTGGAAACAACCCGTCAATGTACGGCGATATTATCATTTATGAAAAAAACAACACGCTTTACACCTACCGCATCAGCACAGGTGTTGAGAAATCACTGAACATCACAGGCATGAACCCTGTGATTTTTGAAAACACAATTGCATTTATCGACGACAACAATCATGTCGCGCTGCTGAAAGGCGAGGACGATGACCGTGACGACATCCCTGACTTCGCAGACAACTGCCCTGCAAAGTCAAATGACGACCAGGCAGACACTGACAAGGACGGCATAGGGGACGCGTGCGAAACAGTAGTGATTAACACGACAGTGCAGCAAAACACAACAAACGAAACAAAACTAATCGTGCCAATACAGTACAACATCACGACAACAAAGCCAGTGGAAAACACAACCCAGCAGATAACCGCGCAGGTAACCGCGCCAGCACAGGCAGCAGCCCCTTCTCCTGCTGTCGAGGCAAAGCCAAACATCACAAGAAGGGATTTGCCAGAGGTAACCGTCCTGCAAAGGGAAAAGAAAGACGACAAAAACCCTGCATACTGGTTCCTTGTGGCAGTCGCAATCACCATGATAGGAATAATATTCTATGCCTTTGTGCCCGGCTGGATGAGAAAGAGGCGAAGGAGTTTCGGCTTCTGACCAATAGTTTTATAAACCTCTCCTTGATTTTTCGTCAATATTGTTTACCTTTTTGGGGTGATTAACTTGGAATCAAGACCGTTAGACGCGCTTAACCGCGCAAGAGACAAGAAAGTCCTTATAGAGCTGAAGAACAACAAGCAGTTCATCGGCATCCTTAGGGCGTTTGACATTCATATCAACTGCGTGCTTGACGACACAGAGGAACGCGTTGAAGGGAACACCACGAGAAAGCTCGGGACAACCTTCCTTCGCGGAGATACCATTATCCTCATCTCGCCGCAGTAAAAACAAAGTGATTACGCATGGTTAAAGGAACGCCCTCAATGGGCAAGCGAAGCAGGGGACGGTCGCACATAATGTGCAGGCGCTGCGGAAGGCACAGCTACAACGCAGCCAAGAAAGTCTGCGCAAGCTGCGGCTACGGCAAGACCTCAAAGATGCGCAAATACAGCTGGCAGACGTTCTAAGACTACCTGAAGAAGGAAACAATCCTTTGCCACAGCCCCACAGGCTGCGATACTGTTGGCTGCACGACAGGCGCCACTGGCATCTGCGCGCTGGGCATTGAAACCTTGCCGCACTCCTCTGCCTCAGGATTCTCCGAGCAGAACTTCTCAATCAGCGGTCCCATCTCAACACTCTCAAGCACTGCATTATCCCTCATTATCCTTACCTTGCGCAATTCAGTACGGAACGGAATAATGATTTCCATTTCCGCCTCTTCAGCCATTGCAGCGCCCTCGCCAATCGTGATTCGCGAGTCCCAAACCCTGAACGAGAAAATCTCCCTTCCTTCCGCGTCCTCCATCACTGCCCTGAAATCGCCTGACTGCTGTCCAAGGTCAGGATGGCTGTCCACAATTTGAGCGTCCCTGTACGTCACATCATTGCCGGCAACATGGAATGCAAGCCAGATTCCGCGAGTCTGGTTCGAAGGCCAGCTGTTGAATGCCCATACAACCTTCCTTGTCTCAGCCTCGCCAAACTGGTATTTGGGAGTTCCTGGGCAGCAGGTCATGTATGCGTCAAGCACGCCAGGATTCGGATCAGGGTCATACCTGAACCACCCTACTTTGCAGCCCGGAGATTTAATCTGCCTGCATGTGCCCTGAGCCCATCCTGCAGCAGTGGATACTGTTGTGCAGACTGCCTGCGATTTCCAGACATTTGAGTTGGGGTCGTTTTGCATGTAGAATGTATTGCCGCAGTACTCATCAACCAGTCCGAACAATGAATGGCCGTTCTCGTGCGTAATAAGATCCAAGTTGTTTGATGTTGCAATAAAAGTTGACGGCGGGCCAAGCGCGCACGAAAAGCCGTTTGTCGGCGTCTGCGTGAGGATTGCTGTAACGTCAGCAAAAGGCACATCCTTTTGGTATTGTGCCGGCAGCTTGTACGCACTGCAGGATGTCGTACCATTGAATGTTGCTTTGCCGCCGTTGTAAACATAGAAATTATACTTGTCCTGATAATTTGCAGGCAGGGGGTTGACTGCAAACTGGTGAAGCTGGAGATAGCGTGATTGTATTGCATTGACTGCTGCAGTGGCAAGGTTTGGGACATTTGCAGTGCCGACAAAAACAATGTCAATGAATCCATTGTTCGGCAAACCCTTGATGCGCGCAGGAACGACATTGGAATTGCACCACGCGCAGGGAATGCAGGGATTGCAAATGCCGCCGCAATCACTGCCGGTCTCAGAAGGGCCCTGCATCATATCTGCGCAGTCGCATGCATCCCCTACGCCGTCATTATCAACGTCAGCCTGGTCAGGATTGATTATTGCCAGGCAGTTGTCTTTTGGGTCAGGAATTCCGTCATCGTCATCATCAGGGTCAATGCAGTCAGGCTGGCTGTCCTTGTCAGTGTATGTCTCAGGCAGGCAGGCTCCCTCAGAGCACCCGCACGCGCATTCATGCGTTTGTTTTCCAAGAACACCATTTCCGCCCGCAGGATTCATAACGCAGGCATAAGCTGCGAGTTCCTGCGCATCAGAGCCCGCAAGCATCCCAATACCTGCAAGAGCATAAATCTCATTCTTTGAAATGCACGCGCCAGAGCACGAATACTCAACAAGGTTCTTGCTGTTAATGCATTTGTCTTCAAGCGCCAACTGCGGATAATACTGCTCCTTGACTTCAGGAATTCCGCTTTTTGTCGGCACAAGAATCGGCTTGCTTTTAACAAACCAGCCAACCTTTCCCTGCTTGAAGAAATCCAATCCGTCAGTGTCAATCTGGCACCCAGGGCAGCCGTTTGCAGTCATTGCCTTTATTGCAGGGCACAAGTCCTTGCTGTCCTCAACGCCGTCACCATCAAGGTCCATCGCGGGAATCTTGGGCTTGTAAGTCTCAACAGGAATCTTTGAAACAGGAACACGCTCAGGAATCTGAATTGGAGTTGTTGGGCGCGCTGGTTCCGGAAGCCTTATTTCCTCCTCTGGCTGCCTTGCGCACGAACTCCTGTCAGCACAGCCATAAGCACACCTTGTCAGCTCATACTCGCACTGCGACAGGCGCGCGCTGTACGAGCCACTCAAATGCATCACTCCGTCAGCGCAATAATCAGGACATTCCCTCTGCGCAAGAACCACAGGCAGCAGTGCAACAATTGCAATGACAAACAGAACCAGCCTTGCCTGCCTCATAAATGCTGCAAAAGCAGGCCACTACTTAAACATTGTTGCGCACTCAAGAGTAAAATATGCGGCTGCAAGGCAGCGGTCAACTTCGCTGATGCTCAGTTGACGAGCCTTGCAGCTACGCTTAGAAATGCTCACGCTTCGTATGCGGCTGCAAGGCATGCCGAACCTGCGGGTCCGGCTGAGCCTCTTGCCGCATTCGCTACGCTCATGCGGCTGCAAGGATTTGAACCTTGGAAGGCACTAAGCCAACAGGTGTCTTCAGCTTTTGGCTGCCTAAGCCTGTCCCATTTGGCCGCTCTGGCACAGCCGCGAATAACAAAAGAACTACTTCGGACTATTATATATAGCTGCTGTTCCGGAGCATTACTTTGACTTGTTCCAGATTGTTGCGAACAGCCATCCAAGGATATAGCCAGCCACAAAGTGAATGAGCAGGGAGACAATTGCCTTTCCCACTGTCACATTAGCAACCTTCAGGCCGTCTGCCAGGAAGTGAACTCCCAGTATCCAGTCAAGCATAGGCTGCTTTCCTATGGCTACCATCAATATCCAGATTAACTGCCACACTACAACCAAGCAGGCAAGCGCAAGCGCCACCTTCCTGGGCTTCATTTTTTCTGCCATAGGCACTGCAAAACACCGCCGATATTAATACTTTTCCCCGTCGACAGCCCAACAGCGAAAGATTTATAATCTAAATCCCCAAAAAGCAGCCTGACTGGCGTGATTGAAGGCATGCCTGTAAAAAAAGAGAGGGTATATTTCAAATTAAACACGGAGGTGTTTAGATAATGAAAGCAATACAAGCGGTAAAGAAGATGGTTGCCCTTGGCATGGGAATTACCATGGTTGGAGCGACAATCTTTGGTGCCTCGGCAGTGCAATTGTCCGACTGGCCCGCTCCG
>JBGPSD010000025.1:0-3708 GCA_041489925.1 Candidatus Nanoarchaeia archaeon
CTTGCCACAATGGTCCGCGAGGGCATCCCCAAGTATGAGGCATTCTTCACATTTATTGAGCAAAACACAGAGAATCTTGACGGAATAATCAATGAACCAATGATACCATTCACAAGGGTGCACGCAGAGCTTGTCAAGAACCTCGAGCTTTGCGAAAGATTCAAGGGCGGGCCAAATGAGGCATACTTTTACGCAGAGGCCCTGGAAAACCTCAAGGAATACCTTGACCACGCCAGAAAGCGCAGGGAGCACCTTACCACAATGCTCAAGCTCACAGGCCCTTCAATAGGAGGGGGCTCGCATTACCTGTATGTTGACCTGAAAGAGGCAAGCAAGGAACAACCAGAGTTCAGCTTCCTCAAGCACGTTCTGGACAAAGAGAAAATCCCGCACCAGGTCATTGCGGACATAATTTATCACGACGCCAAGCATTTTGGAAATAAAGAAAAACCCATCCGCCTGGCAGCAAGCATGATACCCATTCAATATGAGAATGCAAGCTATCTTGTCCGTGAGGGAATCATAGGGCCGGACCTTGAAGATATATTCCTGCTGATACGCAGAAGGATTGCAAAAGGCGACCACAAGGTGCCCTGGCTCCGCAGTTTCCGCGACGCAGCAACCCAGCAGGTTATGAAAGACATTGCGTACTGGCAGAAGAATGCGCCGCAAATAAGCGCCGCAGAAATACCCCAAAACCCTGATGGAATAGTTGAGCACCTGCAGCGCAACCTGAATGCAGCATTTGAAACATATTCCAGATACCTTCCTCCGACAGATGTCGAGAAAACCCTGTGGGCTGAAGTGCTTAAGATTTACAATCCCCAGGACCTTGACCTGTCCCCTGAAACAATCAAAAGGCACTTTGATGCAAGCACGTCAAACATAAAGGTGTTCACAGGCAGCATCAAGACTCCGACAATTGACGATCTTATTTCAATAGCAGGCTCGAAAGGGGGAAAGTTCAGGAGGCACTCAAAAAAGAACATCGCCGCAAGGATGTATTATGTTGACACAGGATTCACATATGCCCACGAAGACGAGGATTTTTTCCATCTTGCCTGCAGCTTTGGGCTGCATGAAGATGGCCGCTCACCCGAGGAAAAACTGGCGGCAATAAACAATTATTACAACCAGTTCAAATCAATAAGAGCAGGCAACACAAAACCTTCAGCAACATCATATAACCTGCATGGATTCTACAGGTGCTTTGTATCAGGCCACCTCAACATAAACACGTATGAGCGGGAGAACAAAAGCGCAAAGCACGTAAGGGAAAGGATTACGCACAGGCTCGGGCTCGCAGAGGAATTTGCCAGAGTTGCATCAATAGGGGTCGCAACGTCAGGAATTTATGGAAATTTCCCTGAAGAAAAATGCAATGACCCTGCAACGATTATTGAAAGCATCCACGCTTATCCGCTGCTGTCCCAAGACAATCCTGCTGAAAACCAAAGCGAAATCCTGCGCTCAATAAATATCAGACGCATAGCCGGCCTTAGATATTTTGCGCGCAAGTTTGGAAGCATCAGACCGCAGTATCAGCCTGCATCGCAACCAGCAAGCCAGTGAAATCTGCTATTTTCTCGCTGATAATGAGCAAATGATGGGCGATAATTAGCTGTTCCGAAGGGGTTTTCTTTGACTTGATAAGCTCCTGCCATTTCTGATAGACTGCCTGCTTGATTGCGTGTATTTCAACCAGCTTTTCCGAATCAAACTTGTAGAAGCACTCGACAAGGTTGCGCAAAGCCGCGTTAATTTTTGTCAGCAAAGCGATTACAGGCCCCCTGGCAGAACTGCTCATTCCTGCCTGGACAAGGTGTGAGTAGAAGTATTTGTACTCATCTGCAAGCTTTTCCAGCTCTTCAACAACGAAGTAAAGCGGGCCCACTTTAAGCGTCGGGTGGCCCTTGCGGTTAAGATAACGCCTGCAGCTTATCGTGAACCTGTTGTTTGCCTCCTCAAGTGTCAAAAGGTTTGCCAGCTCCTTGAGCTTGTTATCCTTGATAAAGTTCAGGCCCTCATCAGTCATATTAAGCATAAGAATGAAAATGCGCCTCAAAAGCTGGTCAAAGCTCTCAATGTCGCCTGAAATGTTCTTGATTACGCAATAGCTTGAGCCCTGTTCGACGACCTCAAATCCCACGTCCTTGCTGAGCGTCTGCTGGATGCGCTCAAGGTCCTTGCTGCTCTTGATATTGACCTTGATTTCGTCTATTCCGCGCATATACAGGCCGTGGATGTAACGCGTCAGGAACTTGCCCAGAGCCTCGCTTTCAATCTCTATTCTCTGCAGTACCGGCGCGTGCTCGTATGAGATGGTTATCTTCTTGTTGTCAACTTCAAGGTCAAGCTCATCGCCCTTCTTGATATTGTTCTCAATGCACCACTTTCTCGGCAGTGAGACAAGCTGTGTGCTTTCTGCAATCTGGATTACCTTTCTTTTCATATACCTTATAGCCCCCTTAAAGTTAAGGGATTTTTGTATAATACTTAATGACCCTTAACCACCCTTAATTAACTCATAAAATGTTACGGATTATATAAAACTTGCGGAGAATTATAAAAAATGGCTTTTTATATAAAGATTATAAATTATAACCTGAAAATATAAATTAACCCGCGCTAATATAAGGATAGTCCGTAAACTTTCCGGACAATAAGGTTGTGGGGCAGTCCCGTAGAGGGGGTGTAAATATGAGAAAAACCGAACTGGCAGTAGAGCACCAGAAGGCATTTCACCAGCCAGCACTTCCAGTGCCGGTTGCGCCTGAGAAGGACACCGATGACTACGAGGACTTTGAGAACGACGCGGATATGATGGAAAACCTCTGGCACCGCGGAGAAGAGGCGTCAGAGGAAGAGCTGATGAGGGCGGAGGAAGACTACTGATGGAAACCGACAGTGTTTTCATCACAGACGTGGCCTCCATAAAAGCCTTCATTGACACGCGCCGCAAAGAAGAGAATTATTTCGAGCATGTGATGGACAGGATAATGTCCAAACGAAGGGCATGAAACGACTCGTGTGCATTTCATGTGGCAATCCGATAGTCAAGAGCGCCTTTGCCGACCCGTACATCTGCCGCGCTTGCGAGGCAGACCACGGAGTTGAGGAACGAAGGTTCTCCTGGCTAGACAGGATGTAAAAGTCTTCACTCACGAATCGACGGGCCCGTCGGCCTTAAAACCGGCGGGCCTCTGATTCTATTTCATTAGGAATCAACTACTCCAAACTGGGTGGCTTTGCCACAGAGACAAAGCAATAGTGGAAAAATTTCTCTGAATCGTTCTGTTTCTGGCGCGGTACGCGCCCGTTATTTGTAGTCGGTATCACCGCATCTTTATAAGTCGCGGTTTTATCACAATGTGTATGGAACCGGGTAAAGAAGGGCAATCATTACATCAGTTCTACAAACAGTTCAAACCTCTTAAGAGTGAGATAATAAGACTAGAACAAAAGCTGGAAGCAAATCGCGCAGAGCGCAGGACTCTTGAAAGCGCATTGGAAGCCAAAAATGATGTTGAAGAACTGCTTGAAGGCCTGAGAACAGGAAGCACGCAGGCAGACCCTGGCAAGTCTTATGTTGCATGCCATTTTGCAAAGCAAATCACAGATGACGACATTACCAAATCCAAAAAATATGCGCTATTCGGGATATGCCCTGACTGCAAGAAAAATCACCCTGTTCTGATGTCTTATGAA